>NZ_JAYGHG010000008.1:0-171282 GCF_034931085.1 Nodularia harveyana UHCC-0300 | reverse complement strand
TATTCTTTTTCTTCTACTCTCAAATTTAATTGGCAAAGGTATCCCATTCGCTAACCTTTCTAAATTCACATTTTTAATTGACTGTAGGATGCTCACCAAAATTTGGAGAAACAGGTATTCTCTTAGACTCAATTGACTTTTTAAGTGCTTTTGATAAAATAGAGGTATTATTTTCATTAGATAGGTCTTATTGACAATTCCTGGCCTATCTTTTTTTACCATAAATCGTTACATTCTTTATACTGTCCTGTTTTCAGCCTTGTTTGTCGCCCCGTCAGCCTACCTACTTAAGTCTAAGGAATTAAAAGAATATCTGTTCCTTCAGGATTCTTGCTATTCTGCATATCATGAATTAGCTTTTCTAGATATTTTATTTCTTTAGGTTGAATCTCATTTAGGTTATCAAAATCTTCTTTGGTAATCAGATATTGGAAATACTCATTACATAAAGCAACAAACTTTCTTATTCCTCCATGTGCCTCAAGTCCTTGTGGCCAAACCTCCACCCAACATGGTACTCCTGCTAACCAAAGAGCTTTTCCGGATTCAATCACCTCACTTTCAAAACCTTGAGTATCACTCCATACCAAACCTACATCCTGCAAATTTAAACTTTCCATAGTTACCAATTCCTCAAGTGTACTCATCGGAACTTTCACATAATTATAAACTGGAGAGAGGTTACTAAATCCTTGTACTCCTTTTACTACACGAACCTCACTCCATCCACTATCACCTGTTAAAGCCATCTCAGCATACCCTGGTCTTGAGGATATGCCAATTTGGTGACAAGAAATAAGCTCTGTTAAATTGTTTAATTTTATATTCTGTTCTAAGAGTTTAAATGTTTCAGGAACTGGCTCACAAACTATACAATGTTTTCCAGTTTTACGAGCTAGAGGAATACAAGTAGCACCTATATTTCCACCAACATTAATTATCGCTTTGCTCTTTAACCAAAAATTATGATTTTTTCCCAGCCATCTTAAAGTTGCGTCTAAAGAATTAAGTTCAAATTTACCATAAAAAAATAAATGTCTACTCACAACATCACTTGAAAATACTGTCCACCAATTATCATCTCGTTGGAAAGTAATGAACTTGCTTTGCCCTTGTATAAAATGCCATGCCAGCTTCCTACGAGCTAAAGTCCGTTTTTCGAGTGACCATGACTGAAAAGCCAAGAAGTAATCCTTCAGAAGAGAGATATGAAAAGAAATTTTTGACCCAATCTTTAAAAACATGATTGTTACACTCCTTAAAAATAAGTCATATAAGACTTTAGACTGAAAATTATGATTCGCTCAAGCTTAGGACAATGAATTATATAGATTTATCGTAGTGATAGCAGTATTTTTCCATGAATAATTTCTGGACTTTATATAAGCACGCTGTTTTAAATCCTCTGCGAAATTTTTCTCCTCTACTAATTTAATAAGTAATCTTGACAATTCGCTCAAATCATCTAATCCAAAAGTTTCACCCCCATCACCTAAAACCTCTGGCAAACAAGTGATTCTAGCAGCCAAAACTGGACAACCAACAGCCATTGATTCACATAATTGAAACCCAAAACCTTCATATTCACTAGGGTAAACAAAACAAAGAGCTTCACCATAAAGTGCTGGTAAGTCTTCATCATCTACCCACCCTAATAACCGCAAACGGTTTGTAATTCCTAATGATTCTGCTAATTTGAAAAGAGTATCACGTTGTTGATCTTTACCACCAGCTAAAACTAATTCTACACCATCTAAGTTAGCTTCAGCAAAAGCTTTAATTAAAAAAGGAATATTTTTGCGTTTTTCCCAGCCACCAATATAGAAAACATAAGGACTGTTTAATTGATATTTATTTCTAACTTGTCCTCGATTTTCTAAATTTATTTCATCATGAAATTTATCATCAGCAGCTTCATAAATAACTGTAATTTTATTTACTGGTATCTTTAAACATTTGACAATATCTTGTTTTGAATACTCACTAACCGTAATAATATGATCTGCTCTATATCTAGCAACCCAATGATAAAATTTAGTTTGCAAATTAGCTAGATTTAATTTTTGACTCCCAGGTGAATTTTGCGAGTAATAAATTTGATCTATGGCATCATGTAATGTCAGAACACGGGGACAATCACTAAACCAAGGTAAACCAAAATTCATGGGACAATGTAAGATATCTACTTGATCTTTTTCACATTGTTTTGGCAACCAATATTGTTCCCACAAAATATAACGCATTGGGGGAGAAATACGGACTTGGTAACTATCTTTTGGTAATTTGGCTAGATGGCTTTCGTGCAATGGACTATCAGAATATAAAAAAAGCTCTATACCTAATGAAGATAATTCTACCAAAAGATTAATAGTATATCGGTTCCATCCTCTCAGTGTAGGAGAGTTTAAGAGTCGGGCGTTAAAAGCAACTTTCATGAAATTATTTTCCTGGACTATACAAACTCAATATCTGTAAAATTTGCATATTATCAATTAATATAGCGGTATGCACTTGAATGAAATACAGTCATAAGTCCTCTCCTTGCTTGCGGGGAGGGGGTTGGGGGTGGGGTTCTTGTATTTCACTCAACCAATAACCGCTATAAGGTTTACGGTAGACAATTCCAATATGAATTTCCAATGATTGAAATATTGAAATATTTTCTATGTAAGTTAACCCTTAATTTTTGTATTATGTTTAAGCAGATTTATCAAGTTTATTTTCCCAAATCTGCCAATATTGACCATCTTGCAGAAGTTTCCAACCAGCATTAAGGTATTGGGGTTGCTGAGTATTTTTTGATAAGGCTACATATTTTACTTGAAATTTTTTGAACGCCTTTACTGGGTCGGCAAGAATATCATCATAAGATTTTTGACGGCTTTGAAAACGCTCATCTAATTTTTTTGCATCTCGTACCCAAGGTCCCCAAGTTGTAGTTTTTAGTTCTATATCTTGTTTAGTAAGAAACGTTGAGCGGTTGATACCTTGAAGATAATCATTGAGGGCAATTCTGGCATCCCATTCAGCATTATCAACTGCTGGACTTAAATTAACTGCATATCCATATAAAGGACGTTGATTTTTTGTCATCACTGCAAAGTCAACAAAATTTTGATCACCAGCTATAACCGATCTTGGTTTTAGATTAACATCTGATTGATCCAATACCTGATTTTTGTACTTATGATAAATATTAGTTAACTCGACAGACTCTTTTGTTTGTGATGCTTCTACATATCTGAGCCAAATTCCAGTAGTAAGATAAAAGGATACTAGGGCGATTCCAGCAAATATAATAGGCTTTTTCCACAATTTACTCAATGATATAATTTCTAACAAAATTAGTATAACTAATAATGAAAGAATCGGTCCATAACAATATTTCCAGTGAAAATTCTGAATTTGTAATCCTGTTACTATTTGATGATTTGTTAACAAAATAGCTGCCGCCGCTAATGACCAAATATGAACTAAATCTCGGCGGCGAAATATTACCCAGAAAAAAGTCCCTAGAATTAAGGATAAAGATAATACTGGTAATAATAATTCACTAAAATGGGAAATAGGTAAAAAATTATCAGTTCTTGGTAGCCATTCTGAATTAGAATTATGCTTAATTAAGGAATTCATCACTACCTGTGGTAATCCTAATAATAAACCACCTATACCTATACTTAAATAGGTTTTACGATTTTTGATATCCAAGAGGATACCAATTACTAAACCTAATATTGCAGATGTCCAGAAGTAAAAATAAATGTAAAATAATAGACCCAAACTAGCTGCTGCTAATACAATTCTCATTCGTGTAGGCTTAGATAAAGCTAAATGAAATAACCAAACGTAAATTAGTAAATATGCAAGACTCATGCCTGGAGTAATAATACGCCATTGATCTAGTAATTGGGGATTTTTTTCCAAGACAGTACCTGGAATACCTAAAGCAACTTTACTAACAGTAATAAAGTGCTTGGATATTAACCAAGATGATAACATCTCACTATCAGTCATTAAAATGATGGTAGATCCTAATGATAGCCATGAGTTTTTCAGATATGAACGAGTTACTAAATACCATGCGATGGGAATACTTATACCAGCCCACAACCGCCAAATAATATTGATATATAGGGGGTTTAAATCAAGTAATTTCGTAATCATTACTCCCGGTATAAATTGCAGCCAGGGATACATGGTAGAGCCACCTTCTTTAAGTACGGGGTCACTTAAATATAAAGGATGATTGTGGTAGGCAGTAGTAGCATAGAACTGGTAAAGAATATCATCATTATCTACAAAGGATACAGGGTTTCCTGTTTCCAAAATCCCAACAATATGTGGCATTAGAGACAATATAATTCCAACAATTATGGCTAAAGCAATGGCAATCAAATCATCACTATGTAAAGTGATATTATTTTGAATTCGTATTGAGTATTTTTTAAGCATAAATTTAATGTCCTGTTTCAATGTCTGGTAGATTACTTGTTACTTATTATATTTGTCTTTCAATTATATACACATAATTTCGTTTAAAAAGAGTACTCCTGTAAGGAATCTGCTTAATGATCGAAAATTTTTGCTTATTTCTATCAAGATAGTCAACAGACCTAGTTACCCAAAATTTAGCTTTTTGAGTCTCTATACTTTTCATTGATTATGATCTCTTTGGTTGACTTGACAAAGATTAATTTACCTAAATTTCAAAAAATACTATTTAATATTGAGTGATGCTGATTTATCCAATCATAAATTTCCATGAGCGTAGTTTTAGCATCTTTTTTTGGCTTCCAGCCAGTAGCTTCCATGATTTTACTTGAATCAGTAATAAAAATAGGTATATCTCCTGGGCTAGTTTCTGGTACTGAATCAATTTGAATCTTTTTTCCGGTAATTTCCTGACATAGTTTAGTTGTTTCTAATAGTGATAGAGTGTTTATTAAACCACCACCCACATTAAAAGTTTTCCCTTTTAATATCCGCAAGTTTTCCAATTGAATATCAATTAAGTTGAGTAAATCTGCTATATGTAGAAAATCTCGAACCTGCTTACCTGTACCACCATAGCCAATATATTTTAAAGACCTGTCGAAGTAATGACAAGCCATCCATAAAGCAAACACACCTTGGTCAACTTTGCCCATTTGCCAAGGACCAGTTAATACACCGCAGCGATTTATTAAAGTCCTGAATCCATAAGCATCTGAGTATTCATTGATGAGTAATTCTGATGCTAATTTAGTTGCACCATAGAGCGATCGCCCTCCAATTAGAGAAAACTCTTCTGAAACCCCTTGATTCGATACACCAATTAAGGATTGTTCGTCTAAAAGTTGAAACCGTGTTTCAGTTTCCGTAAACTTCAAAGATGTGAGATTGGCAATAGGATATACCCGACTTGTAGACAAAAAGATAAAATCAGCCTGAGTTTGTCGTGCCAATTCCAGACAGTTAATTGTTCCTATAAGATTGGTTTGCAGGAGATAACCAGGAGAAGTATACCCAGCTAAGACTGATGGTTCAGCAGAACACTCTAATATTAAATCTGGCTGAAGTAAAACCGGATCTAAGTCTTCTTTATTTCTCACATCACCATGAACGAATTCAATACCAGCTTGTTTGAGTCTTGGTAAATTCAACTCAGATCCCCGCCGTTTTAAGTTGTCTAAAGCAGTAATTTTCCAATCAGGGTAACGTTTGGCTAACCCTAATCCTAAAGAACTACCTACAAAACCTGCTCCTCCTGTGATCAAAACTCGCCTTGTCATTTTTTTCTCTCACTTCTAATTTTTCAGTTGACTATAGCTATGATTATGTTTGCGGATATAATCACCTCTGGAAAGCAGTTTTTCTAGTAATATGGATAGGACTATAAACAAATATCTGCTCCCCATTTCCTTGATTTTTAATTTAGAAACTCCGGTTTTACGATTACTCCAAGCAATAGGAACTATTGCGTATGTATAGCCTCTAATTATGGCTTTTAGTGGAATTTCAACTGTTAAATTAAAATGATGTGATATCAAAGGATTAACGCCATCTATTACTTCTCTTCGATACATTTTAAAAGCGTTAGTGGTGTCATTGTAATCTAATCCAAACAAGATTTTCACAAATAAATTAGCTAGGCGATTTATGATTAATTTATGTTGGGGATAGTCAATTACCTTGCCACCTTTGATAAACCGAGAACCAAATACACAATCATAACCCTGTTGGAGCTTATAGTAATAATCTACTATATTTTCAGGTGCATCAGAACTATCTGCCATCACGATAGCTACTGCATCTCCTTGAAAGTTCTCTAACCCACAACGCACAGCAAAACCAAACCCATTAGGATAGTAGTTATTGATATAACGCACTCTATCATTTTCTTGAGTCAATGTTTGTAATAACTCTTCTGTCCTATCTTTACTATTATCATTGATTACTAGAATCTCATAATTAACCTCTTTTTTATCTAGTAGCTTACAGATTGAATCAACTGTACTTAATATGCCACCCTCTTCGTTGTAAGCAGGAATCACTAATGATAAAAGAAATTGCTTATTGATGATTAACGGTTTTTTCGATCCAGTATCAGCCAATCCAGGTTCTAATCCTTCTGGATAATAAATTTCCGATTCGTAATTACCTTGATTTTTTTCATTTTTTGGCTGTTTAGATTGGGTCTTAAATACAAGTTTATCACTAATCAAATAGTTGAGAGTAGCACTTAATACTACTCCTATTAAAGTATTAATTACATAGTTAACTCCCAACCAATCCAACACAGGGAACACAATGAAGATGCGAACAAAAACAGCCGCGCTGGCAGATATGTGGTAAAGGGGGAGTTGTCGGAATAAAACATCCTTAACTACCCAAGAACCACCATTCCAAACCCAAATTCGGTAGATAAAAAAACTGAGCAATAATGAAAGCTCAATAGAGATTAAATTAGCTACATTCCTTAAAAAAGGGGTGCTAAAATCCATTTCATGAATCAGCAAGAACATCAATAATAAATTGAATGTTGCTGCTACTCCACCCCCAACAATAAACCTAAATATCCGATGTTGTATAACTTTTGTAATCATGTCTATTAAATTCTTGAAGAACATTAGTTAAGTCTTGCGGAAAATTTATTGGCAATGAATATAATAGTGATGTCTTGGACTCATTTTCAAAACTGAATAGCAAATACGATTTACAAATCTTTAGCGAAGTAAGCAAGCTTAGTACCCACGATTCGCCGAATCTTATGCTTCTGTGCTGTCTCCCTCAGTGATTGAACTACACCAGGCCATCCCGGAGTAAAGTCATCCCACAAAATGCAGCCATCAGGTGAAACTAGCTCAAATGCAATTGCAGTATCTCTCATAACTGCTTCGTATTCATGGTTTCCATCGACAAGAACCAAGTCAACTCGACTTTTCCAAGGTGTAAAGTCAAATGTCTTTGAATCGCCAACTAACGAATGAACTGCTTTTCCAGCAATATGGTCACGAAATATTGAACCAACTATTGGATCAGTTGAGATATCAAGAGTGAATATTTCTGATTCCTTTGGACTGTTAAGTGCTAGATGGAGAGTAGTACGTCCATGACCTGTTCCGATTTCAAAACAGATAGGAGGCGATCGCACCTTAGTTATGAGGCAAATAGCAAATAAATCCCATAGTGTTCCAGCCCCTAGATCCTTGTTCCAATCGGCTAAAGTCACGCTAGTTTGCTCATCGGTATTTATGATATCTTCTAACCGGATTGGCAATAGTCCACCGTATAATGGCAGAAGAAACTCTTGTGCGCGGCGATAAAGTCTACTAATCATATAAAAACTCCATTTAGTTGATCAATTGCTGGATGACTATTTTTCATATTAGCGTCTCACCATAAATATGCTTAATTTTTTTGAGCGTAGCCTGTTTTATTTTCTATATCCACCGAGTAGTGTTACGGGTAAATATCTCTTGCAAAATATCCTGAACATTGTACTTCAAATTCCATTCAGGATAATGATTTTTGAACTTTTGGATGTTACTAATCCACCAAATATGATCTCCTGAACGATTTGTTTCAACATAACTCCAATCAAGTTTTCTTTCGGCGATTTTTTCACAAATCTTAATAGCTTCCAACATTGAACAATTACTAAATCTACTTCCTCCAATATTATAAACTTCGGCTATTCGAGGTTGTTTGTAGAAATGATAAAAAGCATTGACTAAATCATAGCTGTGAATATTATCTCTCACCTGTTTTCCTTTATAACCGTATATTTGGTAAGGTTTACCAGTCATTGTACATTTCATTAAGTAAGATAAAAACCCATGTAGTTCCGCACCAGAATGACTAGCACCAGTTAGACAACCTCCTCGAAAACAGGCAGTTTTCATATCGAAGTAACGACCATATTCCTGAACTAAAATATCTGACGATACCTTCGATGCTCCGAATAAAGAATGTTTAGATTGATCGATACTCATGGTTTCATCAATGCCTTGAAGATAAGGATGTGTTTCCTCAATTTCCCATCTTAATTCTTGTTCTATGAGTGGTAAATAATTTGGTGTATCTCCATAAACCTTATTAGTTGAGCAAAAAATAAATACTGCCTCTGGGCAAATTTGGCGAGCGTTTTCTAGTAATACTAAAGTACCATTAGCATTAACAGTAAAATCAGTGTAAGGATCACGAGCAGCCCAGTCATGAGATGGTTGTGCTGCGGTGTGAATGATTAGTTGAATATCTTTGCCATAAGTATTAAATACTTGAGCTATGGCTTCATGATCCCGAATATCAATGGAATAATGTGTATATTGATCTTGATAATCTTTTAGTAATCGCTCACGGTTCCATTCTGTAGAAGCATCCTTCCCAAAAAATTGCTCTCGCATATTATTGTCTATACCGACAACATTAAAGCCTTTTTCACAAAAAAAACGAACTGACTCCGAACCAATAAGTCCAGCAGAACCTGTTACTATGACAACGCTCATTGTTAAAAATCCTCATTATTTTGTTGATGAAAACTTGATGCATTTTAGAAGTGCCTCAAGTGCATGGGTGAAGTTAGGGTACAATGGCATCACGGAAAAAGGAATTGTGCAAGCTATAAATATTATTCCTATTCGTTTTAAATCCGCTACAACGGCTATTCTTGTCAAAGCAGCAGCAATCAAAAGATTAAAAATTAACATTGCGGCTAGATAAGCCTGGGGAGTTCTGCCAAATAGTTCAAACCAAGCACGTCCTATACTTAATGGCAGTAATCCATAATAGTACGTGAAATCAATTGTAGGTGAGTAACCTTGAGCTATTAAATAATCTGCTTTTAATGCTGCACCTGGATCTCCAAACATGAAATGAGCCAATGAAGCACTGCTGGGATATTGAAATGAATAGGACAGAAGAGTTACTATGGAAAAAATTGGCCAGATGCTCAAACAATTAAATTGATGAGTATTTTTGAAAAACCATTTATTTGAGATCGTATTTAAACTAGCCATTTATCTTATTCAACTTACTAGGAAATTTAATTATAGCAACCGCCAAGGTGGTTAGGACAGAAACAGATAGTGAAACCCTTGCAATTACGGAGTTTCGATCCTGTTCCCTGTTCCCTGCTATATGTATACAATACATATAGTAAAGATAGTAAAGGGAAATGATCTGTGAGATAATAATGAAATATAAATCCTTGATTTACAAGGGACAAGGATTTTATTCTTGATCACGTATAACGCCTTGATAAATTTTTTCAATTTGTTCTGTCGTTACCTGTGGACTACAATATTCTTCAATTAATTTTCTAGCTTTTACCCTCCTTTGTTGTTCTAAAGATGGATTATTTAATAATTCCACAGTCCTGTCAATCAAACCTTGATCATCTTCACAAATACCAGCGTGAATACCATCGACCGCCGGAATACCTTCTACACCATCAGAGTTGGTGACAACTGGTGTCCCCAAAGCAAAAGCCTCCAGGACTTTAACTTTTATACCACTTCCAGAAATAGGTGCATATAGCATCACATCTATATTAGTAAAATAGGGTAAAGTATCGGGGACATCTTGATGAATTTCTAAGTCTTCTATATCGGTGAATTTGTCCAGCACGTCTTTAGCAGAACGCCCAATAATCTGTAGTTTAGCATGAGGAACACGGCGTTTTATTGCTGGCCATAGCCTAGTTAAAAGTCTTTCAGCAGCAGTATAGGATGGTGTCCAATTAAAGCTACCAATTAGACCTACTATCGGTTGTTGATTAATGTCTTTTTTCTCAGCAAAAGGGTAAAGTGAGAAATCAAGTCCCAATGGCACAGTGTAAATTTCAGCTTGAGGATTAATTATTTGAATATGTTTATTGAGGCGATCTGATAAGGTAATTATTCGCGGAAAAGCTTTTAATAATTTCTTTTCAGCCCGATATGTAAAAAACCTTCTTAGTCTAGTTTGTAAAGATTGATTCTGCTCAAAAGTTCCATCTAAAGAAAAGAGGTAATGAATATTAATGACTGCTTTTTCTTGATGTTTAAGTCCTAACCAACCACTCCAAAGCTGCTCAAGATGCAAGACATCATAAGGTTTTGCTAGTTCAGCAGTCAAATCTTGTTGTAATTCAGGACTAAATATATAAGAATAAGGTCGCTGTATGGTTTTTATCTTCCCTATTAACCCTTGATTTTTACTAGGTATCAGATAGCATCGTAGATCATACTTTGGTGCAGGAAAAAGAGTTTCAGATTTAGCTATGTCTTCTAATGTATTACAAACAACAAATGCGGTTACATTATGACCTCTCTCCATTAAGCCTTTAACTAAAACGTAGTACCATCTAGCATCTGCTTTACCTAATGGTAGAGGTGGTGAATTTATGACCAGGAGAATTCTTAGCGATTTCATTGATTTAAAAAATAGGCTATTTTTTTAAGAGGGTGTTTGTTAATTTATACTAAGTATGATTGCTTAACCCCTGGGTAAAGAGACAACATTAACTTATTTTAATCATATCGAACTATGACTGGGCAAATTAACCTTCAAAACCTAGAATCTTCTGAGTATATCACCGGGGAGCATCTCAGATTTGCTAGAACAGATGAACTAGCAAGTGGGGGTGAAAATCAGCGAAAATAAAGTCAGAAACTAACCCCCACTCAATCAATCATGGAAGCAGCTAATCATAAAAAACTCCAGGAGCATCTACAAGCCATAGCCAAAATTCTATATCAAGAAGCAGAAACTGAAGAATTAGAAAGTCTATCTGGAATTGAAAAAACAATCAGAGCGCAGACTCTAGAATATATTGCGCCAGAATTAGGAGTTTTTTTATCAAAGAAGCAACAGGAACTGCTTCAGGAAGAGTAAGAATAATTAAAAGTATTCTGGGAGAGCTACCAGTCAGTGAGAAACAAGCGCGAAAATTAAAACTAGAAAAACATCAAAAAATCAGCCCTTACTTAGAAGAATGTTGTTTGAGAGCTAGTGCAAATGTCTCTTATGAAAATGCCGCCAAAGATATTTATAAATATACAGGTATATCGCTCTGTGCTAGCACACAACAAAGAATAGTTCAAAGGTATGAGTTTCCGGAAATAGAATGTGGACAACAAATCGAAGAAATTAGCGTAGATGGCGGTAAGGTAAGGCTGCGGACTGAAGAAAAAGGAGAGCCATGTATCTGGAAAGACCATAAAGCCATCTGCATCAACCAATCAATAAAAGTAGCTAGATTGGGTGAAAATGAAGCTTTAATTGATTACGTAAATCAACAGAAGTTGGCAGAACCATTAACTTGCTTGGGTGATGGACATCCAGGGATTTGGAAAATAATTCGACAATTTAATTGTCCTGGGGAGAGACGCGAGATTTTGGATTGGTTTCATCTCGTTGAAAATCTACATAAAGTAGGTGGTTCTCTCAAACGAATCAAAGCTGCTGAAACTTTTCTTTGGCAAGGAAAAGTTGATGAAACTCTCGCTCTATTCTCTCCAATTAAAACTAGAGCGGCTCAAAACTTTTGCCAGTATTTGTCAACCCATCGACATCGAATTGTCAACTATGACTATTATCAAACCGAAAATATTTGTTCCATTGGTTCTGGTGCTATCGAGTCTACCATTAAACAGATAGATCGCCGATTAAAAATCTCTGGAGCGCAATGGAATCAATCTAATGTCTCTCAAGTCCTCATGCATCGCTGTGCTTATCTTAATGACACGCTTTAGGTGCTGTTAGTTCTTTTGTTCTAACAAAGTTGAGATGCTCCCTGTTTGATGTCTTTGATATTGAATTTAAACAAGCTGATGAAAAAATTATTTTCAAACCCAGGGAAGGCATCAATAATTCAAAAAATTAATTGCTTAATAGCCTTAGCCATATCATCCCAGGTGTAAACTCTTAACTCCTGCGTAAGAGAAGATACTAAATTACTATAATAGTCCTTTTCCCTGCGCCATTTTTGCAACCGTGCTACTAAATCTACCGCATCTTCCGGGTTAGGAAGTAACAAATCTTGCAACTGGGGGGGATAGCGTTCTGCAACTCCAGCATTCGCACTGACTAAAGCAGGTATTCCACAACAAAGGGCTTCGTGTACTCCTAAACCATAGGCTTCGTAACGAGTGGGCGCAACTAAACAATCAGCCGCTTGTAACAATTTTGGCACATCAGGACGAAAACCCAGGAAATGAATGTTAGAAATACCAGCAATATCAGCGCGACTTTGCCATTCTCTTAATTCTGCACCCGCCCCAATTACTACTAAATCAGCATTCCAATCAGGGGATGTACATAACTTTTGCCATGCTGTGAATAGGGTATCAAATCCTTTACGGCGATCGCCTAAAGCACCAATAAATACTACAATTGCTTTATCTTCTGCCCATCCTAGTTGCTGACGCAGTGCAATTCTTTGTTCTGGTGTCGGTGGATAAAAAACTTGCGGATCTATCCCATAGTAGACTGTGTGCAGTTTTTGCTCAGGAATTGCTAACTTCTCCATCAAAACTTGTTTAGTCCGGTTTGAATTAACAATAATTACCCGCGCCGATTTTAATGCTTGCTTTTCTGACTCTAAAAACATCCGACGAGCAACATATGCTTTGAACTGACGCAATAACCCTGCTTGATTATCGGGTTGATAAGCCGCATGAACATAATGCACCCAGTTAACATCTGGCCATTGACAGTTACCACCATTGACCAAAACTCTAGCACCATTGGCAACTAGACGCTGTGCTAAATTGCGCCCCATTCTGTTTAGTAAAGGGCTACTAAGTAAATCAGAATTTCCCAGCTTTGTTACTCGATGAAACGTCACATTGGGAAATGCTAACAACTCATTAGCTACCCGATGAGCTGCTAAATGTACCTGTTCACCTTCTCTTGCTAAATATTCAGCTAAAGCAAAATTAGCCCTATCCATTCCCCCAGTTTTTACAAAATCACCTGTCACCAGCAAATAAGATTTCATAAAAGACTTTCACCTGTTGCATTAGAATCCATCAATTTTCACAAAAATATACCTTATTCTTCTTGATATAATTTTATATTATTGAGAATAAAGAACTGAGGATTAACGCTTTGCTGTTTGCGTGCGAACTGACAAGTCAGCGCTTGCGCTATCGCCATTACGAATATTAGTAAATATGTAGATAATGGATATAACTAAGGGCGGTGAAATGACTTTTGACACCAATGGCTTACTTTATACTCTCAAATCTAATTCTAAAGGCAGTCAACAGATAAGTCACCATGGATTTTAGAATCGACATCTTTGAACGTCCATACTTTCTACCAGACCATGCTACAGGAATCGTGGTGTACTTATATTTTTTTAATATGCTCTTTAAAGCAATTTCCATTACAATATCATAACCATCAGCAGTTGGTTTAATGTCATTCAAAACCGTTTTTCTATAAGCCTTGAAAGAGTTGGTTATATCACTACATTTTGTCTGGAAAAGCAACTGAAGAAATACGTTTCCCAACACGGATAGAAACTCTTTTGCCATTGAGGAATCAGTTACTTTTGCTCCAGCTATAAACCTCGAACCAAATACCATATCATTGCCATTTTCAATTAGCTTGATATATGAGATCACATCATCAAGTGAATCGCACATATCCCCGTTAAATGGAATAACAATATCTCCAGTAGCAATACTAAAACCTTTTCGTAAGGCTTTTCCATATCCCGGAGGATCTCCTCCTTTCACTACAACAACATTTTTGTGTGTCTTCTCAAAAGATTGAAGAATCTCCCAAGTGCCATCATTACTGTCATCAACTGCAACAAGTTCAAAGTCAATTTCACGTTCGGACAAGTATATATATACTTCTTTCATGGTCATTTTCGCATATTCCACTTCATTCTTAAACGGAATAATTAGCGATGTCTTCATAACCCAAAATCCTGATAACTAAAATGTTTTCCTAATATTAGGATTTATTATCTACCAATTCTTTGCCAATAACTGTGACAGTTGGATGTGGAATAATAAACTTGCCACCAGAGTTTAGATACTCTGCAAATTTCTCAACAAAGAAATCTACAAAATTCCAAGACAGAAGCAAGTAGTAATCTGGCTGCTCATCAATCGTATCTTCATGAACAATGGGAATATGGGTGCCGGGGATGTATCTACCAATTTTGTACTGATTTATTTCAGTAACACATTCCACCAGATCAGATTCGATGCCATAGTAATTTATCAAGGTACTTCCTTTGAGAGGCGCACCAAGTCCAAACACACTTTTTCCTTTATCAGATATCTGTTTGAGAAGTGAAATAAGCTCTTCCTTGTTTTCTTCCACACGCTGAGAAAAATTCAGGTAAGTTTGTAGTTTGTTGAGTCCACTCCGTTTTTCTTCAGCAATTGCATCATCAATTTTTTTTGTACTAGGAAAATCTGATTCCTCTCTACCAACATACAACACAAAAGAACCACCATGAATAGGATAAAAATCTACATCTAATAATCGCAGACCATATTGAGAAAAAAGACGTTTTAGAGGAGTAATTGCATGAATCATGGTGTGTTCATGATAGAAATGATCAAATTGCAAGTTTTCAATAATATCCTTTAGATATACACATTGAGTACAAAAAATTGTATTCTTGCCCATAACCACATCTAAGCCTTGTACAAAGCTATGAATATCTTCCACATGGTAAAAAACCGCAGTGGCAGTGATGAGATCGGGATATATTCCCAAGCGTTTTATTGCCTCACCACTTTCTTTATTCCAAAAAGCCTCGAAAACAGTGATTCCTCTATTTTTAGCCATTTCACAGCTTCGCTTGCAGGGATCTATCCCCAACACTCGCATACCATGATCTCGAAACTTAGAGAGTAGTGTCCCATCATTAGCACCAATATCAAGCACAAGACTGTTAAGTGGAATAGCAAATTTATCTATGGTATTACTCACAAGTTCACCAAAGTGGTTAACCACTGGCTGATTCAAGCCTGTGATATATGGATGATTCGTGAACATAGAGTTAACAGAGGGAAACTCTTGCAACTGTACCTGCCAACAATCAGTACAAACCAACATTGCAAATGGAAATGTTTGTTCGTTATCGAGATCATTAACAGCAGGAAAATCATTACCATTAGGCTGATTACCAAAATCAATAAACTGCTCCAAATTCTCACTATGGCAGTTCATACAACATTTATTTTTCATCATCTTTGAATACATCCTTTCTAGTAGTTGCCTTTTGTAAAATAAAAGTTAATCCGGATGGGACTAATAATTGAGTTTTAACAGTTTCCATATAATCCCATTTCTTGCTTCTAGTTTCGAGATTCATCGTCCCTTCGATAAATATCAAAACCTGTACCTATGTAATCTTTACTATAGTGTTGTTTGATAAATTCCTCCAATTTAGGAAAACTATAGTTTGTGTCTGTTCCTGATATCTTTGATATTGTCTCTACTTTAATAATGAACTTCGGCATTTCTTTTTCTAATTCTGTTATAAAATTCTTCCTCAAGCTCTGGATATAAGGGTTTGATACATGGTGGTAAAATTGAAAGTCAGTAACATAGGGAGTTGCAACCACTGCCTTTGATAGGAGCATAGCCTGGACAGAACCGCCGGCAATCCAATCCAAAGGTTGGACTTTATCATCTAGTGATAGATTTTTATTCAAGTAAGTTTCTATTTCCTCAACCCTTGTATAATAGTTTGTTCCTGAAAGCCACAATGGTTCACGATTGTAAAGTATTTGTTTAATAGGATGTACTGTCAACATCAAAGCTAAAAAAATAAACAAGAAAAAACGAATAATATTAGTTCTGCTTAACTTCACAAATGAGGAAGAAGTCAATAATAAAAGTGGTGTACACAAACAAGCAAAGTACATGAATGGCATCCAATGATAAATCCAAAATTTCCCCCCAATAACAACATACACTACATAAAGCAGTGTTAATGAAAATAATAATAATGCTAACTTCTTTTTGACTACAGATAAAGAACTTTTTAGGACCAGACCAACTCCCAACAAAGCAGTAATCAGCAGACCTCCAGTGTGCGATTGTTTCAAGGAATCAAAGGTATTGTATAGCAAATACCCCACAGTGCGATCGCTCTCCACAATAGTGAATTTTCCCGAAATCTCTCCGTAAAGAGGAATATAGGATGAAAGGATATTCCAAAAGGCTTCGATTGCCCCAATTTTCCACAGCCAGAGCAAAGGAATGACTAGGGTGATGATAAAACCGAGTAACGCAAAGAGTCCGCCAATTATACACTCCTTGATGATGGTTTTTAGAGAATTAGTTCTATTTTTAGAATGAGTGCAGTTATATATAATCATTGCTGGAAGACCAATGACTAGATGTGGTTTTATCAGTGCAGCAATAGCAAATAAAACTCCATTAAAAAAATTGATCAGATTATTTCGATGTAAGGGTGTACGCCCCGTAGTAATCAACAGAGCAGTAGCCATTGGTAAAATAGCAATTAAGTCTCTCTGAAGCATCACAAGGCTTCCAATTCGCAGGTATACGATCCCAAAAAGTAAACAACTTGTGAATGCGATGACTCGACCAAATGGTTTCATAATCAACCAAGTCACTGCGAATGTTGCAGTTAGCCAAGCTATATTAACTGCACTAAATGCCTGATCAGAGTAGCCAAAAAATTTTCCCACCGCCATGTGGAATAAATAAGAAACCGGCATATTAAGTTCAAAGATGTCACGGTAAGGTACAAAACCATGCTCATTAATTAAATATGCTATGTAGTGCATAAATCCTTGATCCATGAATAATCTCCACTTCAATGAAGATATAAGTAGGATCATAAAGACTATGGTAACCCATGTAAGGACTAAATATTTTACGAGAGATAAACCTTTGGAAAAATTCAAATTTAATCGTGAATTTTTCATTGTTAAACCCTTTGGATTGTGTATGAAGAGCAGAAAGAAAGATTATCCTTTAATGTACCGGGATAAACTTGAAGGGAATCATAGGTTGATGTCCCGTTGAGACGAACAACAGGAGGACGAATATCAGTTGAAAAATCTAGATTTACGGCTTTAATATAAGAAGTATCTAAAGAAAATGCCTCAGCCACTGCACAGGCATATTGGTATCGTGACAATGCTTCTGGTCCTACGCAATGAAAAATACCTTGGCTTCCCTGACAAATTATCTTATTCAACATAGCTAAAAGATCATCAATCCATGTGGGGCAATTGACAAGGTTCGCAAATGCTAAGAACTCTTGATTAGAGCTTAGTGCATCCCAGACTAAACTCACAAAATCTCCTCTAAATCCATATAGTTGGGCTGTGCGTATGATTGCATAGTCAGAGAGTTTTTCTTGGATTAGAAACTCAGAAGCTGCTTTGTCAATGCCATACTGAGTCGTTGGACAAGGAGAATCTCCTTCTTTCCAGAAATGATCATATTTCCCAAAAACGTAATCTGAAGAAAAGAAGATCATGCGAATTTTAGATTCAGAACAAATTCTAGTTAGCACTTCTGGTATGCCATAGTTTGTTGCACGAGAAGCTTCTTTATTTTCTTCACATAATTTTATATTCTTGATAGCAGCTAAATGAATTATCAGGTCAGGAGTTTGCTCATTGAAAATACGAAACACAGCAGATTCATCTCGCAAATCAGCACAAACGATGCCTTTATGCTCTACACAATCCACAGGTATAACATCATAACCGATACTACTTAGATAGCTAGTCATTTTCTTTCCTATTAATCCTGCTGCACCAGTTACAAGTATACGCATGAAAAATTTTCGGTAACCTTTTTATTTGTTTTTTAAAAAATCATTAGCAGCTACAAACAAAGCTGTATTTAGTAACCAAAACTCCATACCACCCTGACTCATAAAAATAGGATAGTTGAAAGTAATAGCCACCAAACCAATATCATAAGCAAAAATTAAACCACCCCACAGAGCAAAATCTCCCAATTTACGATTAATAGCAATCTTCCAGGCTGTATGGCAAGCAAAGTAAATAGCCAAAACATAAGCAAATATTAGTGGAACTCCCCCATCTAACAACCATCCTGTCCATTGAATTTCTACCCAAAGCGGTTGAGATACTAAATAAGTATTATCACCAAAATAGCTATTCATCATTCCCCAACGCCCTAAACCCGCACCTAAAGGATATTGAGGTAGTAAATTCTCAATGGTATGTTCTAAGAAATGGCCTCGGTTTTGATAGTAAACATCTTGAGCAGAGCCAGCAAATAAACTATTAATACGATCTAGAGTTGATTGTCCACCTACTGCGACAGCCCAAGAAAATGCACCAATGAATAAAGCAGTTACACTAGATATCATTGCAGTTGCACGGGCAATTTGACCTGTTCTCAACAACACTACTGCTAAAAACACCATAGAAACAGCAGCCAATACCAATATGGAACGGACTTGTGTTAAATAGATACAAAATAAACCAAGCCCACCACTAGCAATAGCTGAAAGTTTCAAAATTGGGTTTTTATATTTGAGCGCAATGACAACACCAAATAAAAGAGCATATAAGCCTGAACTTGCTGCACCCCCTGGTACATCACTTAAACCCATTGGTCTATATACCTGTGTACCATTGGCTAAACTTATCAGTAAATTATCCCCACCAAACTGACTATTCTGGATGACCGTGGAAAGAACGAATTGAAATTGACCAGGATAGTAAACCTGTAATACCCCAACAATGGCACTCAACGTATTAATGCCCCACATGATAAACATTATGCTTTCAAAAGCATGGGGAGTAATTTTTAGTTTTCTTACCCAAAATAAGGGACTAAGAATAGCCAAATACATAGCTCCTTGAGCTAATCCTGCTGTTATCGAATTAATATAAGGATGGAGACAAAACTGTAACAGCATAATTGCTATTACAATCATGGCTGGTGCAGTGGCGGGATGTTTATCTTTTTTTACCGTCGGTAGCAATACCAATAAAAGTAAACCTAGAGCAAAGGACGCAACCCGTATTGGCGCTCGTAAAAACGCACCTCCCGCAAATAAGAGTAATATTTGGAGGGCAAACTGTAGCACGATGAACGTATGCGCCCATGTCCAGTTTAGTTTTACTCCTATGGAAATGGAATTGAATGAGGACTGTGTTGTTTTTAAGGTCATTGATGTTCTCTTTTGATTTAAAAAGATTCTAGTGTATTCAACAACTTTAAACTGATATGAGACCAATCAAATTCACGAGCAAATAATTCCTTTGCCCCATTAGACAGTAATTTTCGCCGTAAAGGATTTGACGCTAACTCTAACACTGCCTGAGCAAAATCATCAGGTGCTTTAACATCCACTAAAAAAAGTGCTTTCCCCTGTTCCTGCATTAACATACTATCTGTAGAACTGCCAAATGTTGCAACAGTGGGAATTCCATGCTGAAGACCAGTCATAAAAGAAGTATTTCGTGTTGATACTCCTTCATCAATAGGGACTAGATAAATATCCATAGCGGCAAACCGCCGCGAAACTTCTTCAGGTGAAAATGGTCCTTCAGCTAATAGAGGTAAATTGCCTAAACCTGATTTTGCTGGAGCAGAATCATGCCCGATATACATCACTAAAACATCAAATCCCGCTTCTATAGTTTGGTTAACAGCATTTATAATGTGATCTAATCTGCGTACTCTCTGAATACGTCCAAACAAGCCAATCACTATTGTTTGTGGTGAAATCCCTAAGCTTTCACGAACTTTATCTCTATCTGTAGGCACTTGGGGAATATTTGAACTGACTGGCAGATGTTGAATCAGTTTATTGGGAAACCAACTATTAAGTATGGGAACCCAAGGTTCTATAACAGTAAAAATCGTATCCACAGCACACCCAAGTAACCACAATTGTGCTTTTAGAAATTGCGCTAATACTGCTAATTTTTTATTCCGAATATGTATAAATGACTCATGTACAATAACTCCTATTTTGACTTGTGGACATAGCCGTTTAAGTATATTTATTGCCAGAGGTATATATGGATTTAAGCCATAACGCATTCCATAACCAAACGGGTCGTATTGAAGGATAACCCAATCAGGTGGATCTTCACGAATAAATTTAATGATTGAAAAAAAACTCTCAGGTTTCACATAGCTGAATATCTGCTCGACTTTGAATTGTGTAAAGTTGTCTATTTCCCCAAATGCCACTAAAACTTTAACTTCAAGTATTTTCGCTAATTCTGTTGCCAGGTAGGCAGTATGATCGCCAACTCCAGATATTTGGGGCGGAAAGGTAGAATTTATCAAGTATAGTTTTTTTATTTTTATTTCCATGCCCACAGAATTCCTGTATTAGCATACCTAAGTTGACCATCCGTAACTTTATAACCTAAAGCAGTTAGCCGATCTGAACACCATTGATGCCCATTAGGAATTTCTTCTGTGTTATGCCATTCCAAAACAATCTTCCTAATATTTACTGTTTCCAAACGTTTATCATTCAAAATTGCATACTCACCTCCCTCAATATCCATTTTTAGCAAATCAATTGTTTGTGTTCCCATCCATGTAAAAAAATCACAAACTTTGATTGGTAAACAATCGCTGTCAAGAGATTCTATAACCGTGGATTCACCTCCTCTGTTTGTTAAAAACATATCAGCGTTGCAATTAGAAGCAGCACTTCCTACAACCTGAACTTTATTTAACAGATTATTAATTTCTAAATGTCTATGAATTACAGCTAAATGTGCAGGATGTGGCTCAAATGCTACCAAATTGGCACTAGGATATTTATGGGTAAAGTCGATAATAGAATAGCCGACATTAGCTCCGATATCAACAATAAGTTGAGGGTGAATTTCTGGGACTGCCATTGGTTTTTGATAAGCATTACCTAAAAAAATCTCATAAGCTACTATTAGGTCAGTTGTAGGTAAAGGACGAATGACTATTTTTCCTGATTCTGCAAGCTTAACTGTAATCTGCTCACTACTACGAGATAACCGCCATAATAAATAACGCCAATAATCAAGGGGTATTAATAAATCACGGAGCCATTTTTTTTCTAAATTTTTAACCATTACAGTATCCTTTCAAAAATAAATTTTAACGACCAAGAAAATCATGCCACAGCTTCTTGTTCTACAACTTCCGAAAGCAGATGATAAAGTTGATTTAGTTGCTTTCCCGGATTACAAAGATACTCCGCCCGTGCTTTACCTCCAGATGATAGAGATGCTCTTTCATTAGCACTAGAAATTAGTGTTCCTAAAACCTGACTCAAAGCATCAATATCATTAGCCGCAACTAACCGCCCACAGGAATCATCAACAATTTCCACAGCCGCGCCCATAGCTGTAGTCACCACCGGTAAACCTGCATAAAGGGCTTCTATAAAAGCAATCCCAAAAGGTTCCCCTCCCGTATTCGGTTGACAGTGAATATCAGCAGCAGCTAAAAGGTATGGTACATCAGATCGTTGTCCTAAAAATAGCACACGGTCGCTAATACCTAACTGCTGTACTTGTACCTTTAATTCTTCTAAATATTCAGCCTCATGGGAGCGTTGCGCCCCTCCAGCTATCCAACATACCCACCCCGGCACTGCCCGCAATTTCCCCAAAGCCGACATTAACATACTTTGTCCCTTCCAGCGTTCCAGACGACATGCCTGGATAATAACTACCGCATCATTGGGGGTATTAAGTTCGGCTCTGATAGCATGGCGAATAGAGACATGATTATCAATATTTGGAGAAGCTACAGGATAATAAAGGATATCACTGTGAGTCCGAGGATAGAGTTTTGGTACAGATGCTTGGGTATAACGACTGTTAACAATTACCAAATCTGGACTCACCAATTTTGCCCAACGTTCCAAAGGATGTTCACCATTTGGCACATCATGACACCAAAAGATTAAAGGTAGATGATTAGCCCTAACAACAGACCCAAAAATTGCTTGCGGCCAGCAAGCATGACAAATCACTACATCAAATCCCTCCTGTTTCAATACTTGTTGCAGTTGCTCCCTCGCTTTCCACACCGTCCAAGGACGACTTATCCGCACCTTACCCAATAAATGCACCTTTGTACCCAAATTTCGCAACTCATTGGCTAATCTCCCCTCAAAGCATAAAGCAAACTCATGTTGCATCTGTGAACATAAATATTGTTCCCTTGCTAAAGTTACGAGCAGCGTTTCTATCCCACCAAACAAATTGCCTGAATAAATGTGTAAAACCTTCATAAGGAATCCACTGTTTTTGGTATAGTTCTGTAGTTGAAATCTGGACTTAAAACCTTGTCATACAATTCCAAACTTCTTTCGGCCATATTGATATGATTAAAGTATTGAGCCCGTATCAAGCTCCCTCTCACAAGTCTATTACGCAAACCAGGTTCTACCAGTAAGCGTTTTGCCGCCTCAGCTAAAGCCACAGGGTCATTAATCGGCACTGTTAAACCCTCCTGTTCATTTCGGCTCACCCAAGGAACTCCACTACAGGGAATATTGGCATTAATCACCGGACAACTGCTAGCCATCGCTTCTACCTGAACCAAGCCAAAGCCTTCACTGCGGACATTAGAAGGAAACCAAAGAGCCGTTGCTGCATGATACGCTCCCACTAGCTCATCCTCATTCACACGACCTAACCAGACAATGCGCTCCTCAACTCCTAATTTTTGTGCCAACGCCTTTAATTCTGCTTCTAAAGGTCCCACTCCCACCACAACGAGTTTTCCTGGTACTTTTGTTAAAGCCTCAATAGCTATATGTAAGGCTTTGTAATAGACCAACCTACCTATAGCCAGCCAAATTATCTCCCCATATTTTTCCTTAAAGCTGCGGCTGTAAGCCAATGCTGTTTGATTCGGGTGAGTGAATGTTGCAATATCTAAACCTAGTGGTAGTACATTTAACTTAGGACGATATTGTTGCAGAAATTTTGAGCCTTCAATGTACTGATAACTATCAGTTAAAATTTGTGAACTTCGACTGTAAACTAATTGTTCAAAAGGACGCAATGCATATTTCAATATTTTTTGTTTAATTACATCGCTGTGGTGGGTAATTACTAAAGGTACTTTTTTATCCAACATAGTAAAAGGTAATAGCATTGTTGGGTTAGGAGTATGTAAATGAAAAATAGTATTTGAATGATTGACAAATTTGCTAATCTTTCTACACAGTCCCAAACAAACATCAAAACCTGATACTGATAAAAGCCGACCAACACGAGTGACTTTAACATCTCCATCTTTCTCGTAAACCGTCTTGGTTCTGGTCGATAAATTTCCGCGTTTATCAAATCTATTAACACAAATAACATTAACTTCTGCACCCATAGCTGCTTGCGTTCTGGCCAGAGTTTGGATATGAGTTTCTATACCACCTCTATCTGGAGGATAATACTTAGATAAATGGATAATACGCATTTTATTTGTTTTGATCATCTTGGTTAATTTATAGTAAATACATTTAGGTAAATAGGTAACAAAAATTTATTATCTCGGAAATATGCAGTTTCCTCAGACTCACTTAAATTATTAAATCACCCATAATAAAAATTTAAATCCACACTTATTTGTTTAGCAATAAAGACTGCTATTTCCCGTAATTTTTTAACCATACTGACTCTAAAATTGGATAGACATCAGTCGCAGGTAATCCATTTAAAGGCATCGATAACTGTGTCCATAAACAGCGATCATCTCGCAACACATCTTGACCAAAAAGCCAAGGTAAAATTCGATAACTAGTCAAGTCATATTGATAGCGATTCTGCATAAATTGAGTAGAATTAACTGTCCCCCCGTCAGGAGATTAATACAGGATGTCAGGTAAGTTTGGTTACTATCATGCCCTAAATTAGAATACCCTATTTCTAAAATCTGACTTTATGTGGGAAATTTATAGCTAAATATCGAGTTTCTCCATCTAAAGTAATATTCAAACTGCTAACTATACCATTTAGCTGTTGAGGAGATGTTACTCCTTGCAATCCTTCTGTAATTTGTTGGAGCTGCTCTTGTTGTTGTGCTTGTTGAGTGGCAAATTGATTGTTTATATTCCTGTAGAGTGTGAGGCTATTGTTAATACCCAATGGCAACATTAACAGATAAATTATACCTATTGGTAAGGCTAACCAAGAGAAAAATTTTAGTACAGCGATTTGTTTGGCGTTAATAACGCTAGATTGATTGAATAAAAAAATAAATGTCAAGCCTAACAATATACTCCAGACATGATCGACTAGTCTAGTAATGGTTTGAAATTCCCAATTAGGATTTGTTAGCTGGGGCGGGAAGAGAATTGCTAGGTAGTCAAACAAAGAAAGTAAGAGCAAGATATAACCAATCAAGCGTAATAAGGCAAATGAACCCCTTTCCAAATTTTCGGTGATTGTTATGGGTTTGGTGGGAACTTTTCCTGATTTTTTTGTTTTCATTAGTTTGTTGTAATTTTAGGCTAATCTTAGTTATTTCCGGGAATTAATTGATTTATATGTCCCGCGCTGCTCATTAATTAGTACAGAAGTACAACTTAATTTTTGTTGCTGTAGCCTGGGCTTTGCGCTTACACATCCTACTTGTCTGTAAGCCGTAGCGTCATGCACCGAATCATCATACAAAAAAACTCCTTGTGAGAGTGGGTTATTGATGAATTTAGCCATTAGTCAATGGAAAGGCTCTTACCCTAGTCCTCCGTTGTAATTTAATTGGCATTGACATAGACTTAAGAAAGGATACAGCATTTTCAGAATTTTATACACGATTAATGTAATGATTCGTTATTTCCAGACTTTTGGGTTAAATATTTTGCATCTATAAGTAATCTAGAACGAAAACCCGAAAATTTGCTGAAAAAGGTTGCTTTTTTGCGCCACTACCTACTCGCACAACTGACTCATGACTACTGGCGGATTTTTACTAAAGAAAAAATCTGGAGCGTGATTGAACACAGTTATCCTGTGGATAAAAACTGAGAGAACAATCATATCTGCCAGTATGAAACGAAATGTATAAATGTTGTAGTATCATAAAGTACGAAACCTGCATTGAAATTCTATACTCGAGATATGGAAGAATACTTACGCTACTGGATCATCCTGAAACGTCACTGGTTGCCTGTTTCTATAGTTTTCTTAGCAGTTATGACATTGAGTGTCGTCAGAACTGTACGAGAAACACCTATTTATCGAGCATCAGGTCAGCTAGTGCTGAAAAAGAACTCGACCTCTTCACTCACAGGAGTTGGTAGCCAATTAGGACAACTAGAAGGTTCAGTAACAGGTAGACCATTGGGAACTGAGGTTGCTATTCTACGTTCTCTACCTCTAGCTGAAAAAACTATAAGTAGTCTTTCACTAAACTTAAACCCCTTCGTGTTTCTAAAAGACCTAGAGGTCAGGAATCTTGAAAATACAGATATATTAGAAATTTCTTATACAAGTACAGATCCTAGAAGAGCAGCTAATATTGTTAATTCTTTAATCAAAGTTTATATAGATAATGATATCGATGCGAATCGCGCTCAAACTAAGTCTGCCAGGGAATTTATTGTTCAGGAGTTGCCAAAAAGAAAATTGGCATTACAGTTTGCTGAAAAAAAATTGCAAAATTTCAAACTTCGGAATCAGATATTAGATTTGGGAGCAGAAGCAGCATCCACTGTTAGTACTATTACGGAGTTGAATAGGCTAATTGAGGAAACTACATCAGAGCTATCTGTACAAACAGCAAGGATAGAATCAATTAAGCAATTGTTTGGCGTGACTCCACAACAGGGTGTAATTGCTGGTTTTGTAGCTGAGTCTCCTAGTGTCAGCCCAGTTACACAACGTCTACAAGAGACACAACAAGAACTGGAAATACTCAGGCTACGTTTAACAGATTCCCACCCGACAATAATTAATCTTAAGGAACAGGAACTTGTTCTGAAACAGGAAGTTGAACAAGGCATCCGAAAAAGTTTTATTGGTCAAGTAGGGCAATTAAATCGCATAAATGAAGCCGATGATGTGGTTAGACTGCGTGCTGGAGGTACACAAGAAAGCCTTCTCGGTAATTACTCTACGGCTGAAGCTGAACGTCTGGTTTTGCAGGTACGGTTGAAAGCTTTAGAGGAAATAGTTCAATCTTATAAGCAGAGATCTGAATCAATACCACAGTTAGAATTGGAGCAACGGGAGTTAGAACGGGAAATAAAAGCTACTGATTTTAGCTATCAAGAACTTCTGGCTAGAAATCAGGAACTGCAAATATCAGAAAATATGCAGGTCAGCAATGCTAGGGTGATTACACCTGCATTTATTCCCGCTATACCGATGAGAAGCAGACAGTATATTAATTTACTGCAAGGATTGATTGGTGGGCTGGTACTGGGTGGGGCTACGGCCTTTGTTTTGGAAAAAATGGACCAAACTATCAAAACCACTCAATCTGCTCAAGAATTACTAGGGTATAACCTACTAGCTCATATTCCATTATTTAATAATGGTAGCGATGGTACAGGGGTAATTATGAGAAACGAACCTGAATCTCCTGTGAGTGAATCTTTTCGGATATTGCAAACTAATTTGAAATATTTTAATTCTGAACAATCTATCAAAGTCATTGTTGTATCAAGTTCTATCCCCAAAGAAGGTAAATCGACAATTGCTGCTAACTTAGCTTTTGCAATATCACAAATAGGAAGCAAAGTATTGTTAGTTGATGGAGATTTGCGCCGTCCTACTCAAGATAAAATCTGGGAAGTGGATAATGAGGTTGGTTTAAGCAATATCATCCGAGATCAGTTAAATTTAGAAAGTGCGGTCAAGGAAATTACGCCTAATTTCCAACTTATAACTGCTGGTAAACCAACCAATAACCCATCGGCACTGATTAATTCGAGTCAAATGGCTGTATTTGTGGGACAAGCTGCCAAAATCTATGATTTCGTTGTTATAGATACACCACCATTGACAGTTGCTGCTGATGCAACTATTTTTGGTAAGCTTGCTAATGGAATTTTGTTTGTACTACGCGCAGGAGTAGTTAATACTAGTACTATCGCTATTGTTAAAGATTTGTTAGAAAAATCCAACCAAAATGTTTTAGGTGTGGCGATGAATGGTATAAATGTCAAACAGCAGTATTATGACTACTATGGTAGTAGTGAGATGTAATATTAAAAGGATGCTTGTAAATAGTAGCCAAAATAAAAAGTTATTAGGAATTGACATTTTTAGAGGTATAGCTGCTTATGGGGTAGTTCTCATTCATGGACTTGGAGATATGTCTAGGGATGAAAATTCACTAATTGTTACTAATTTTTTTCTAGCTTTTTGTGTTCCTTTTTTTTTGGCTACTTCATTGTATTTAAGTAGGAAATCACTGTTATCACAAGACAGAAAAACCTACATTATCAATCGAACTAAGAGAATTATAATTCCATATTTTGCATGGAGTCTAATCTACTTTTTAGCTAGATTATTAGGTTCACTAATAGGTAATAAAGATTCTTTTAATAAATTAATTGCTGACCCGATTAATCTGATATTTTTCGGGAGTTCCTCTTTGCAATTATATTTCTTACCTATGTTGTTTTGTGGTGTTTTAGCTGCAATTCCGATTACAACATTCTTGGCAAAAATTAAAAATAATTTATTGGTTATATTATGTTTCTTCCTGAGTATCTGGCTATTTGATTTAATAGTTGAGACTGGTAATGATTTTGTATTAGGAGAAGGATTGGCATTTCAAAATCTCATTGATATATCCGTCTTGACTAATTTTGGTATTTTTCAATTAATAAGAGTTATATTAGTCATATTAGCGTGGATAATTAGGTGTACGCCATATATAATATTTAGCTTCATCATTAATGATTTTCCTATTTTTCAAAAAATGCATGATTATTTCTCTAATAGCCATAAAATTTTCCATAATCAATTAATCTTATTGTTTTTGTTACCGATATTTTTTGGAATATTTATGTTATCTAATTTAGAAATAGCTTATTTTTTATTACCATACATAACATTGATTTATGCTATTTTAGTATCTGGACTAATTTCTACTAATGCTATACTTAGCTTAATTGCTAAAAAGTTGGGTTATTTTAGTTTTGGTATCTATCTATTTCATGCTTTGATTACTGCGGGCTTCTTGCCAATTATAGTTAAAATATATCCACAATTCGGAAATATTCAATTATCTCCATTGATGTTAATACTATCCTCTGGGATAATATTTTTTGTCAGTTTGACGGTGACATACTTTATTTCTTTGAATAAAACTGCTGCACGTATATTACTTGCTGCTTAAGACTAAGTTATAAACGGTAAGAATTTGCTGTGCTAAATTCTGGGAATTGAAACGTTTTGTAGCTGTATTTCTGGCGTTTTCTGAGATAAGTTGGCGTTTTTCGGGGTTGTCGATTAAATCTAAGATGGCTGCTGCTAAGGCTATAGCATCGCTGGGAGGAACACCAACTGCATCATAGTTATGAGTAAATAATTCAGATGCACCGCCAGCTTGAGATACAACCACTGGTTTGCTACAAGCCATTGCTTCGACTATTACTAAGCCAAATGGTTCTGGTTGAGTACTAGCATGTATAATAATATCTAACTTGTGGTAAATTTTGACTATATCTTGCTGAAAACCCTCGAAATTAATTTTATCTGCTATGTCGAGAGATGAGGCTTTGTCTTTTAATTCCTGCTGGGAAAATTGCGAACCACGCGTTTTATAAATGGGTTCACCAACAATACAAAAGCGAAGATTTAAATCAGGTCGTGTTTTGAGAACGTGGGCTGCTGCTAGGATAAAAATATCATGACCTTTCCAACGTGCAAAGGTGGCAACTAACCCTATTTGTAAAGGTAAATGAGAATTTACAATTGGGGATAAACTAGGACAGAAGTAATTAATATCAACAGTATTATAGATTAATTGTATAGGTAAACTAGGTAATGTTTTTTTTGCATCTTCAGCAACTGTTTGGGAAATAGCAATTCCTAATTTGGCGCTGGGGCTAATCCATTTTAAAACATTTCCTATTAATGGTCTGGAGCTGTAGAAATCATGGATGTGCCAAACAATAGGTATGGACTTGACTCTAAGTAATGCTAGAAGTAAATGACTTTTAATACCGTTAGAATGAATTAAGTCTGGGTTGATATGGCGGACTAGTTGCTGAAGGTTTCCAATATATTTACCAATACTAGGTAATATTGTGATGATTTTTAATAACAGTATTAATGTTGCTAATATGCGATTTGTATCTTTAAATGCACTATCACCTAATTGGTTGATTGATTCTGGAAATGGGAGTATTTGTACTTGCACTCCTAACTTTTTAGCCTGTTCTACCAATTGTCCATCTGTGCCGACAATTAGGTGTATGTCTATGTCCTTTTTTTGGTTTGAGATGGCGGAAAAGATAGTTAATAAGACTCTTTCAGCACCACCAATTACTCCGACTGGATTAATAAATAAAATTTTCATGCACTGTTAATCACCAATTAGTTGCAAATAAGATTTTGCGATAATCTGAGCATGGTTAGACCAAGAATATTTTTGAGCTTGAGCAAGACGCAGATTCATTTTGGGGGCGCAATTGGGGTTTACTAGTAGTTGGTCTATTGTCTGCACCCAGGTTGATATATCGGCTATGGGACAATATATAACAGCTGCTCCACCGACTTCACGCAGTACAGGAATATCACTGGTAATTACTATACTCCCACAAGCTAAGGCTTCAATTACTGGTAATCCAAAACCTTCGGCTTCACTTGTTAATAACACTGCTGAGGCTTGTTGGTAAAGGGTGGCGATGGTTGAGCGTTGCAAACCTTGGAGATGAATGATGGCATCACTAATATTCAATCGTGTAATTTGCTCTTTTTGGGTTGGTGTCCACTCACCGCCCACTTTCACAAGGCGTAATTCTGGATGAATAGCTTTTAGTTGAGCAAAAACTGCTAATAAAATATCTATGCGTTTCCGGGGAATGCAGCTACCAACATGGAGCAGAAAAGGTGCTTCAGGTATGTGGGCAAGTATATCAGGTTGAGCGGTGATGCTAAATTCTGAGGCGATACCATAGGGCGCATGAACTAGCCGTGATGGTTCTACGAGTTGATAATGTTCAATTTGCTTTCTGACTTCTGCTGTGGAATAAAAGACAACGGCGCAGGACTGTAAGCCACGCAAAACTCTGCGAGACATGGCTTGATACCAGGGTGGACGAGGCTCTTTTTCTGGTTCTAGGAGGGAGCGAAAGGCATCAATATCGTGACAGTATATTCCTGTACGTTCTGGTGGTAATACATGGGCTATTTGGGCGTAGGAATGGTCTGAAATGTGATAAAAATCAAATTCTGTGAGTCTGGTTTTGAGATATTGGGGATAGTCCCAAAATCGGTTAATCAGGCGGTCTGCGTTGTAAGCAAAGTGCTTTTTACTAATGTTCGGAATTTGCTGGAAACGGCTGTTAAATGTGGGACAAACTTGAATAGCTTGAATAGATGCGGATTGTTCGGCTTGCAGGTGTTTGATTAACATCTGAGCGCATAAGTCCATGCTAGGCCAGTTTTCTTCGGGGTAATCGCAGATAATAGCAAGTCGCAATTGATTTTTATCCGAATTTTGGTATGTTGATTAAGAATATGTGGAAAACTCTATTTATATCTAATAGTAGGGTAAAAAACGAAAAAAATAAGCTGGTGAATTAGACATAGCTGTTTTCCGATAAGTTTAATTATCTAGAAGTTCGGTAAAAAACGCTAAATGCTGCCGAGCGACAGATGACCAAGTGTAATTTTGCTGTACTCTTTCTAATCCTTTGGCGGCGATTTCTTGCCTTTGGGATGGACTATTGAGTAATTCGGAAATGGCTGTTACCCATCCTTGTTGATCTTTTTCGCCAACTACTATGCCGGCATTTTGAATTACATGGGGAATTTCGCCACTGTCGCTACCAATGACGGGAACACCACAAGCAAAGGCTTCAATGAGCATTCTGCCAAACTGTTCTTGCCAGTTGGAGACGGTTTGACTGGGCGCAACTAGCATATCCATAGCATTGAGATATTGAGGAACTTGATGATGTTTAACGTCTGTGCAAATTCTGATTTGTTGAGGATAACGCTTTGCCCAAGTTCGTAATGATGATTCCATGATTCCAGTGCCGACAAATAAGGCTCGCCAGGGAGTTTCTAAACTATCTAAAACGTTCATGAGTAGGTCTAATCCTTTTTCGGGAACAAAGCGGCCTAAGTAGCCGATGACTGGTGTTCTTTGTGGTTCCCAACCTAACTGGTGAAGAATTTGATGTTTGGCATCAATTGAGGGGTAGAAATGGTTGATATCTACACCGGGGGTAATGATGCGCATGGGACGTGAATAGCCTGGACGAGATTTTAAGGCTTCGGTGACAGTTTGTCCAAAGGCAATCCATCCGGTAGACTTGTTGATGGCATATTGCTCAATCCATTTAAATGGGATGGGATATTGCTTGGTTTTGTTTTGAAATGTGGAGTAAACCAGTGGTGTTTTGTCTGTCGTCCACCACGCAACTTGTCCGCCGGCAAAGATGTATGGTTCTTCCCAACAATGTACTAGGTCCCAGCTTTGCTGCATAATTTCGCGCAGTCGCCAACCATAGGTCATGATGTGAATGCGATCGCTATTATGTACTGGTACTCCTTCTAACCGACAAATTTCCTGAGGATCAGTTTCTAGTTCTATGGGTCTTAAATCTCCACGCATATATGTAGGCGCAACAGATGTGACTTCCCATTCATCCTGTCCCAAACGAGCTATTTCATTAACTAATCGGCGGTTGAGGCTGACTACATAGGAATGGCCAATGGAAAGAAGTTTTCTAGTCTTAGGCATACATCCTAAATTTTCATCGCTAGCAAAGAGATTAGAGAATTTTATTATACAATTTTATTTTCAGTCAGGACTTACGCAAAATTATGAAGAAACGAACCGCAAAGGACACAAAGGACACGAAGTGAAGAGGGTTTTAGAGAGTCTTTGCGTAAGTCCTATCAGTATTAAATACTAAAGTCAACTATCATAAAAATCCTATGGAAATTACTGCTATTGTTCCTCGTCTACCCCCTGCTGTGGATGGAGTTGGAGATTATGGCTTAAATTTAGCTAAACAAATGCGTCAGGATTTTGGCGTGATCACAAATTTTGTGATTGGTGATCCTCTCTGGTCTGGTGAAACTGTGGTGGAGGGGTTTGCAGTGGAGCAGATTCAGGAACAATCAAGCCAGAATTTATTAAAGTTATTAAGTACAGGAAAATCAAGTACAACAGTGCTGTTGCATTATGTGGGTTATGGTTATGCTCGGCGGGGTTGTCCGATTTGGTTAGTGGAAGCTTTAGAACAGTGGCGAAAGTCGAGAAATGACCATCGGCTGATCATTATGTTTCACGAAATCTATGCTTTTGGAGCAATTTGGACTAGCCAATTTTGGACTTCACCACTACAAAGAAGTTTAGCGGCTCGTTTAATTCAGTTGAGCGATCGCTGTCTGACTAGCAAAGAAGGATATGCTGAGATTATCAAAAAATTTAGTCAAGGCAAGCATTTTGATATTCCCACTTTACCAGTATTTTCTAATGTTGGTGAGCCAAAAAATCTCACTCCTTTGTCAGAACGAAATCGCCGTTTAGTAGTGTTTGGTGGTATTGGTCCACGTTCTCGTGTTTATCAGCAGTCTTTTTTAGCGCTACAGAGGACTTGTCAAGAGTTAGAAATTGAGGAAATTTTTGATATTGGTTCTCCTCTCAATTTTCAGATTCAGCCGATTAATGGTATTCCTGTTACTTGTTGGGGAATTAAATCTGCTGAAGAAGTTAGTAATTTACTCGCCAATTCTGTAGTGGGGTTTTTGAATTATCCTAGTGAATATTTGACAAAATCTGGGATTTTTGCGGCTTATTGTTCTCACCGATTATTACCTATAGGGGTATGGTATGCAGGTAAAGATGGAGATGGTTTGAAAGCTGGTAAACATTACTGGCTAGCGGACAAATATGAGTCCAGGATGAAGTTATCAGAGGGACAAATAATTGCAGATCATGCTTTTAGTTGGTATCAAGAACATGAATTATCAATGCAAGCTCGGATGTTCCACTCTTCTTTAACAATACCTGTGTCAAAATAATAGTCTAGAGGAATGACCATATCAGATCAATGGCGTAGAGTATTTGTGTAAGGAAAGTTTATAAGTTGACGCTGTTTTGGGGATAAAAAAAGTTAGCGGATTGGTTAATGCAGATAATTTTAACCAATATTTTTTGATGCAGGCGCGGCGAAAGCTACTACCTGCACTTTTCTAATTACTTAGAATACTCGATGTTCTAGGGATGGCATTTGTCGGCGGACTTGTTGTAAGCGGGAAGGTTTGATTTCTGCGATCGCAATTCCCGGTTCTTCCCCAGCATCAGCTAAAATCATCCCCCAGGGGTCTATAATCACAGCGTGTCCGTGGGTGTAGCGACGGTCGTAGTTATTGCCAGTTTGAGCAGGTGCAATCACATAGGCAGTATTTTCAATGGCTCTCGCTTGTAACAATACTTGCCAGTGGTCTTTGCCAGTAAAAGCCGTGAAGGCCGCAGGTACAAACATCACATCTGCGCCTTTCTCTGAGAGATATCGGTATAATTCGGGAAAGCGGACATCATAGCACACAGAAAGTCCTATATTGCCGAGATTTTCTGAGAAATAGACCGAGGGGAGTTCCTCACCAGCCACAACAGTGCTAGATTCTCTGTAGGTGTTGCCGTCGGGGACGTTAACATCAAATAAGTGTACTTTATAGTAGCGGGAGAGTTCTTCACCACTAGGGTCAATGAGAATTGTTGTGTTATAAACTTTACCTGTATTGTCTACAGGAACGGGAAAGCTACCGCCCAAAATAGTAACTTGGTAGCGCTGCGCCATTTTTTTGAGAAATTGGGTAGATTCCCGGCAAATCTCCTCTGCTTGTGCGAGTTTATCTTGCTCTGCTCCCATAAAAGAAAAGTTTTCTGGTAAGCCCACTAATTCCGCACCTCGACGCACAGCGAGATCAATTAGTTCTTCCGCTTGGACTAAGTTTTTGTGTAAATTAGATACACTGGTCATTTGAATAGCGGCGGCTAAATAAGGCTTCATAGATTTAGTAAAAAACAGTGATTTTGTCGGGGTTAGATTTTAAAAATATATCGTTACTTGTAGAACTGCGGAACTTTTTTAGTATTGACTCACCTTTCTCTACTCATTTTTGAATCAATATGACTAAAACTACTCCACCATTAACTCATAAAACTTGGTCAGGTGCGATCGCTCAACCAGCAAAGGAATTTCCCCCCACCCCATTACCCATCCTCTCTGGTCAAGTCCCCGAAGGCTTACGCGGGACACTGTACCGCAATGGTCCAGGACGCTTAGAACGTGGCGGTATTCATGTCGGACACTGGTTTGATGGTGATGGCGCAATTTTGGCGGTTCATTTTACCGATGCTGGTGCTACCGGAGTTTATCGTTATGTGCAAACTGCTGGGTATCAAGCCGAAACCGCAGCCGGGAAACTGCTTTACGGTAATTATGGCATGACTGCACCGGGACCCATTTGGAATCAATGGCTGAAACCCATGAAGAATGTAGCTAATACTTCAGTCCTAGCATTACCTGACAGGCTTTTGGCACTTTGGGAAGGTGGGAATCCTCATTCCCTTGACCTTCAGACCTTAGAAACCAGGGGTTTGGATAATTTAGATGGTTTGAATCAGGGAGCAAGCTATTCGGCTCATCCTAAAGTTGATCAGCAAACGGGGGAAATTTTTAACTTTGGTGTCAGTCCCGGACTCAATGGCATTTTGAATATTTATAAAAGTGATTTCACTGGTAAAATCATTCAAAAAAGTGAAGTTGAACTGCAAGGAATTTCATTAATTCACGATTTTGTTTTAGCAGGAAAATATCTGGTATTTTTCATTCCAGCGTTGCGGTTAAATCTTATCTCCGTACTTACAGGTATCAAAAGCTATAGTGATTCTTTTGAGTGGAAACCCCAATTGGGAACTGAGATTTTGGTATTCGACCGGGAAACCTTATGTTTGGTGAGTCGTGGAGAAACTGAACCTTGGTTTCAATGGCATTTTGGGAATGGTTATGTAGATGCGAGTGGTTCTGTGGTAGTAGATTTTGCTCGTTATGCAGATTTTCAGACCAATCAATATTTGCAGGAAGTAGCTACAGGAAAAACTCATACCCCGGCTAAAAGTACCCTGACGCGAGTTCATCTGCAACCCGAAACTGCTAAGGTGACATCAGTTGAGGAACTATTAGACAGAAGTTGTGAATTTCCTAACGTTCCTAAAGCCAATGTTGGGAAACCTTCGCCTTATACCTATATGTCCTCATTCCGAGAGGGTACGGATATTAGTCAAGAAATAGTAAATACTTTCGGGCGTTTCGATCATCAGACAGAAACCTTCACCGAGGCTAATTTACCAGAAAATTGCTATCCTTCTGAGCCTTTACCTGTGCAAGATGCTCAAAACTCAGCAAAAACTTGGGTGTTAACAGTGGTTTATGATGGTAATTCCCATTCTAGTGAAGTTTGGGTATTTGATGGCGATCGCCTAGATGCAGAACCAGTTTGCAGATTGGGATTACCTAGCGTAATTCCTCATAGCTTTCACGGTAACTTTTGTGAGGAAATGTAGATATGAAACGACATATGCCTTTGATACTCATTGGCTTTCTAGTATTTGTAGCAGCAGGAGATAAAGTTTTACCCGGTAGTTTAGGAACAGCTAGTACCCAGACTCGTACAGCTATGAATAACTTTATGGTCAACTTGTTTGGCTCTTGGCAACCGAAGACAAAACCCTATGAACGCACAGAGCAGCAATTGCGGGAAACGGAAGGTCGAAAATAGCGATTTCCCAATGATCAAAATCTAGCCAAATTCCCTAATTTTTTTGTCATACATTTTGGCAGCAACTATAAAACTTGTATTTGATTTTTTCTGGCGGAGTCTCTGCTATCGGCTGAAAATTTCGGTATGACACCAAATTTTTTTTACTCCCCACTCCCTAATTTCCTAAAAATTCAACATATCTAATGATTCGCTGATTTCTAAATCTGAAACCCTAGCGCGAGCGTCTTGAAGTGCATCTAATTTCCCTTCTCGGCGATAAATATCTGCTGCTTTGCGAAAATCATTAATTGCTAGCTGTTTATCTCCTAGCTCAGAGTAAACATTTCCACGGTTATAATAGGCATGAGCATAATAAGAATTAATCTGAATAGTCTGGGTGTAATCCTCAATTGCTCCTTCGTAATCTCCTAAATCATAACGAGCATTACCACGGTTATAATAAGCATCTATATAATTGGGATTAATCTGTATAGCCTGAGTGTAATCGGCAATTGCTCCTTGATAATCTTCTAAATCAGCACGAGCATTACCACGATTTTTGTAAGCAACTGCATCCTGGGGATTAACCTTAATTGCTTGAGAAAATCCCTGATGATATTGGATAAAATAACGAGCAATTCCCTGGTTTTTATAAGCATCGGCGTAATCGGGGTTAATTTTAATTGCTTGAGTATAATCCTCTATTGCACCTTGGTTATCTCCAACATAAGAACGAGCCTCAGCCCGATTTTTATAAGCCACAGCAATATGAGGGTTAATTCTAATTGCTTGAGTATAATCTTCTATGGCTTCTGGATAATTTCCTAGTTGATAACGAGCTAAACCTCTTTGATTATATGCTTTGCTATCATGGGAATTTAACTGGATTCCTTGGGAAAAACTGATAATTGCGGCTGGGTAATCGCCTAATTGATAATAAGTTAAACCTTGTTTGTAATAAATCTGAGCATCTGGTTTTATTTGTAATGCTTGCTGATAGTGAGTAATTGCTGTTTGATATTCACCTTTGGCAAAACAATCATTACCCAGTTTTATATGCCAAAGATTTAAATCTTGATTAATTTGATGATGTTTTAAGGGGACTAAAAAGCCTCTTTTCTGTAATGAAGGAGGCGGGGAATTATCTTTTTGTAGGGGAATATTAGGGAGAGTTTGGGGAGAATCTTGATCATTATTTGAACTTTTTAACTGTTCTAGATAGGAAGATAAACCACCTCCATATAATAATTGATTGATACCGAAAGAGATTTTTCCTGTTTTTAACTTAATCATTTGTGTGGGTAAAAAACCAGCTAAAAACAGGTGATATTCTGGTTGTGCTTCGTTGACTTCTTCTTGAATTAAAATGCAAACTATAACTGCATTTTTGGCAACTTCTTGAGAACTAACTGACCATCTAACTTGATCAATAGTGCCATGACGGGACTTGACTTCAACGCCAATATATGGGTGGGAATTTAAAGTAAAATCAGTATTACCATCACCACCGAATCGGCTTTCATAATCGACTTCTGTAATCAAATTGGCTAAACGTTCTTTAACAACTTCTTCGCCGAGTTTGCCTTTAAGATTGTTAATAAAAACGTTACGGACTGGGGAAGTTCGCTTATATTTTTCCGCCATCAGCCAGCAAAATTCCCGTAACGTCTTTAATCTTTGCCCAGAAATGATAGTTAGTTCACTGTATTGACCTTCTTGTTCACAATGAAGTAGAAAACCGGATTTTAACCTTTTAACGAAGTCAGATTGTAGCGATCGCAGTAGTGTAATCCAGTCCATCTATGATTCTGCGAATCTGTTCATTTAGTCATTTTATCACTCAGTGCCATAGCTGCAAACTTATCTCTCCCTGTGTGTAGTGAATAAATGGGGAGAGAAGTTTGTTTTAACGAATTGTTGACCAGGAAGGTCTTTGTTGTAACCAATCCCGACCCAACTTGATAGTAATATCAGAGTCAATAATACCAGTGCTTTCGATTCGCACTTCTCCAAATCCCAACGCATTGCGGATTAACTCTGCATTCTCAAGGTCTCCTTGCTGGGCGATGATATTAGTTACTTGTAGAGGTTCATTCCAAGGTACAGATATCTGGATTTTGCGATAGCCAAATTCTTCTAAATTTTTGACTAAGTGTGTGATTTCTGTGCGATCGCTGCCTGTACTATCTTGAATGTACACTCGTAGAGAGCGGGTATTAATCTCCCGTAGTTCACCAGTTAATGGCACATCAAAGTGTTGAGACATCATTCTAGAAATACCAGTGCTGTTGGGTATCCAATAACTAGCTTGATATTCATCTGGTTGGCTAAAACGGCCTGGTAACATGAACATATGCATATTAGAACGGTTGGTGCGGACACCAAACCCAGTCAGAGCTAATAATTCTTCAACTGTTAAGTTAGTATCGATATTTTCTTTAACTACATTGAGAATTTGGGGTAATTGAGTTACTGTTGTCGGATTCAGGGTTTGATCCATCAAAGCGCGGATTACCATTTGTTGTCTTTGAACCCGACCAATATCTCCCAGTTCATCATGACGAAAACGCAATAATTGCAAAGCTTGATCGCCATTGAGATGCTGTTCACCTGCTTTTAAATTGATATATAGGTGTTGGGAATCATCTTGATATTTCAAATCTTTGGGAACGTTGACTGTCACCCCGCCTAAAGCGTCAATTAGTCTACCTACACCCAGAACATTAATTCGGATATAGCGATCAATAGCCACATCCCCCAGGAGATTACTCACGCTTTTGGCGGTTAAGGCTGGACCACCATCCATATTGGCCGCATTCAGTTTTTTGACTCCATACCCAGCAACTTCTGTGCGGGTGTCTCGCGGAATTGAGAGCATGGCGATTCTTTTGGTGGCGGGATCAAATTTGATTAAGATCATCACATCCGCTAGACCGTCAAAAGAGTTGACTTGGGGTTCATAGCCCAGACTCTGTAATTCCGTGGGAGGATTGTTAATATCCGAGGGAAGTACGCTCATCCCCATAACTAAGAGATTAACGGGGCGAGTTAATTCGGAGAATCGTAACCCAGCACCAGAAATGCGATCGCTATCAAAAACCGCCTCATCTTGGGGACTTAACTGTGCTTGCTGTAATGGGGTGCTGGTCAAAGAAACCGCTAACAGCGCCCCTGCTGTCGCTGACACCATTGCTATTCCACTCATACCCAACCAAAACCACAGCCAACGTCCAGACTTAGTTTTGGGGATCTTTTTCTGTTTCGATTTCAGGGCTTTCGCTAACTGGTTTTGTTTCGCCGAAGTTCTTTGACTGGTCACAGACTTCCTCACACTTACTGATCAAACTCGGTAAATTTTCTGACTAATTGATATGCAACCCAATTAACTGATACAAGTTAATGTTTCATTAACCGCGCTCACTACTTACTCTTATATAACCACAACACTTATAGCAGGATTTCTCCTTTGTTGTGGCAAATCCGGAGATAATTAATTGCAGTATGCCTACAATCAGTGAGTTTGACTAGGCCTAATAGAGGATGGTCAGCAATTTTGCCAAAATTAAGTAAGCCTAAGACAAATCGAGGGATTTTGTGGCATAAACTAAGACAAATACTTCCCTAAAACCCGTTCAGCAAAACTACTAAACCCTGATAAACGGTGAGATTTCCCCTGGATGAGCCGAATAATTAACCAGACGCTGACTAAAAAGTAGCTAGAGGTGAGAAAGCTATTGAGAATTAACATCCGCAACGTCAAAAAATCGGAAGTTGCAGCCCCAGTAGCTAACAAAAAATACCCCAACAGCCAAGTTAACGCTAAGGTAACAGATAGACGACTCACCACTAGTTGTTCCCGTGTTCCCCTGCGGCGATAGAGAGTCCACAAGGAGGGGAAAAAGCCAATGACGGGAATCAAATACAAAAATAACTGTTTTTTAGAGATATCCGTCTCTTGAGTGTACTGGGAATTCTTCATTGGTTCAAGATTTTCCATGAATGTTAGCCTAATCCTAAAAGAGAGAGATGAAATAGGATCATCTAGTTAGAGATAATAAGCTATAGACAAAGATTTAATTTAGTTCTATCCCGCAATCGGCTAAAGATGCAGACACGTAAGCTACTCAATTGGTGGCAGACATTTACACCCATAACCCGCATTGGTGCGATCGCCTTATGCGCCCCACTTCTAGTTCTCAATGGTTGGGCTATTTCCGCAATTTTCCATTATTTTCACTCCTTAATAGTGATTTTAGTGGGAGCCTCAGTTCTAGCATTTCTGCTTAACTATCCCGTAAGCTGGATGGAGCGTCAAGGTGCTAGGCGAGAACAAGTTGCTATTTTAGTCTTTTTGTTAGCCCTATCGGTACTTTTAGCCCTTGGTCTGACTCTGTTTCCCCTCGCCCTTACCCAAGCCCAACAATTGGTGGCGCGACTACCAGAGTTAATCGATTCTGGGCGTTCTCAGTTAATGATGTTGAATCAGAAAGCAGAAACCCTAAATTTACCCATTAATCTGGATGCTCTTTTAGTCCAAATTAACGATCGCGTCAAAAGTCAATTGCAAGCGATCGCCGGACAAGTATTAAATTTAGCAGTAGTGACATTCACAAGCCTGCTAGATTTCCTCCTAACAATGGTTTTGACTTTCTACCTCTTGCAGCATGGCGGTGAACTTTGGCAGAGTTTAGTAGAATGGCTACCCACCAGATTTCGTGAACCCTTCTCGAAAACAGTCCGCCTGAGTTTCCAAAACTTTTTCATCACCCAATTAATTTTAGCTACCTGTATGGCATCAGCCCTAATTCCCATATTTTTGTGGCTCAAAGTCCCATTCGGGTTACTATTTGGCTTAACTATCGGCATCATGGCGCTAGTTCCCTTTGGTGGTTCCGTCGGTATCACCCTAACTACCTCCCTGGTAGCACTGCAAGATTTCTCTATGGGAGTTAAGGTGTTAATCGCCGCCGTCATCGTCCAGCAAATCTTAGAAAACTTAATTGCTCCCCGAATTTTAGGTAACTTTACTGGTTTAAACCCAGTTTGGATCTTAATTTCCGTGCTTACAGGGGCAAGAATTGGTGGACTTTTAGGGGTAATTGTCGCAGTACCCACAGCTGTAATTATCAAGACGGCTTTAACAGCCTTGCGTCCTCCAGGTTTGAATAGTGAAGCGGAAGAGAAACCTGAACCCATGATTACAGAAAAATCATCCACGGCTGAAGCCAACAATTCTTTGGGTATTTCGGAACCAACATTACCTTAATTGGGAGAGAGAAATAAGTGTTTTATACTACTGCTTTGGATCTGTAATTGCACCCATAAATAAAATACTCCCTGTTTGATTGTCTCGAATCACAGAGAAAAAGGGACGGTCAACAATCATGCGGAAAGGTTCTGCTTGGGGGCTAAAAGATGTGGGGACAATTCCCACCGATGTCGTCGCGGCGGCTTCTGTACCTTCTTCGTTGACTTCCACAAATGTTTTATGTCTTACTTGGCTAATTTTGAGATTTGTACCCATAGCAGCAAAATTAGCTTGATTACTAAAAGCCTCTGTCATCCCTAAAGCCTGGAGAGCATCATTGAGTGTGATATCGTAGTCTGTTTTAAAGCGGGGTAAGCGAATCAAACCATCATGACTTCTAAACTGCGACATCCATTTTTCCCAATTCTCAAAATTCAAGTTTTGATAAAAGGTTTGCAGGTTAGATTCCTCTTTGGGCAGAAAGATATAATAGCTCACTTTGCCATCTTCACCATAAGGCAAACTCACCGCCTGAAACTCGTCGTTTTCATAGTATCTATATTCCCCAGTTTGCGACATCATCGGGTGTGATTTCTGTTCACCTGAGATTAATGTAAAAGGATGTGGGGCAGTTTGTGATTTATTAAACTGATTGCTCCATTGCCCTTTAAAATATATGGCATTAATCAGGAACAATACCTGATCTGGTGGAATCTCTGCAACTATTTTGTTGATTTTGCCCTGGGTACTATCTTCAACCCACTTATTGATAGTATTGACAGAGGCGGGATTTTGAAAGTCTAAATTCTTAACTTGTGCTTTGTAAAATTCCTGGGTGCTTTGCAGAAAATCCGGCTGCAACTTCACTTTTTCATTGACCCATAGTGAGTTAGCAATGGTCATTTGCACTTCGGGATCAGGATTTTCTAGTAATCCTTTTAATGTGGCGTAAGCTGAGTTGATTTCTCGTAAACTCATTCCCTGTAATTCTAGGGTCTTCGCCATTGCTTGTTGTGTAGAACCACTGGCTCCATTATATGCCATAGCTAGTGCGATCGCTACACTGGAAGGGGAAATAAAAATGTTATCTTGATTACTCCGATTCTTCTCTATTTCTGAAAACAGTTTGAAGCTAAATTTATTATTAGCATCCACAAGTTTAGTATCAGAAATTAATGCTTTTTTTGGCAATTGAGTCTCTGAATAAGGGAGATCAGATTGTGTGAGAGAATTTGTACTACCACTCACCTGTGAACAACCTAATACACCCAAGAGAACCACACTAGCTGCTGCTAAAACGTAGCGTCTTCCTAGACTCACACCATAACGTCTTTGTAGGAACTTTTTTTCCACACCACTCAGTTTCTGTCGATTCATTCTCCGACCTCGTTTGCCAACGTTTTTAGCTGTCTGTAAAAAATTAAAACTAAATTATGTCTCGATAGTTCAATATTGCATTTAGAACAGCCAATTCTGGAGGCTGTTACAGTTTTAGTAACAGGGATTTGCTGAGGTAAATTAAAGATAACTTATGTAAGAACATCATAAATACAGCTATTTAGATGCATAATCAAGTAAAATGTAGAATTACTGTTATCTACATTACTTAATTACCAAATAATAATTTCTATTTGCTTTTTAATGATAAATAAATCTCATCCTTGCACTTTACTAAAGCTAGGATCTTAGGGTCTGTAGTGGAGAGCAAAATAATTTAAATACAATTGCATTACCCTATACATTTTATTTTATGGATGTGGTATAATGGGGTATAAATCAGATAATTAAGCCTATACAATTAGTAGGTCTTCCCAAGATATTTCCGTTTGAACTTTTTATATAAGCTCTGAATGCGTAACTTAGCTATCCGAGTTTGAGATAATTCCGGGATATTTGGGTGAGAATTGCTTTTATGATCAAAAAATTCGTTAATTTCAGTTAAAATTACCTGCAATCGCTGGAGAATATTTTCAGTTCGATACTCGGCAAAAAATTCGGCGGATAAGGAAGTAGTTTGTGAGGATTTCAGCACTTTCATAATCCGTTGCACATCATACTCTTGGGAGTATCCCGCAATTTTATAGCAATTAAAACCAGGGTCTAAATAATCCGAGAGTCCACCATTAACGCTAGAAAACACCTGACAGCCACAAGCTAACGCTTCCATTGGTTGCAGTCCAAAACCTTCACTCACAAGCTGTTGCGCCCAATATTCGGCGGAGTCATAAAGATAAATCTTTGCTTGATTAAATAGCCCTGGTAAATCTTCTACATAAGAGTCAACTAATTTGACATTACACTTTTGCTGCAAAGCCGGAATCAATGCTGCCATTAAATACTCAGAAGACTTGCGGGCTTGTACTAAAACATCAATATTTCGCTCGATATTTAAGTTTTGAAATTCGTTACTAATTTGATTAGGTAAATAATAAATCAAAGAATTAGGAGACTTCTGCCCCCAATATCCCATTGTGTTGCGGCTAACTGTAATAATGGGAATATTCCCAGGAAGGCGAAATTTATAACCTGCACTATGGGCATGATAAATAACGTGATAGCCTTTGAGTTTAGCTGCTAGTTTAGCTATATCAAATCCCCAGCTAATGACAAAAATGGCTGAGTCTACATTTTCTGCTGTCAGCAAATCATCAATAAATAACTGGTCTGTTTCTCTTTGACGATAAGTGACGACATCAGCGTTACAGACTTGCTGTGCTAGTTTCACTGTTTTTAGTTCTGCCCACAGTCCACCGCAGGCAAATTTACCATAAGTACCTGGAACTAGGAAGTAAAGTTTTCTCATATAATTTTTCAATGTAATGATAAGTCGGTTAGCCTTTAATCTTAAAGTTAAAATGACCAATTTGGAAATTATTCAACGCCTTTACACCGCCTTCCAAGAGCGAGATACCAAGACTATCCGCGAAATTTTTGACCCTCAGATTGAATGGATACAGAATGAGGGATTTCCCGGTGGTGGTAGGCATATTGGGACAGATGCAGTATTAAACGATGTGTTTGCCAAATTCCGGTTAGACTGGGATACTTGGCAAGCTTTTGTTGAGGAATGGCTGGAGGCTGGAGACACCATTATTGCTTTAGGTAAATACTCTGGCATTTACAAAACCACAGGTAAGTCCATAACGGCAGAGTTTGCTCATGTCTATAAGCTGAGAAACGGGCGGATATTTAAATTTCAGCAGTATACTGACACATTCAAAATTGCTGAGGCTATGCAATGACTAAAAAATTTATTAATCTCGCCAACTAACTTTCACAAAATGTCCCTGTCGTCCCCAAACATCACGAGTGAGGGTAATATTTTCAATTACCAGGTTAAAGGGAATGGCGGTGGTGAGGTAGCGCTGGGCTATATAACCTAAATCGGGTGCGAGTTCTGCGGCTGTGGTGGCGGCTATTCCTAAACCAATTAATTGTTCAATGGGTCGGAATGGTAGTAAGAGATTTGCACTAACTACTAGTCCGGCTGTTAACAGCATGGCAACTGATGCATTTGTACCACAGCGAGGATGGACGGCTAAATCCCATTCACCATTGATGAGACGATTTAAGCCGAGGGTGACGGCGCGGCGCAGGTCACTGATGTTGACTTGACCATACAAGTAAAATCCTTGTTCTGTAGATAAACCACCTAACAGTTCGTTATCTATTTGGACTTTTCTCGGTCGGCTTGGGGGTGCATAGGCGCTGTTGGCTTCACTCAATAACCAAACAGTGGCGTGTTCTAGGGCGTGAACTTGACGCAGGAGGATGATTTCTTTCAACCCTGGGATAAATGATAACTGGTTGAGTAAGTCGGCATCTTGGGTTGGTTGGGGTGCTGTAAAATCAAATTTCAATAAATCGAAGTTAGACGAATTACCTGGAATAGAAGCTGAAGTATTCATAAACACTCTGCTCTCCTCTCTGGTGGAGCATATAGATTTAATTAATTTAACCCTTGATGCAGGGTATTTTTGCTAAATTTTGTGGATGTTTGCTAATTGGGGCTGCTTGATTTTGATGCCAATAGGAGTTTACGCTAGAGATTCACCTAAAAATAGAGATGTGAGCAGAATAACAATTAGGATACAGTCAAAAATTGTCTAATCGTCGCGGATGGGTAATGCACAACAGTTCACTTCATCTAGGCAGATTTTCCCCCACTGTAATGCCCAACGTACCAGAGCTACTCGGTTTTCGGTTTGGGTTTTGGTGAGAATGTTGCTGATATGATTATCCACGGTGCGTTTGCTAATCTCTAGTTTGACTGCAATATCTTGGTTAGTTAAGCCAGAGGCTACTAAGTCGATGATTTGCAATTCTCTATCTGACAGACTAACGGGGGTCTGAGACTGGCCAGCAGCCATAGGTTTTTCTATCCTCCTTTGGTATATGTACTCAATCCTCTTCTAATTCTAGAAGATTCTGTTGTTAGGAGGGTTTGAAGTGATAGCAGGAATGGAATTGACTAGATTTTCTTTAGATTTGATGGCTGGGGATTGGGGATTGCACTTCGGCTTACTTCGACTGCGCTCAGTACAAGTCGCTCAGTGTCCGGGGATTGGGGACTGGGCGATTGTTATAGTTTGATAATTATATGTAATTTTTTAGTTATATTAAAGACTTTATTCTGTGAAAAGCAAGTAATAACACAGTGATAAAACCTGAGAATTGGGAGAAGATATTGGCGGTGAAGGTAGCAAATCATGCCATTTTATGACTTTGATGACTGGCGACAGATGAGTCATGATGTTGTATCTTTTATACTGGAGTTGCTAACTCAAAATTGCAAACCCCAGATTCTGGATTCATGAAATGAGCAATCCCCGTGTTTTGTGCTTTGGTGAAATTTTATTCGATTGTTTGGCTGACCAATTGGGTCTAAGTTTGGAGGAGGTGAAGTCTTGGACTCCTTACCCAGGTGGTGCGCCTGCTAATGTGGCTTGTGCTTTGGTGAAGTTGGGAACTCCCGCAGGTTTTGTTGGGGCTGTGGGTGAAGATGAGCCGGGAAATCAGCTAGTACAGCTGTTAGAAGAAATTGGTGTGGATACTACAGGGGTGCAACGTCATTCTACTGCACCAACGCGACAGGTTTATGTGGTGAGAGATTTGGCTGGCGATCGCAATTTTGCCGGATTTGGTGAGTATGACACCTCTGAATTTGCCGATACCCGCTTAAAAGCTGAAAATTTGCCAGAATCACTGTTTCAAGAGGCTGACTTTTTGGTATTGGGGACTTTAGAATTAGCCTACCCTGAAAGTGAGAAGGCAATTCACCGCGCCTTAGATTTAGCCGAACAATACGACTTGAAGATTATTTTGGATGTCAACTGGCGACCTGTATTTTGGCAAGATGCAAATGTGGCGCGTCAAAAAATCCAGGCGATATGGAAACGAGTTGATTTTCTCAAACTTTCTAAGGAAGAGGCAGAGTGGCTATTTGATACTACAGACCCTGGCGCAATTACTTACCGCATGAACACCATTGATGGGGTGCTGGTAACAGATGGTGAACATGGTTGTACTTATTGTTTGGGTGCAAATGAAGGTAATTTACCTTCCTATCCCATTGAGGTTGTTGATACAACTGGGGCTGGAGATAGCTTTTTAGCAGGATTTATCCACCAACTGGGTAAACATGGTATTCAAGGTTTACAGGATGCAGAAACTGCGAAAAAAGTTGTGGCTTATGCTAATGCTGTAGGGGCGTTAACTACTATTAAAGCAGGTGCGATCGCATCTCAACCCACTGCGGCGGAAGTTGACGCTTTTCTAGTCTCCCATCCAGTTTAGGGAATAGTACACCCAGTTGGGATATCAGCGACCATCGGCTGATACTCCTGGCTGGAAAATGGATGAAAAATCTTCGGGTTGATATGCAATGAGATGGTATGCGTTCAAACAGCTTTAACGTATCATTGCTGGACAACTTTGCTAGTTTCTCTGTAAAGATTCAGGTCGCAATTTTTGTCTCACGCAGAGGCGCAGAGGCGCAGAGAGGAATCAAGAGTGTGGTCTAAATATATGAAAACTGCTGTAAACCAAAACAGATTAGGTGTTGGCAGTATGGGGAGAGCTTATTTGTGGCGAACTCTCCTACTACCTGTTATTCAGTTGTAAATTGACAAAACCCCCGTAGACAAACATGATTGGATAACGAAACTGATATAAGCAATCCATCCTACAAAATTTACTATAGGAATAACTGTTTTAATCTGGTTAATCGTCTTTGTAATCAGCATAGGCACTACCTCCTCTTTTTGTTGTCTTTGGCTCAACAATAGTTGTAGAAGCATACATACTAAACTGATAATAAAAGTCGCACCTCCAATCATGTCGCGGAATTGAACCGCAGGGGTTGCCCCAAAGCCTATGTTTTTGTAGATTATAAGTTATTTAGCACGGCTTTTTTTTACACAGAAATGGTTTAAAGCTTCTAACTTTTAGAAGTTTCAATAGCCAGGGACAAACAACAATGACACAGGAAGCAGTTTTTCAAGAAAGTAGTGGTAATGTATTCGCTGACTTGGATTTGTCAAATGCAGATGAACTTTTTACACGGGGTAAGATTGGTATTCAGGTACTGCGGCTTTTGAAACAACGGAACCTAAAACAACGTGAAATTAGCGAACTTCTTGGTATTCCCCAGCCAGAAGTATCTCATTTGATGAAAGGAGAGTTTCAACGATTCAGTGAGGGTAAACTCCTGATTTTCCTGAAGCGACTGGATACGGAAATTACTTTACACCTTCGTTCTCGTCACTCGCCAGATGAGTCTGCTGAAACGGTTATATCGCTATGAATGGTCTAAATCCCCAAAACCTTTTTCAAGTTCTGGACAATTAACTGGGGTGGTTGGGAAATATCTACGTAAATGGCATTATCTGGCTCCTCAAGGGTATCTAATTGACTATTGAGGAGTTTTTCTGACATAAAATGATTTTGCCTTCCTATGAGTCTCTGTTGGAGTAATTCTAAACTGCCGTGGAGGTAAATTAGTTGGATATTTTGGCTATCTAATACCAGATATTGGCGATAATCTGCTTTGAGGGCGGAACAGGCTAAGACTACATTTTCCTTTTCTTTTAACCATATTGCGATCGCAGTTTGCAAATCTTTGAGCCACGGTTTTCTATCGGTATCATTTAAGGGGATACCCAGGCGCATTGTTTCTATGTTATCTGGCGAGTGATATTCGTCAGCGTCTTTAAATTTCCAGTTTAAGGAGTCAGCTAGTAGTTTACCTATGGTGGTTTTTCCGGAACCGGAGACTCCCATGATGATGATGATCATTTTTTTAACGCAGAGTTACACTGAGGTTAACGCAGAGGTGCGCGAAGGGAAGAGAGTTAAAGTTTGAGTTGGGCTAAACCTAGATATTGTATGCCTTCTGGGGAGATGTTAAAGCGACATGGTAAGATTTCCAGTCCTTGGGCGATCGCATTTCGCAAGAGTTGACCATATACTGGGTCTGTAAGATCACCAGGAGCAAATTCCGTACAATCTCCCCGGTTGATGAAGTACAACATGACGGCGCGGGTTTGAGGTAATAATGCGGTTAATTCCCGTAAATGTTTTTGTCCTCTGGTGGTTTCGGTGTCGGGAAATAAAGCTAAGGTTCCTTGCGCCCAAGTTGTATTTTTCACTTCTAAATAAATGGGGCTTTGGTTGTCTTCTCCTGTTAAATAAAAATCGACCCGGCTTTTTTTGTCTTCTCCATAAACTACTTCACTTTTAATTTGGCTATATTCTCCCAATTCCGGAAATAGATGTTTGGTTAAAGCCAGTTTGACTATGCGATTCGGTAACATGGTATTCACCCCTACCCAAGTGGGTTGGTGATCATCTACCTGAATCAATTCTAAAGTGTAAGCTAGTTTGCGCTTGGGGTTATCACTTGCGGAAATTTGAACTGCACTCCCAATAGTAGATACTCCAGTCATCGGCCCTGTATTGGGACAATGTGCTGTGACTATTTCCCCAGAATCAAGTTGCACATCGGCAAAAAACCGCTTGTAGCGCTTGAGTAATTTTCCTGAATATAAAGTTGGATAACGGTAAAGCCAGTCTGTCATTATTAAACCTGTTTGCTGTCAGTTAATATACATTAAATTTTTACCCATTTACTGCCAACGAAAAATATCTTCCCAAAGGTGAGTGAATCCCATATCACAATTTGCCAAATTTTGTAGTCAATTCAACTTACTTAAATAATATTTCATATTTGTAAAATATCGTCACAGAAATTCATGTATTTTTGTAATTATTTATAAATAATTACCTAATCGATACAGTGGCATATTGACTTGATGGATTAGGAGAATATAAGATTATTACCGAGTAAAAAGAATACATTTATTAAATAAAATAAGGATTGATGAGTTTTGACCAAGTATAGAGAATTGCATAATTTTCTATGCTCTATTTATCATGAAAAATACACAAAATTCGTGATTTTTAGCTACTCTTATATAGGTCATAATTCAGTGAAAATTACAGTAATAATAATTTAAGTAATTTTGCTCAAAATTACCAGTTTGTTTACCATTAGAAAAATATGCTACTCCAAAAATCACAAGAAATCCAATACGTCAACAGCATCACCCATGCAGGTAAAGTCGTCCTTTTTGGTACAGATACCCAAGGTAAGGTGTGGTATAGCATCAAACAAGATGGTTTTGAAGATAGCTATTTGAATACTCCTCCTGAACAGCGTACAGGGTGGGAAAACTGGCAAGAATTGGACTTTCCCAATGAAGTTAAAGATGATGCTTCTGTAATTGAAAAGGAAAAGAAGGAATACACATATCAAGAGAATCCTTCTGAGTTTATCTTGCGTTCTCGGTATCGTACCCAAGATGAAACCGCAGTTGCACCTGTACAATTAGTCTCAGGGCTGGAGTATATTTATGTACTTCGTCAGTCTAAACAGAATACCCTATTGTGCGATCGCTATGTATTAGATGGCATTGCCAATAAATTAGTTCGTAAACTGCAAGTTCGTTTTAAACGCAGTAGTCAAAGGTTTAAAGCCAGCGATAAAATGCAGCAAACCGCAGGAGGATTAAAAAATGTTGATTCTTTAGATTATCGTGACGCTAATGGGATTTCTTTCTATGAACCAACCACCGAATTAACCTTTATTAACAATCTCCATCAAGGTTGGTTTTCCGTCATCCAGTTACCCACAGTAGAACACGCAAAATCTCGTTGGAATATTTTTGCCTACAATAGTCAAACTCAAAAAGTACACCTTTATTCTATTCGAGTATCAGAAGAAGGATTATTTGCAGTTCACGATTACAACATATTTGAACCCAAATCAGAAGATAATCCTACTTTAATACCTCGCAGTATTCCGGGAATTATTAAACGCACATTAGACTTAAATCTACAAGTAGGAAATGGTATTAGTGCCACACAATACTATGTACAAGTAGCCCGTGAAACCGAGGCTGGACAACAATTAATGCGGGATTCCACAAAAGTGATGTTGGGTATTGTGACTACAGATAATACTGTAGCTGCAATTAGTTTTGCTGTTTTAGGAGATGGAACATTATCCAAAATTCAAGAAACAGGTAATCCCCAAATTCTCCGCAGTAATATTCGTGAGGTATTACTTCCCCTCAATAGTTTAGATAACATTAAAAGCATTGGCATTGCCGAACCGCCACCAGAAGGAACTATTACCGCTTTAAATCGAACCATTACTGATGGTATTGCTAATGTACAAGTGACTTCAACAGAAACTTCTGTGCTGAAGAATGGTGATGAATTAATTATCACAGGAACAACTTCCTACGATGGACATTACACTATTACCAAAATAGATGAAACTACCTTTGAAATTGATGCTCCTTGGGTAGAGAATGGCAATAATATCACAGAACAATTGGGAACATGGCAAGTAGTACCACCGGAAGAACAAGCTGTAACTTTTGATGGTTTAATTACAGGTTATGAAATTACTTCTGAAGGAAAATTACGAGTAAAAGCCGAAAATCATGGACTAGAAAATGGTGATGAAGTTCAGATTTTTGATACGGCTAGTTACGATGGAAATTATCCCATTACCAAAGTTGACGAGCAAAACTTTACAATTAATGATCTTCGTTGGCAAATTGGAGAAGCTGTTAGTCTCAAACTACAGTCTCAAAAACGACGAGGGATTGTTTTTGATGGAGTAGGTGATTATATTTCCACACCATCTAGCGTCCTTAATAATTGTTCTGCATTTACTCTTGAAGGCTGGATTAAACCTGCATCACTTGAAGGTTCAACAAGCCTTTTTGGTCAAAATGATTTGATTGAATTTGGCTTTACATCTAATCAACTTACAGTCTGGACACCTAATGGTGGATCTACTCAAACTACCTATTCATATCCAGTTAATGAGTGGCATCATATTGCTTTAGTTGGTGATGGTAAGAAACTTCATATTTACATTGATGGTGTAGAAAAAGTACAAGGGGGAACCGCCACTTCTAGTTATGGAACTTCAGCCGATAAGTTTACTATAGGTGCTGGAGTTTGGAGTGGAGGATCAAAACATCCTTTTATTGGACAAATTTCTGATGTTCGCATTTGGAAAGTTGCTCGTACTGCCCAAGAAATTAAAAACAGTATGTACCTGCAACTGACAGGGCGAGAATTAAACTTAGTAGGTTATTGGCGATTAGGTGGAATTGCAGTTGATGAAGATAATCAACGCAAAGTCATTGATTTTTCTGTCAATGGTAACGATGGCATTGTGCATGGAAATCTCTATGTTGGCGAAATTACTCTCCGTCGTCATCTGGCAGATAATATCACCCCTACGGTGAAATATACCAATGAAAATTTAATAGCAGTTAGTCAACGGGCAACCTACATTGAAGAATTTGAATTTAAGGTTAACCCCACTGTAGATGTTAATAATGCTGACGGTAATGGCAATCAGATTTTTCGACTCTCTTATTGGGGTAAAACCAGTCTTAGTTCCCAAGATCAAATCACTATTGCTAGTGAACAAGATAAATTTGCAGACTTAGGAAATGGTTGGTATCGTGCTACTTCTCGCTTTACCATTCCCGATGGCGTTGCCCTGTTACGAACCTTTGAAATTTCTGATATAGTGGGAAATTGGGATAGCTTAGAAATCCGCAAACAGCACCTACGTTTGGTTTCAAATACTATCACGGAAGCCTCATTTAATGATAGTGTCAGTCTCGCTTCATTAGGAGTACAAGATCAACAAAACTCTCAATTGATCAAACAACTAGCTTCCCAAGAAACCCGCCAAGGATATCTGATTCAAGAAAAATTACACCTGGAAGCACAGCTTAATGCTTTATTATCTCAAGGACTAGAACGAGATACAAGGATTCAGGGACTACAAAAAGCAATTAGTGATCAACAAACTCTAGTTAATAGCTTACAAAATGACTTTAACTATTGGAATGGAGAAAAACAACGAGCAGATCAACAAATCACTCTTTACGAAGACACAAATTATAATGATTACCGAGAATGGAGTAACAAGTGGACTAAAAAATTAGACATAGGCTCTTACCCTAACCTTGGCAATATTTATGCCGAATCTAGTGATGACACTATTGATATCCACGATGATATAGATTCATTAAAAGTTCCATCAGGTCTGAAAATAACCCTCTATAAAGATAGTTGGTTTAATGGAAGTTCTTGGACACTAACAAGTAATAATTCAAATTTAGGAGATTGGAGAAATCAAACCTCCTCTCTCAAGATTGAAACAATTAATGGCAATATTGATAAAAACCATATTGCTCAACAATTTGCAAACAAACAAAATTCTCTAACTCAAGCTCAAAAAAGATTAAGTGATCTGCAAGCTGAATTATCTCTCTTGACAGGAAGTAATCAATTGTCTCAAATTCAGGCAATTAAAGACCGATTGCTAATTGTTAATTCAGAAATTAAAGCCATTCGGGATAGTTTTGTTAGTTTAAATCAGGGCGTTTTGGATGCTATTACAAATTTCACCAAGAATCCATTCACATTACCTCAATTAAGTCAAGATCCTCAAGGATTAGTAACTCAAGGTGCAATCTTAAACTTCGTCAATCCAGTTTCTCGACTCCATGCCCTAGAAACTTGTGAAGGCAATGTTCAATTCAGCTATTTTAATAGCCAAGGTAACATGAGAAATACCCTCTATGATGCCACGTCAGATAGTCTGAATACAACCTTTGAAGAGTGGCTTCCTGAGAGTCTGCGTTCCTGTTTGAATTTCAATAATGAAAGTAGCTCAGTCGCGTTAAATTCTCCTGTTTATTTAAAGGATAATTTCACATTAGAAGCCTGGTTTGCTTATCCCTTTACTGAACAGTTAAATTGGCGAGTTTTAGCAAGTTCTGAGGATGATCAACAGCAAGTTGTTGTTCATGAAAGCACGTACTTAGGACTTCGCCTCAATGATTCGTTCTTTGACTGTGGTTATGATTTAAAGCAGCTTTCTGTCGGTTGGCATCATTTGACAATTACCAGTAAATACGAAGCACAAACCACCAGTTTTTATATTGATGGCGAAAAAGTTGGCACGACTGAAGCTAAAATCACCAGTAATATTGGCACTCTAGGAAATATTACCAAGAGGGATAGTGTTAGTCAGTCCTCGACACAGACCAATACGGCTTTGCAATTTGATGGTGTGGGTGAGTACATTAATATTGGGAATCCAAGTGTTTTACACTTCAGTCGCACAGAACCCTACAGCATTGAAACATGGATTTGTCCAGAAGAAACAGGGCAAAGAATGGTCTTACTTTCCAAGTGGAATTCCGGTGTCGGTGGGGCTTATAATTTCTATTTAAGCCCTGATAAAAAACTGGGTGTCAATCATAACGTTTCTCCTTGGTCTGTTGAATCTTCTAACCCTGTAGAAACAGGAAAACTCAGCCATGTGGCTTTAACCTATGATAGTTCAGTAGTTCGCTTCTATATTAACGGCAAGTTAGCTGGTTCAGCGAATTTTGGCAAGTATCTCGATACCAACACAAATGTTTTGATTGGCGCAGACCATAATAAGTCTAATCCTTCAAACTTCTTTAAAGGCAAAATAACCGAACTCCGCATCTGGAATAAAGCTCGTACCGAAGCTGAAATCCAAGCAGATATGAACAAAACCCTGACGGGTAATGAATCTGGGTTAGTTGGCTACTGGCCTTTACGAGATGGTTCTGCTAAAGATTATTCTGCTAATGGTAATAATGGGACAATGTATGGCAGTCCTCAAACTGTAGCTTTTGACCAAGTAGAAATTTCTCATCAATCAAATACCGCTCTCCAATTTGATGGGGTGAATAATTATATTGAATTTACCCAAGGTGTACCCTCATTTGACAAAGCAATTACCATTGAATTTTGGTCTAAAGGTGCAAACGACTTACAAACTAATAGTATTGTTGAAGGGTTGGACAGTCAAAATCGAAAGGTTTTTAACATTCATCTACCCCATGAACAAACGATTTACTGGGACGCAGGAAATCAAGTTAATTGTGATCGCATTCAAAAAGTAGCACAACCCGATGAATATAAAGATAGTTGGTCTCACTGGGCATTTACGAAAGATTGCTCAACAGGACAAATGTTCATCTATCGCAATGGAAAAATATGGCATCAGGGAAGTGGTAGAACTCAACCTATATCTGGACTACAAAAGTTTCTAATAGGAGCTTTTTACTATAATAATAAGAGTGGCAAATGGAGTGGTCCCCTGGCAGAATTTCGGATGTGGAATAAAGCTCGTACTCAAGCTGAAATCCAAGCAGATATGAACAAAACCCTAACGGGTAATGAATCAGGTTTAGTTGGTTATTGGCCTTTGCGAGATGGTTCGGCTAAAGATTATTCTGCTAATGGGAATAATGGGACAATGTATGGCAGTCCTCAAACCGTACCTTTTGACCAAGTACAATTGCCCGCCAGTAGTCTTACAGTATCTAATCCGAATGCCTCTCACTTTGGCAAACTTGCCCAAGTCCGCTTGTGGGGTATTGGTCTCAATGATCAAGAAATTGCTGTGAACAGTAAAACTCTCCCCAGTGGTAACGAACCGGGGTTACTTGCTTACTACCCGATGAACGAGGCCACAGGGAACGAAATACGAGACTATTCTGGGAATAGCCGTCACGGAACAATGCAAAGGGCTTCCTGGTGGGGTTGTACTGCACCTATTGGCAACTTGGGTCATACAGCGATGCAGTTTGATGGCAAGGATGATTATGTGGATTGTGGCAATGGGATCAATTTGGCTAATTCTAGCTTTACCATAGAGTTTTGGGCAAAGCGCAACGCGCTAGGAGCGTGGAATATTGCTATTGGTCAAGGACAGATGGTCAATAATCAAGGCTTAAATATTGGTTTTCAACCTGATAACAAATTCACTTTTGCCTTTTATGGCAATGATCTTGATACCTCTACTCCCATCGCAGATTTTCAATGGCATCACTGGGTTTGCAGCTATAATGCTACAACTAACGATCGCATTATTTACCTTGATGGAAAGGCCACAATCAGAAATATTGCTTCAGCCGATTATCAAGGAACAGGTAATTTGTTTATTGGCAGGAGATTCACAGATAATGATGCAAGTTCATTCTCCGGTCAATTGGCTGAAGTTCGTATTTGGAATCAAGTCCGCACTCCCCAAGAAATCAAAGCAACCATGCACCAAAGCCTCACAGGAAAAGAGGCAGGTTTGCTTGGTTACTGGCCTTTAAGCCAAATTCAACCGGAAGGTGCAACGGTTAAAACTCCTGATTTGACAGGCAAGCATCCTGGTACAGTCTATGAAGCTCTAATTGTCAAGGATAATACTTTGCCAATTGGCGAGGATGTTGTAGTTAGCAGTGAATATAGCACTTTTGACATCAATCCCATGACCAAACAAAAATCGGCAATGATGCGCCGAATGTTTGCCTATCCTACAGATAATGGGGTAAAAGTTCTCACCGATAAACGGATTGAAACTTTAGAGTTACTTTGGATTGGTAACGCTCAATTTAAACCAACTCTCCTGGGATACATTGAAGGTGCGCCCCCTGTTCCCAGTGAAAACATGAATATTGATGGAGATTATCAATATAATGGTGCAACTTCTGTGCAATTAACCACTAGTGAAGATGTGGAATATAGTTGGAATCGCTCTCAGGATGCTGGTTTAGGAGCAAGTGTTGAGCTTTTCACAGGTGCTAAGACTACAAGCAGTGCCGGATTAGGTTTCGTGACAGAGGTTGGCAGCGCGAAAATTGGTGCGGCTGGGAATTTGGACATGAGTTATCAATGGTTTAATGAAAGTAATGTTAGCTCTAGTTCTTCCCTTGTCACCACCGATAGCCTAGAGTTACGAGGTGCGCCAGAAGTAACCGCTCAATTTCCCCATTATGGCAACCGTTTTATCCCCAAAAATGTGGGTTATGCTTTGGTGGTGTCGAGTTTAGCCGATGTCTTTATTAGTCGTCTGTCTCGTTCTCAGAAAATGGTAGGGTATGAAGTCCGTCCCGTAGAAGATATCCCCCCTGATATTAATACCATTACCTTTTTGATTAATCCTGCTTACGTGATGAATGGTTCTTTAGATGGTTTGGTGGGAAGTAGTGCGGCTAATGACAAATTTTATGGTCATGTGCCGGAAATGCGATCGCAATATGGCTCACTTTATCCTGCTAGTTACTTCCGTCTGATGGAGGCATATAACCTCAAACAACAGATTGAAAAGGCAGATAAGGAGCGACAGTCTTATTTTATTAATTTCAACTCGAATCTAGTTGATGAAGGCTCATTAAGTAGACAAGCCAAAGATGGCAGCGCTGTACAAACTGTTACCTTAAATCAAGGTGCAGAAAATATTGACATTTCTGGAAATGAATCTACAGAAGACAAACAAGCTCAATTGGATCAACTTAAATCTGAAGGTGGCGCTAAGTTAGAAGATTTAAAAAATCAAGGGAATCAACGTAAGCAAGAAATCAGTAGTCGTATTGATGATATTGAGAAACGTACCCATGCTGTAGAAAGTTTTGCAGGTTGGCAAAAGAATATGGAAAATATTCTCATTCGCTCTGGAAAACGGAATATTGTCAATACCTATGTTTGGGATGCAGATGGTGGTTTAAGAGTAGAAGAACAAAGTTTTGCTAATACCACAGAACATACTATTGGTGGCTCATTTAGCATGAGTGGTAGTCTGGGGGCGAAAATGAATCTGAGTGTGTTTGGTGTTGGTGTTGAACTGACTGCAATGGCAACCACTAATTTAACTCAAACCATGACCAAAACCCAGGCTAATAGCAAAGGGATGGAGTTGAATGTGGATTTAAGCGGGATTGAAATGTTGGGAATTACCGATGAAAATGATATTCCCTTCCAACCCGGCGAAAAAGTAGATCGCTTCCGCATGATGAGCTTTTATCTGGAAGGAAGTACGGATAATTACTTAGATTTCTTCAATTATGTGGTTGATCCTGAATGGTTAGCCAGTAATGATGAAGAAGCCAGGGCTTTACGTCAAGTGCAAACTGGTCGTCCGAATAAGGCTTGGCGGGTTTTACACCGTGTTACCTATGTGGAACGTCCTTCTTTAATGGGATTTGGTCGGGATATGCGTTCTCAGGCTGAAATCGCCAGTTTCTCCCAAGCAAGAATGTCATGGTTAATTCCTGCCAATGCTACGGTATTAGATGAGGTGAAAACTGTTCGTAACCGAGTGGAATATTTAGAGCAAGAAAACGCTAAACTGCAAGCAAAATTGGATCAGATTATCAACTTGCTGAATAATCCATAGATAGTAAAGTGTACTGACATCTTACTCCAGGCGACTAAAAGTCACGGAACTATGCAGACTAAACTAAAACTCTTGATTTGAACTTAGTCCGTCCAGGCGAACGTATTTTGTATAGCTGCGTTCGCCTTTGGCGTTGCGTTTAACCGCCAAGTACGCCAAGACCCAGAGACAAGAATTGACTCTCACCGGACTAAAGTCAGAGGCGTTTCAAAATATCTCTTATATAGCAGGGAACAGGGAACAGGCTCGAAACTCTTTAATTGTGAGGGTTTCATGATCTGTTTCTGTCCTAACCTCCTTGGCGGTTGCTATAAGTTGAAATTTGGGAATTAGCTAAATTTAGGATTCCTATATTTAACATAGAAATGGGATGTCTATCTGGTTGAGTTAACTATGAGTGATGAATTTTACAATCAAGGACTGAAAAAGGCTAAGGAGAAAGACTACGCTGGTGCAATTGAGGAATTTAGCCGTTCTTTAGAATGGACACCTTATTTTGCTGATGCTTTTTTACAACGGGGTTTGGCTTATTATTACTCAGGAGATATTCATCAAGCTATTTCTGATTATACAGAAGCTGTGAGGTTGAATCCTGGGAGTATGGATGCGTATTATTGTCGGGGTTTGGCTAGGTTAGAATTGAAAAATTTACCGGGGGCTTTGCATGATGTAGATATGGCGATTCGCCTCAATTATCATTATGCACCGGCGCATAACCTGCGGGGAATAGTAAGGCGAAAACAGGGTTTTATTCCCGATGCGATCGCAAATTTTAAAAAAGCCGCAGAATTATATTTAGCACAAAAAGATACAGCAAATTGTCGTCTGTGTATGGAAAAAATTAAACAGTTACAACCACCAAAAAAAACAGTAATTTAGTCAAGTATTTCCCAACCTATTCCTGTATGTACTTGGCGGTTAATTCAAAATTATATCCTCATGAGTCAATTTCAATTCACCCTCGCTACCCCAGCAGATGATCCTGCACTGCGTCAGAGAATGGCGCAAGATAGAATGGAAGGAAATATTGCTTTGAGTTTTCGCCGTGAACCAAATTATTTTGCTGGTTCTCAAGTTCAAGGGGAAACTGTACAAGTAATTAAATGTATTGATAATAGTAATGGTGAAATTATTGCTTTAGGTAGTCGATTAATTAATCGCGCTTTTATTAATGGTGAATTAACCAAACTGGGATATTTAGCCGACTTACGTGTGAACCCAGATTATCGCCGAGGAACTTTGTTAGCCAGAGGTTACAAATATTTAAAAAAATTACATCTAAAAAATCCCGTACCTTTATATTTTTCTCTAATTTTAGAAGGGAATCTCCCAGCAATCAAAAATCTCACAGGTGGGCGGGCTGGTTTACCACAATATCATGATCTGGGGCGCATTTATTCCCCAGCTATACATTTAGATTTACCCAAGTCAGAAATTAAGATCAGAGGGGTAACTTTTCAAAGAGGAAAACCAGAGATGTTACCTGAGATTTTAGCATTTATCAAACAATGGCGATCGCAAAAACAATTTGCACCTGATTATAATATTGATGACTTTCACAGTCACAGGTTAAGGGGACTGAAAGCCGAGGATTTTTACTTAGCAATTCGTAACAACGAATTAGTGGGAACTATCGCCGCTTGGGAACAAGAAACATTCCGTCAAACTCATATAGAAAGCTACAGTCCCTCATTAGCAAGGATGCGGTTTTTTTACAATTTACTCGCCCAAGTTACACCACTGAAACCCCTACCATCTCCTGGTACAATGGTTCCTTACTTTTATTTAGCATTTGTGGCGATCGCACACAATAGCCCAGAGATATTTCGCGCCCTACTCAGGCAATTATACCGCGATCGCTATCAAGGTAAATGGCATTATTTTATCGCCGGATTACACGAAAATGATCCCCTCACAGCAGTTCTTAAAGAATACCGAAGAATTGACGCAGGTGGCAGATTATTTGCTATTCATTATCCAGATGGTGCAGACTCCTTTAATCAACTTGATGGCAGAATACCGTATATAGAAATAGGTGCAATATGACTACAAATACAATTAAATTAGAAAAATGGCAATGGGAGCGTAAACCCAGTTTATCTGACCCCAGATTAGCAATTTTAGCCATATTAATCTCCTATATTATCCTGGGAATTACCGTTTTAGGCTTCAACCGTTCCCCCGCCCAAATCTTATTAATTATTAGTTCCGCCTGTGCATTCGATATGCTGTTACACTGGCTATTTAAACAGCGCCAGTTACTATTTCCTTTAAGTGCAGCCATTACAGGCTGTTCATTAAGCATTTTAACCAACTTTGCTCATGGTTCTTGGCTACCATTAGTACCTGTTTTCTTTGCCATTTCCTCAAAATATTTATTCACCGCCCAAAGAAGACATATATATAATCCCGCCTTGTTTGGGATTACAGCCAGTTTATTCTTAGGAAATGGCTTAATTAGTGCCGCACCCGCATATCAATGGGGCGGTTCTATAGCTATAATAATCTTTATTATCACAGCCGCGTTACTATTATTTGCCCTCCGCATCAACCGCACAGCCTTAATTATTTCTTTCTTAGGTTTCTACACCATCCAATTAGGCATCCGCGCCTATTTAATGCATGATTTAATCCCCGCAGAAACCATAGTTATGGGGGCGTTATCTTCCCCAGCCTTTTACTTATTCACATTCTTTATGATTACCGACCCAGGGACATCACCCCCAACTAAAAAAGGGCAGATTTGGATGTCCTTAATTATTGTTATCCTAGATTTATATTTACATAAATTTGAGAGTTTATCAACCTTCTTTATCGCCGGATTTATTTACTTTACTGGGCGATTAATTTGGTTTAAAATTCAGGGTTGCCCATTAGGAATTAAGGAAATATTTGATCATGTTTCTGATCATATTTATCGTTGGTCGGTCATTGGGTTTATCGGTCTCAGTAGCTTTTGGGGATATCAACAATTAGTTGCAGCCCAAGATGTGATTCAAACAGACTTTACCTTTACAGAAATTGCTGCCGATACCGCCGGAATTTCCACCCATAAAAGTGATATATTAGAACAAGTAGATCCCAGACTACAACATATTGGAAAATGGTTATTATCCGTCGGTGATGCCGTCGCAGTAGCCGATGTAGACCAAGATGGCTTACAGGATATATTTTTAACTTATCCTCTTAAAGATAACAGCGATCGCGCCGCCTTATACCTCAACCAAGGTAATTTTAAATTTACCCGTTTACCCATTCCCGCCTTAGATGAATTAGTCAATCATCAAACCACAGCCGGTTTACCTTCAGGGGCATTATGGTGGGATTATGATAACGATAGCGATGCCGATTTATTCTTATCAGTCGGCTATGGAAAATCACGCTTATTACAAAATAGATTCAGAGAAGAATGTTCACAGCAAGAAAAGCATTGTCTACCCACATTTAGAGATGTTTCCGCAGAATTAGGCATAGATGAATATACAATTAGTCTCACGGCTAATGCTATAGATATGAATCGAGATGGTAAATTAGATTTAATGGTCGGTAACGCCATGAATCCATTATTACCAGGTTATGAAAAACCAACTGAATTTAACATCTTTAATTTACCCCAACCAGAATATGAAAATGACCGCCGGATGATGAACGTCATGCACCGTAGTTGGCATGATGCTGATAATGGAGGGGAAAATTTATTTTATCTCAACACAGGGAATAAATTAGAAAAACAAGATATTAAAGCTTTGGGACTTGATGGAAATCGCTGGACATTAGATATAGGTACGGGAGATTTAAACGGCGACGGTTGGACAGATTTATATTTAGCTAACGACTTTGGCCCAGACCAATTATATATTAATCAACAAGGCGAAAAATTCGACCTTATCCGGGGTAAATTAGTCGGTAAAATTAGCCATGACACCTATAAAGGTATGAATGCTTCTTTAGGAGATGTGGATAATAACGGACAATTAGATATTTACGTTTCCAACGTCCATGAAAAACTGCAAGCCGAAGGGAGTTTATTATGGATGAATAGCGGAAACGTAGACCAAATTGGCGAAAAAGCATTTACCGACGCAGCCATGAAACATAACGTCCTCAACGAAAATCGCTTTGGCTGGGGTGGCGCAATGGGTGATTTAAATAGAGATGGCAAATTAGATATTCTCCAAGCCAACGGCATGGTAGATAATAGTTACGATCGCCCATTAGCAGAAACGAGAAATCAAAGATTAAAATGGAAAATCACCACCCCTCACTACTTCCAAAATCCTACAGCAGAACGGAAATGTGCTGACTTTTGGTATTGGAATTCCCAAATAGCCTTAACAGGGCCAGATATCCACGGATATGCAGACAGATGGGCTGATTTACGCGACAGATGTATTTTCCCCTACGAACAAAATCGAGTATATCAAAATCAAGGAGAAAATTTTATTGATGTCGCCTCTCAAGTAGGTTGGAAAGAGTTAAGTAATTCCAGAGGTATTGCATTAACAGACTTAGATAATGATGGTGATTTAGATGCATTAGTCACACATCAATTTCATCCAGTTTCAATTTATCGGAATGATTCTGCACCCAAATCATGGTTAGGTTTAGATTTGATTGGAAATGGCAAAACCTGTAACCGTGATGCTGTGGGTACAAGAGTAATTATAGATAAACAACTCAGAGAAGTGCAAGCATCAAATGGATTTTCTGCCCAAGGCGATAAACGGTTATTATTTGGTTTAGGTAACTCTCAAAACGAGATAATTCCTGTAGAAATACATTGGTGTGGAGATAAAAATATTCAATATCAACAATTGCAGATTAATCAATATCATCATATTGTGCAATGAAACTCAAAACTCCTCACACTCTCCCCCTCTGCGCCTCTGCGTCTCTGCGTGACACCAACTCATACTAAAAAAAAATGTTTATCGGTCATCGTTATTGGTATATCGCCTGTCCTTCCTCAGAACTGAAACAGAAACCAGTCAGCGCCATACTTGCATCTATCCCCCTGGTAATATTTCGCACCGCATCTCATCAAGTAGCAGCCCTAGAAAATAGATGCGCCCATCGTCACGCCCCGATGTCTGCGGGAAAAGTATGTCAAGAATCCATACAATGTCCTTATCATGGATGGGAATATGATATTAATGGCACTGTGACAAGAATTCCCGCCTTACCGTCAGACAGTAAAATTCCCAGCAACTTAAATATCAAAAAATACCATTGTCTAGAACAAGATGGTTATGTTTGGGTATGTTTAGCTGAGACACCTGCTACTTCACACCCTGTAAAATTTCCTTATTTAGATACTCCTGGGTGGACAACATTTCGGATGAAAACCCGGTTTTTAGCCCCCGTTGATACTTGTTTAGAAAACTTCCTCGACTGTCCCCATGCAACTTTTGTACATCGGTTTTGGTTTCGCACTCCCCAAGCCAAACCAGTGAAAGCCATTGTGCAGACATTACCAGATGGCGCTGTAGCTGAATACTTAGAAGAACCGCGAGAAAGCGCTGTAGTGTGGTGGCTTTTAAGTCAAAACCGCGCCCAAATGCAACATACTGACCGTTTTATCGCTCCTGCTACTAGTCGAGTTGATTATATATTTTCCGACCAGCGTCATTATATTATCACTTCTGCGTGTACACCCATAGGCGATCGCCAAACCGAAGTTCACACAGTTATTACCTTTCGCTTCCCAGTCATAGGATGGTTAATCAAACTACTTTTTGCACCCCTCTCCCGCTTCATCATTCAACAAGACGTAAAAATGATCAAGATGCAACAAGCAAACATCAACCGCTTCCCCCCAACCAACTACAAATTCACACCAGCCGATTTACTTTTACCCTACATCCTCAAATGGCGACAAAGTGACAAATGTAACGAAAATAGTAATTCACCGCCACCTCCCGCCGGTATAGAGCATCATATAGATATCATGCTTTAAAACTCCTCCTCTGAGTCCTCTGTGTCCTCTGTGGTTCAAAAATCATATTATTCCCATATATGCTAAAAACCCTGTATTATCTCATCCTCCTCACCCTCACAACCACCGGGGCAATTTTTTACAACTTACAAAACTCACACCACGGACTAGGCGGTGCAATAGCTTTACCCAAAGTTTTTTGGTTAGGTTATGCTATTTGGTTTTGGTATTTCTTACCCCTATTAATTGGTATAGATAGCCGAGTATCCAATCAATGGCGGCGATTATACTGGATTACTTGGTGGAATATGGCACTAAGAGCCGTAGTAGAATTAGGGATGATGTACTTCACTCATAACTGGCATCCATATTATGGCATTGCCCATGATTTATGCAGCGCGGTCTTAATTTTGGTCTTAATCTTCACAGCTAAAACAGAAACCAAGATTGACCAAGCAATTTCCTGGAACTTCCGCATTATGGGAGTGATGTTTCTCATCGAAGCATACTTTGCATACTATATGTTAACTAACGTCCATTCTGACACAGGTGCAGTATACTTTGTCCCAGGAAAACCAGAATATCAAGGAATCATGCTGATAACTTGGTTTGTAATTATAGCATTAACAATACAGCAAATCATCTTAGCGAGAACATGGCTTTATGAATATCAACACCCCGCAGAAATTGACAACCCTGGAAGCCAGAAAAGCGGTATCTTTGGGAATTGAATCAGAAATTCAGGCTTTACAAATAACTCAACCCAGACATCATTTATTATATTTAATCTTTCCCCTCATCGCCCTACTTGGAGTAACAGTGGAAATCAACGCCTATAACCAAGGTTTAAATTGGAATTTCGCCACTGTTGAATATGGCTTGGGAGTGATACTTGTAACCTTAGCCATGAACGCCATGTTTTTACTCATACATGAAGGCGTACACGGTATATTATTTCCCCAAAAATGGCTGAATTATTTAGCCGCTACTGTCATGGGAATTGCTGGGTTTATTTCATTTAGTGCCTATCGCGTAACACATTTACGTCATCATGAACATTTAGGGGATGAAAATGACCCCGATGACTATCACAATTACACCGATAATCACAAATTAATTTGGTTACTCCACTATAACCGATTACTCTGGGCAACTATATTATATTTGATTTTTGTACCCTCCTTAGCTTGGCGTTATGGCAATAACCAAGAACGCATAAAAATTGTCAGTGAATATCTATTCTTAATCCTCACATACATAATTATCTGGCAATTTGTACCATTACAATTGTTTTTCATCACTTGGGTAGTTCCATTTATTCTGACTAATTTCGCTATTAATATTCGCGGTTTAACTCAGCATGGTATTACTGATGCTACAGACCCATTTTTAGCCAGTCGTAGTATTGAAACTCACCCCATTATCCAGTTTTTGTTAGTTCATGAAAATTTTCATCTGGAACATCATTTATTTCCCAGTGTTCCTAGTTATAATTTACCCAAACTACATAAACTCGTCCTTCCCCAAATTAATAGACGTGTTACCTGCAAATCTTATTTATCTTTTCTTTTGCAGTTTTTCCGTGCGAGTCTGCGTCAAGATGAAACCCCTATTGGTTTAGAAACTAACAGGACTTACGCAACAATTGCGAAAAATCTTGATTTATCGAACCGCCAAGCCGCCAAGAACGCCAAGAAAACGTAGATTATGCGTAAGTCCTGACTAAATAAAGCTATTTTATGTAAGGCTGCACAGAATCTGAAATCCATTAATTCGATAACTTACGCACAAATTACGGAATAACTAACCACAGAGACGCAGAGGACACAGAGAAATCAGAATTTGAGTGAGTTTTTGCGTAAGTCCTAAATTCATCCATTTTCATCCGCGTTTGTCCGCGTCTATCTGCGTTCAATTATTCTATAAATATGATTCTATGCAGTTTCATTTTAACTTAGTATAAAGCTCTTTTAGGAATCTCATGAGAGAAAAACTTGATGCAAAATTCTAAGGTCTCTAATAATTGGGAAAAAATTCATACCCAAGTGACTCTATATCTCAAGGAGTTTTTACTAAAATTGCAAAATCCTGTAGAAACTCAAGCTGCAAAGTTAAAAGCAATTCTGGCTGAGAATAGTGATACTGTTTTTGGTGAGAAATATCAATTTTCTACCATCAATAGTTATGCAGAATATGCGGCGCGGGTTCCTATCCATGAATATGCAGATTTAGCCCCTCATATTCAAGAAATGGCGGAGGGAAAAACTCAAGTTCTTTGTCACGAACCTATAGTAGCATTTGAAATGACTGGCGGTAGTACCCAAGGTGGGAAATTAATTCCTTACACTGCGGCTGGTTTGGTCGCATTTCAACAAGCTATATTACCTTGGATAGCAGATTTATTACAGCACAAACCAGAGATTAAATTAGGGCGTAGCTATTGGGCAATTAGTCCGGTAAGTCGGACATCAGAAGTTACTAGTGGTGGTACACCTATTGGTATGGTAAGTGATGCTGATTATTTTGGTCAAGAGTTAGCAGCTTGGATGATTGATTTGTTAGCTGTTCCACCGGAAATAGCGATGATTAATGATATTTCAGAGTGGCAATATCTGACAGCTTTATATTTATTGGCTGCGGAAGATTTAAGTTTTATCTCGGTTTGGAGTCCTACTTTTTTACTGCAAATCATCCAAGAAATTCAATTAAACTATGATGCTTTAATTGCCGATATATCTACGGGAAAAAGTATCTCATCTATATGTTTACCACAGCGAGGCTCAGTTTTAAAAGCTGCTGTTGTTAATGGCATAATTGATTTACAGAAGGTCTGGAAAAATTTATCATTAATTAGTTGTTGGACTGATGCAGCAGCAAAAGCTTTTATTAGTCAATTACAAGATTTATTTCCCGATGTTTTGATTCAAGGTAAGGGACTTTTAGCTACAGAAGGAGTTGTGAGTATTCCTTTGCTGGGTTGTGATACACCTGTTTTAGCTGTTGATAGTGGATTTTATGAGTTTGTCGATGACAATGGGAAAATTAGATTATGTGATGAGTTAGTTACTGGGGAAATATATGGGGTTATCATGACCACAAATTCCGGTTTATATCGCTACAATTTAGGCGATAAGGTTTTGGTAAAGGGTTGGAAGGAAGCAACTCCTTTATTAGAATTTATGGGTCGTGGGGGAATAGTTAGCGATTTGTGTGGGGAAAAGTTAACTGAGGAGTTTGTACTTGCTTGTTTGGGAGAACGTCGCGGTTTTGCGATGGTTGTACCGCAGATAGAACCTCACCCACATTATATATTGTTTCTGGATGAAGATGAATATGATGATAATACTGCTATTAATCAAGGATTAAAATTAGATTTAGCATTCAATGCTAATCCTCAATATGAATATGCCCGAAAGTTAGGACAGTTGGCAGAATTGCAAGTTGTGCGGGTGAAAAATCCGATGACTAGTTATGTTAATTATGCCTTATCGCGGGGGCAACGTTTGGGAGATATTAAGCCGCCTGTTTTAATGTTAAATCCTGATGGAAAATTGATATTTTCCCGCCGAGTTACTTAGTCAATTCATTCTTAGTTTACTGACTATCTTTTTGCAGGTTTTCCCGCAAACCCATAGCGATTTTACTGTGTTTTTCGATTTGTCCCATGACTTGTTTGGCGCGTTGAATGACTGTATCTGGTAAACCGGCTAGTCTTCCGGCTTCTATACCATAGGATTTATCTGCACCTCCTGGTTGGACTTGGTGGAGAAATATGATTTGGTCGGGTAATTCTTTGACGGTTACTTGATAATTAGCAACGTTGGGTAAAATGCTTGACAATTCGTTTAATTCATGGTAGTGGGTTGCGAAAATTGTCCGCGCCCGAATTTCCACAGCGATATATTCTGCTACCGCCCAAGCGATGGAAAGACCGTCAAAAGTGGCTGTCCCTCTGCCAATTTCATCTAATAATACGAGGGATTTAGCAGTAGCATGATTGAGAATATTGGCGGTTTCGTTCATCTCCACCATGAAGGTAGATTGACCTGTAGCCAAATCATCTACAGCACCCACACGGGTAAAAATGCGATCGCACACTCCCAATTTAGCCAACCTCGCCGGGACAAAACTCCCAATCTGCGCCATCAACTGAATTAACCCCACCTGACGCAAATAACAACTTTTACCACTAGCATTGGGACCAGTCAAAATCACTAAATCCGGCTTTTCCTCTGCATCTGGGTGGTTGGTTTCCTCCCTTCCCAACTGAGTAGAATTAGGCACAAAAAACCCCGCAGGTAAAGACTGTTCAACCACCGGGTGACGACCATCGACAATCATAATTCCCCGTCCTTCCACCATCTGCGGACGACAATAACCCTGCTGGACAGCCAACTCAGCCAAACCACACAACACATCTGCGGCCGCTACAGCACGGGAAATGTGGCGAATGATTTCGGCTTGTTCTCCGACTTCTTGGCGCAATTCCACAAAAATCTCATATTCCAACTGATTTAAATCATCCCGCGCTGTGAGTATCCGGGCTTCCCGTTCTTTCAATTCTGGGGTGATGTAACGTTCTTCGTTGGTCAGGGTTTGCTTACGGATGTAATTGTCAGGCGCTTGGTCAGATTTACTACGGGGAATACTAATGTAATAACCAAAGGTTTTATTAAATCCTACCTTTAAATTGGGGATGCCGGTTTTTGCCCGTTCGTCAACTTCTAAATTCGCAATCCATTGTTGGTCTGATTCTACTGTGGCTTTTCTCTCATCCAATTGGGGATTCATCCCGGTACGAATTAACCCGCCTTCTTTAATATGTATAGGTGGTGATTCTACGAGATGGGCGTGTAATTTTTCTGCCAGTTCTGCCAAGACGGTGGGGACTTTTTGTAAAGCTTTGAGAAAAGGCGATCGCGCTTCCGCCACTAAGCGGGATAATTCCGGTAAACGGGTGAGAGAATCAGCCAAAGCAACTAAATCTTTAGCATTCGCAGTCCCAGAACCAGACCTACCTGTGAGTCGTTCTAAGTCGTAAATTTGCCGTAATAATTGCCGCAAATCTTGACGCAGAGGTGTATTTTCCATCAATTCTTGGATGGTATCTTGTCGCGCCCCAATCCCTTTAATATCCAGGAGGGGTTGCAATAACCACCGCCGCAACGCCCGCCCTCCCATTGATGTGCTAGTTCTATCTAATGACCACAGCAGGGAACCGTGAAATGTGCCATCCCGGACGGTTTGCGTAATTTCTAGGTTACGGCGAGTTTGATTATCGACAATTAAATAGTCAGTAATGGTATAGGTGCGTAACTTTTGCAGGGAAACGGGGTTGACTTTTTGCATATCTTCCACGTATTCCAGTAAACCCCCAGCCGCCCGCACAGCCAGAGGAAGATGATCACAACCGAGTCCTTCCAGCGATCGCACCTTGAATTTCTGCAATAATGTGGATCTGGCTTCACCTTGGGTAAAGGGAAGTTGCGATCGCAAGCTATAACAAAATGATGGGGGTAAACATTGGGGAAGATGAGGCGAAGTTTCACCCGGACGCAGCAAAGTCCCCAAATCAGGGGCGTTAGTGGGAACCAGCACCTCGGAAGGTTGCAACCGCATTATCTCCTGAGTCAGATGTTCTAAATTACTGCCTTGGGTTGTGAGAAATTCCCCTGTAGAGATGTCTGCATAAGCCAAACCCCAATGATTCACCGCAATTACCACAGCCGCAAGGTAATTATTACGACTAGACTTTAACATTCCCTCTTCCAGCAAAGTCCCTGGTGTGAGGATGCGCGTTACCTCCCGCTTCACCAAACCCACAGCTTCCGATGCGTCTTCCACTTGGTCGCAAATTACCACCGCGTAACCTTTTTCCACCAATTGGGTTGTGTAGCGTTCCCAAGCGTGGTGGGGTACACCAGTCATCGCCACCCGTCCCACTTCCCCACCGTGTTTACTGGTGAGAACAAGTTCTAATTCTCTAGACACAGTAACCGCGTCTTGGAAAAAAGTTTCAAAAAAATCTCCCACCCGATACAGCAGCAAAGCATGAGGATATTTATCCTTAACTTCCACATAATGCTGATACATCTTACTCAGCTTACTACGGTCTACCAGTTGAGTATCAACCAGAGGTGTAGCAGGGATATTGGGTTCCGTTGGTTGAGTTTCAGAGTGAGATGCAGTCATATAAGCTAGGGGTGATGCACGGAAATTCCACACTGATGATAACCCATCGCTCAAACTTTTGTTATGCTTTTCTGCGACTACTGCGCCGTGTGGGTGGTGGTGTAGTTGGTTCATAAGCCTTCAAACCTTTATCACCCGTGAAAATTTCTACTATCAATGTGCTACTGGTTTTAGCATAATACTCAGCTACAGTCTTAATTGTGGCATCTCCGATAGAAATCTTTCTAGATGCTAGACTAGGCCATTCAGTAGCTAACTGTTTCAATTGTTCCGAACTCCACAGTTCATCCACTTCAGTTGTAAAAACTTTCCAAGGTATAACTCCATCGGCTACTTTCACTAAAATATCAGCAAAAGCTTGAGCAATTTCATATCGTCTAGAATTAGCTTGTGCGATATGATTACCAGTTTCTATAATTGTCGCTAATGGTAGTATAAATTGTGTACCTTGTTCCTGTTCTAATTGAAAACGTTCTTCAACCCTACTTTTATCCCATTTGTCATTATCAGTACCGCAGGTTTCTTTACCAGGAACAGCTAAATAAACGCAGAGTATTGATGTATCAATAATTAGAACCTTTTGCATATTTTGTTTTACTTATGATCAGAAAGGCTCTTTTCAATTGCTCCTTTAGTTGCTAGCTTACCCAAAGTACCTGATGCTAGTAACAAAGGAAGATTATCAATCTCTTCTAAAATAGTAAGTTTACTTTCTCCTGTTTCTGAATCGCGGTGTGCGACAACTACAAATGGGACTATTTCGGGACCTAAAGCATCGAGTAAAGCTGGATTATGGGTAGTAATTAGAATATCAATATTTCTTTTGCTGCCAATTTCTCGGAGGATTTTAACCAGCAATTTTGCACGGGAAGGATGTAACCCATTATCTATTTCTTCAATTACTAGTTGACTACCTTCTGGTCGAGTGAGTAGTGCTGTGAGAATTGCTAAAAAGCGTAAAGTTCCATCTGACATACTCCTAGCATCAATTTCTGTAATCTCTCCATGTTGCCATTCTTCTTGACAGTAAAGCATAGCATCTGTGCCAAATCTACCTACTTTTTCCGCCCAGACTTTTTTAATATCCCCTTCTGGTAAATCTTTGATGTAATCAGACAGTGCTGATTCGACTTCCTCTTTTTGCTGTTCAGATAAACCTGCTAGAACACCAGCTATATTTGAAGCATCGCTTTCTAGTGTATCGGATAATCGTGAATAATCACGCATCTGAGAAGGTATAGGATTTAGAATAAATGTTTTTTCTAAAGTTGAAATAACAAAGGAAGCTATTTTTAGCTTAAAGGGAAGATAATAATCATTTAGAAAATTTACTGCATTTTCGTGTTGTGATATTTCTTTTGCAAAAAATCTATTTAATTCCTCTAGTTCAATCAGGTTAATACGTGAATCAATAGATTGTAAACCACTTTTTGTATAAAATACGGAATTTTTTACATTCAATGCTTTGAACTGCTCTAATTCACTATTTTCTTGTAAAATTTGAAATTCAATATATTCTTTTATAACTTTCACTTCAGGTAGTGTTTCTATTTTAATAACATATAAATAATCTGTTGTTTCATCCTCACCCTGGACTAGCACCTTTAATGTAAATTGAGACTCTGGTTTACGTGCAGCCCAGTCTACACCACCGCGAATAGAAGCCAGTGTTTTATCCCCTGCTAAAGCAGATTCAATATTTTCACCTTGGGCTATTCTTTGCAAAAATTCCAACGCTTCAACTACATTAGACTTCCCACTGGCGTTAGTACCAATTAGAACAGTCAAAGGGTCAAGGGGAAGTTCCGCATAACGGAAACTTTTCCAATTTTCCAGGATGAGTTGTTTCAACATAACCCACTCCAATACTCTCAAGTTTTAGTTTTCTTATTTATACCAATTCTACGAAAAAAAATATCCCCGACTTCTTGAAGAAATCAGGGATATGAAAGTCTTTTGAATTTGCAAAACCTTTAGACCAATTTCACATCGGGATATTCTGCCAAAATATCATCAGAAGTCAAGGTATCGCCTTCAGCTTGGGGAGTCCACAACACTTCAATGGCTAAAAGTTGCTCACCAGCCATTCCGCCAATTCCCCGCAACGCTTGACGCAAATCATCAGCACTGTTAATTTCGGGAATTTCAAATTTACCTAATGTCGCCGCTAATAAGGTGACAATCAGATATTCTCCAGGCCCTTCACTAATTAAACGGGTGGGGTTATCCAGTTCCTCAGCAGTGGATAAAGCGTCTTGATTCAAAGCTGCTTTTAGCTGGTTGTTGACATTAGATAGAGTTTCTTCACTAAACTTGCTGCGTTCCGCCAATGACAAGCGGTTAAATTGACTTTCAGCCGCAGTTAATTTCACTTGCTGCGTACCACCACCAGCATATACCCAGTATTCGGGATGACGGAGTAAAGCTAAACTGGCTTCTTGCAAAATTTCTGCTCTTCCTTGGGGGGAATTAGTATCAGCAGATTCGGCGATTTTGTTGAGTTCGCTTTGCAAACCACGCGCTTGGGCTAATAGACCAACTTGTAGACGAGTTACAGATACGGAAGGGTTGCTGCTGTAACCAACGGTTTCGCCTTCTCCATTATCGCTGACACGGCGGAAGGTTTGTACCAAAAAGTTGGCGATCGCAAAGAAAATTAAAATGCTGAATATACCACCAAATCCGCCACCGATACCCCAAAAAGGAATCAAGAACGGAAAGCCAAAGCCACCACCACCAGGATAGTAACCACGACCACCGCCACCACCAGGTCTAGGTGTGTAGGTGCGGCTAGAAGGCGCTCTAAATGAGCCTCCACCAATGCGACCACCAGTCCGGGCGGCTAATGCTCCATCTGCATGGCTTAGTGCTAAAGTTAACACGAGTCCGAAGACAAAGAAAAGTTTTAACAGGGGTTTGAAGGTTTGTTTTAGTTTGTTACCCATAACACAGGTGCTTAAAATGTTAGTATGTATGACTGCGTTCCCAGTTTCTATAACACTGCGGAATCATTAGTTTTTGACTGACTTGAATATTCTTCTTTTTACTCTACATCTCTAATTTAACGCGTCTGGGCTTGATTCGACATTCAGCCAAGGGGGGATTTCTCTAGTAGATAACCGTACATCAAGCACACTTACCTAGCCTCAGTGGTGTAATTACACGGGTATTAACTAGGAAGTTACTCAGATAACTTGATACTAATTATCACAACCATAGAAAGTTCCAAACATCCGAGAACATTGACGGTATATTCTCACTAAAAACCAGAATTTTTTTGGCATTTTGGCATCACAGCCCTGGTTATTTAGGCTAGTCTAGAAATATCAGTAACCTTAAGTAAATTTTGTGGCAGTTTATTAGTTATAGCTTTGACTATAATTGGGGTTTTATCCTTATTTTTTGTTGATTGCGAGTTTGATGTAAATTAACAAACACTTCATACAAATAATAAACAATTCTCCATACTTAATGTTCTACAATATGGCTGAGATGTCTGGCATGAATTACTTTGATTACAGATAAAAAATTATTTTTTCCAGATATATCCTCCAGGATAGCAACTATGTATACACATATCTCTGGCTTTTTTTATTAACTAGAGATTCTCAATAAATTGGTAGTAAATGTGTAGTAATCTAGTTTTTTCCTGTTAGATAAAATGACAAAATCAGGAAAAATTAGATATCAGGACTTACGCAACAATTGCCAAAAATCTTGATTTATCCAACCGCCAAGCCGCCAAGAACGCCAAGAAAACTTAGATTATGCGTAAGTCCTAGATATATCTAGCCAATTATCTGGTTAAATCATGTCGCCCCCTCAGAGACAGCAGAGCTAGCACTTTACTAATAGACCTGAAACATATTGCAACTGGCAATTATTCCCTTTCTGGGTGTACTTCCGTGGTAGCAGATATCTTGATCATCAAATAGAAGTTAATTAAGGCTCAATCCTTCATTTCATTATTAATTAATACTTGCATCTTACCCGAATTAAACTTATCGCAATTAGTATGGAAAACATCTCAGAAATACCTAGAAAAATCCGAGAGCAAACCGCCTCACCGGATATTCTCGTAATCTCCCGGTTCTTTCTGCCAAAAAAGGCCGTAATTGGGGAATATCTCTATAATCGCTGTCTGCAAGATCCTGAAAGGGTAATGGTTTTGGCGGCTGGTTGTGCTGGCGATCGCATCTTTGATGAACAGCAACAATTTCCTGTATATCGCTGGTTAAATGCTCGTTACTGGCTGAGGGGTTACTTACAGCCGGCGATAGATTTAGTTTGCTCATTTCTGTTAGCAATTAAACTCTATCTTCGCTATCATTACCGTTATATTGAGTGGGGTCACGGTTATCAGTTTCCGGTGTTATTGCTATTAAGCTATATCTTACCCATACGCTTTTTTATTCATCTGCATGGTAGCGATATTCTTAATAGTTTACACAATCCTCTATGGCGATCGCTCCTGAAATTGACCCTCACACGCGCCGCCGGAATTGTTTGTAATAGTTACGTTACTCAAGATTATCTCCGCAAAACTTTTCGCTTACAAACTCCTATTCATGTTATTCAACCTGTAGTCAGACCGGAAAAATTTGGTGTAGACAAGCATCAAGGTAACTTTGATGATCTACGTCAACGGGTACGGAAAGCCTACAATATCCCAGAAACAGCAATCGTGATTCTATCTGTAGGAAGATTAATTAAGCAGAAACGCTTTGAACAGGTGATTGAGAATTTACCCCTACTGCTAAATAATGGAATTGACGTTCACTATCTAGTCTGTGGACAAGGTACATGGGAAACCCCATTAAAAAATTTAGCCCAGCGCTTGCGGGTAGATCAGCGAGTACACTTTACAGGATATGTACCCGACGGCGAATTAGCTGGCTATTATGCAGCCTGTGACTTGTTCGCCATGCTAAATTCCTCAGATAGTCAAGAATATATCCAGGGTTTGGGAATTGTTTATTTAGAAGCCAGTTACTTCGGTAAACCTGTAATTGCGGCTCGTTTAGGCTCGGTGATTGATATAGTTCGTCACGAAGAAAATGGGATTTTGGTAAATCCCCAATCTGGATACGAAGTTTTTCAAGCTTTTAAACGATTGTGTAATGACCCACAGTTACGGGAAAAACTCGGTCGTAAAGGTAAAGAATTAGCTAGACGGAAAACTCTCCACCGTTCCATTTACCTTTCGGAACCTCTCCCTGATGGTTTGTTGAATTAACCACCACCAACAATGGTAACTATTTCTAGGCGATCGCCTGATTTTACTTTTGTTTCTAACCAAAATTGACGGTGTAAGATCTCACCGTTATACTCCACTGCAATTAAACGGGGATTAAAACCCAACTGTTGGAGTAAATCTGGTAAAGCAGTTTGGGATAAGCAACTCCGATTTTCCCCATTTACCTGGAGAGTAATTTTATCAGACATCTTAAATCAGTGAACAGTGAACAGTTAACAGTTATCACGCCGATTTAGTCGCCAAGTTAGGCTGAGATCCGATGCATCTGGGAAAGCAAATATTGTGTTACTAAAGTCGGCTGTTCGGCTTCGATAATCGCCCTTACCACCGCTACACGTTCTGCACCCGCTTCGATCACATCGTTAATATTATTTGCATCTATACCCCCAATAGCAAACCACGGAAGAGAGCTATTTTGGGCAGCATATTTCACATATTCTAAACCTGCGGCTGGCTTATTGGCTTTTGTGGGAGTTTCATAAACTGGACCGACACCAATATAGTCTGCACCCTCAGCAATGGCTTTTTGCATTTCTTCCGCATTGGTAGTAGAACGCCCGATTAAACGCTGGTGTCCCAGTAACTGTCTAGCCATAGCAATGGGCATATCTTGCTGTCCCAAATGTACCCCATCTGCATCCACAGCCAAAGCTAAATCTACTCTGTCATTAACGATAAATAAAGCGCCATAGGAATGACATAGTTGCCTTAATTTTGTCGCCTGTTCTACCCGCACAGTATCATCACCAGTTTTATCACGGTACTGCACCAGAGTTAATCCACCTTTGAGAGCTGCTTCCACTGTTTTCAACAGGTTTTCTGCGGGAGAAGTCACTAAATATAAATGCGATCGCCACAGCAATTGATGACGCTGGTAGCCCATTAAACTACTTTCTAGGGTATAAACCCGATAGCGCATCTGCTTAAAGGCTTTCCCCATATTCGGATGGTAAAGTTTCCCGTATTCCTCCAACACCCGCATCGCTTCTTGAACGCGGCAAAAATTAGCTTGTAATAAGGCTTTCAGACTAGAGCGTTGTTCCTCCTGGGGATGACTCAATTCCGTACCCGGATCACCTGGTGTATCTCGCGCCGCCCGTAGTTCCGCCGTATGCCAATGAGCCAACTCTTGACGTAAATACTTACATTCCCCCAGCAATTCCGCATTATTTAACCCAAAGCGACACCATTCTTCAATAATTCGCAAGCCTTCGCGGGCGCGGTCTAAATTTGCATCTAAAATCCGGTAAACAACTTGCTGTATTTGTGCTTTTTGGCTGTGTGGCTCGACCATGAGAACAACCCGATGAGGATTTTCATTAAATGACGTAATATCAACACTTTTAGACATTTTGATTAAAAATTTTTAGTTCGGGAATTGGAAAAACTACCAAGAATCGACTATATACTGATACATAATTGGCTGACTACATAGTTGATCAACGTTGAGGGACGACTTTATAATATATCTTAAAGTGGACTCAAACTATATATGTAAGAATGCTAGTTGATCGCTAACAAGATGTATTTTTTGGGGAAAATATCAATTGTTAATTATTTTTTAGAAAAAAACTTGTCCAGTTATCCATAGAAAAATCCCTCAGACAATAGAAATAATTTTAATGTTCCGGGGAGTTTTTACTATCAGTGACTACAGCCTCAAATTGGTAGATTTTTGGAATTGCAACTTAGAAAAACCAGAAACAATTATCGACTTTCGACATTCTAGTGTCTCAGGGAATAAAACTTTAGTGTCAGGACTTTTATGAAATTGATTAATTCCATTATGTATTCTCAATATCGTCAAGCAAATAGCATCGAATTAAAACTAAATCCCCAGGTTAACAGATCAAATTCCTCTCTGGAATTAGTTTGGCCTTTAGTTTCTTCCATCTTATCTCTCACACTGGGATTAGGAATAGTCGGAATCAGTTCCGGTAAGGTTTTGGCTGAAATACCATCTCGACCAAATCAAATTGCCCAGATCCCAGGTCAAGTTACTGAAGTTAAAATGTTATTTGTTAACCCCCGTACAGGAAATAACACTTCGGGTAATGGTAGTGAAAACGCTCCTTTGCAAAGCATTACTCAAGCTTTGAAACTCGCTAATTCCAATACCATGATTATGCTCTCTCCTGGTACTTATAGTGCTGAAACTGGAGAGGTTTTTCCCATTAATCTTAAATCGGGTGTGGTGATTCAAGGGGATAGCCTGACTAAAGGAGAGGGAATTATCATTAAAGGCGGTGGGAGATACCTCAGTCGCAGCTTTGGTGGTAAAGATGTCACCTTTGTCGGTGTCAATAAATCTGAGTTAAGTGGGGTAACGGTAACAAATACCAATCCTCGTGGTTATGGTTTGTGGATTGAATCCAGTAATACTGTAGTTACAAACAATACATTTACTGATAATACTCAGGATGGGATTTCTATAGCTGGTAATAATAGTACGCCGACAATTAGACAGAATCGCTTTTATCGCAATGGTGCGAATGGTATGACCATTGGTGGTAATTCCCAGCCGGATGTTCTGGAAAATGTCTTTGATCAAACAGGATTTGGGATAAATATTACTCAAAATGCTGCCCCTTTACTGTTGCTGAATAAAATTCAAAACAACCGCTCTGGAGTTATTGTACAAGCCAATGCTCGCCCGGTTTTACGCAATAATTCCATTCAAGGTAATCGAGAAGATGGGTTAGTGGCGATCGCCCAAGCTATCCCCAATTTAGGTACTATTGCTGAACCAGGTGGTAACGAATTTCGCAATAATAACCGCCATGATATTAATGCTAGTGCAGCCAAGCAAATAATTCCGGCAGCTGGTAACAACCTCTCTCAAAATCGCATTGCTGGTAAGGTAGATTTCAACGCTCAAACAGCACCCACAGCTTATCAACCCAAGCCTTCCACCGTCGCTAATCGGCTGCTTCAACCAGTGTCTTCAAATCGAGAGGTTAGCTCGTCTGCATCCACTCAGACTCAATCAGAGGTCAATTATGTGAACATGGATTCCAATTTTGTGGAATTTACTGCGCCTCAAGCATCATCTCCCTTTACAGGATCACCTCTGTTACCAGCGCGTAATCAGAATACTCCCTCAAATCAGACAACTGCATATAATAGAGCGCCGTCGGGTGTAAGTTACCGCGTCATCGTCAATGTAGCCAATGACAGGGAACGGGATTTAGTCCGAAACTTAGCACCCGATGCATTTCCCACCATGCGTCAAGGTCGTAGAGTTATGCAAGTGGGAGTTTTTAGCGATCGCAATAATGCCGATTCCATTATCAGAGTTCTCAATAGTAACGGTTTAAAAACTACACTTGAGCCGTTAAGTTAATCGTGACCAAAACATAACTTAGTGTCTTGGTGTCTCAAGGTTTAATTATTTTTCACCACCAAGGCACAAAGTCAGATTAAATCTCTACTTTTTGGTTAAGGGGACAAGGCATTGTTATCTTTCCTGCCCAATCTGTAAAAGTATTTTCATCTTTGTAATGGCGAGGAGTTGACAGCAATAAGCGCCATGCTTCTTTGGCATCTAATAAATGATATTTCTCGGCATAATTAGTTTTTAATAATTCTCGAACCATCACATAATAATCCGAGTTCATCCCTGGGAAAATATGGTGTTCTGTATGGTGGGAGAAATTAAAATGTAGCAGGTCAATAAATTTGTAAACTCGCAAAGATGTAGAATTTACTACGGGATCATTAATATCCGTCATCGGACACATCAGATGATTTGTATAAATATAAAACATCAATCCTGCATGACCAATTCCTATGGGTAAAAAGTATCCCAGTATCAGTTTTAAAGGGTCAAATTGTAGATAAGCTATAATCGCTAGATGAATTATTGATATCAACACTAACTCACCTGCGATCGCCCATCGATCTTTAGCACTAACAGTAAATGCTGATGGCACATAATCGACAGACTTATTATTAAAAAATAGCACCGAAGTCAGAGTACGAATATTATGTCCACCCCATGCCACTGTCATTCCCAAGATTAAACAGAGGGGATTGACTTCTAAAGAAGGAACAACTAAATTATTAAACCATTTACCCCAGTTTTTCGGCTGTGTTTCTAAGTAATTGCGATCTGGATCACCCAAGCCATTAGTGTGATGATGATGCACCCGGTTATGAACCGACTTCCATAACGTTGGCGGCATCCACAACATTGTTAGTCCTGGAAAACTGAAAAAATAAGCTAGTTTTGAGTTTCTAATCACGCCACCGTGCATCAAATCGTGGGAACTACATCCTACGGACATGACGCTATTAGCCATAATAATAGTTAGGGGTAAATATAACCATAAAAGATAGACTGGCCAATTATCTAATTGCGCCGCTATCATCCATCCCAGTATCAAAATTGCGAGATTAATTCCCAGGATAATTAACTTACTTGGATCGGGCGCAAATGCTTCAGGGGGAAGCTGAGAACGTAATAATTTCGCGTATGTTCCCTGGTTAATTAATCTCTGCTCGGTATTCAAATTCATAGATAATTTTTATGCAGTAATCAAGCTAGATGCTTATTTACAGTAACATAGTCTGTATCTATGAAACTATATTTATAACTGTCGATTTTATCTGAATTTTAATAATAAGATTATCTAATCAGGACTTACGCAACAATTGCCAAAAATCTTGATTTATCGTTCGCGTAGCGTGCGCGAAGCGCATACCGCCAAGCCGCCAAGAACGCCAAGAAAATGTAGATTATGCCTAAGTCCTACTAATTTTAAAATATATTCAAATAGAGATTTCAGCATACTGAAAACCTGTGATTAATTCTAACTAAATTTATATTTATTCCCTACTCCGGGACACTGAGCGTAGCCGAAGTGCTATTCCCTACTCACCCGACATCGCTTTCAGTTTTGAAGTGAATGAATCAGACTCTCCGCTCGTTGCTGGCGTAAATTGTCCAATGGGTGGATGATTAGCAGATGGTGGTAGTAGTTTTGTAGTCTGGTAAGAGTTTGGTAGTGACGAACTTTTCTGAATCTGCCGTTGTGAGTCCAGCCTCATCTGAGTCGCTACAGCAGCGCCGACAGTGGAAGATACTAGTAAGTGTTCTTCTGGCTCCTCCTCGGCTTCAGCAATCATCGGTTGTCGGTTTGCCCTTTCAGTTTGCCGATAACTATTAGTAGCAGGTAAGGAATGGGGTATCAACGGTTGATCAAGAGATGCTGATTCACCTGGTATTTGCGTTTTAATTTCAGGTAGAACTGGTGCAGCTATTTGAGTCAGGCTTTCGGGAAATTTGCTACAAATCAGACGCTCAAATTCCATATTGAAATGATAAAGCACATCACCCCGTCGCTGCCAAAATACTAAAATTTGCTGTACAGAAATTCCTTTATAGCGACCTTGATATAAGGCCTCAATCACTGCTAAATGCAGCCATTTAACTGGATATTCTGATTGCCAACGGTTAATTAACTCACTGGCAGTATACCCACTGAGATCAAAACTATAGTGAGTTAATAGAGCTGTTGCTAATTCGGCAGATGATTTTGGGGATGTTGTGAACATGGGATTATTGGCTTCAGAAGACGGGTATAAATTGTCTACCCACCGCTTATAGCCTATCGTGTTTTGAGCTATAGAATTGGTGACCAAGAATTTCCAGGCTGATAAACAGTGTATTTCATTTTACTTGGTCAATTGGTAAATTAGTCAACAATATAAGCAGAATTAATTCTGGAGGTGCGCTGGATAGCAACTAATGCTTGATAAACCATTGCGGCTACTTCGGCGCGTGTTGCTTCCCGCTTTGCTGCCAGTTGCTTGGGATTTGGGTAATTCACTACTATTCTTTGTTGTGTAGCCGTTACCACTGCTTGACGAGCATAATCGGGAATTGTTTGACTATCAGTATAAGTGAGTAAGGGATTGTGATCAGCCGTTGGTAGGTTAAGTCCATTTACTAAGGAGAGAATTACCTGTAACTTTTGCACATTTTGGTTGGGGCGGAAAGTCCGATCGCCAAATCCACTGATAAAACCGCCCCTAGTGGCAATTTGTAAGGCTGGATAACCCCAAAAAGTTGGGGACACGTCTGTAAAATCCAGTGGCGGGCGTTGGGGTGCAGGATTAAAGGCTACAGCTACTAAAGCGGCATATTCGGCGCGAGTCATGGGTTTATTGGGCTGGTAGCTACCATCTGCAAAACCATTAGTTAAATTCATGCTAGCTAACCCCCGGATAAATGATTCTGCCCAATGTCCGGTAATGTCTGTAAATCCGGGGATATCGACATCGGGGCTGACAATGTAGGGTGAGGCGATCGCCTGTTCTGGAGTGCTGGCTACTAAGGCTTGATAAATTAATGTTGCCACTTCCCCACGGGTCATATCTCGCATCGGTTCTAGTTGTTCCCGTTGGGGATAATTTAGCACCAGTAAGGATTGGGTAGCAACTGCGACAGCATTGGTGGCATAGGTGGGAATTTGAGCGCGATCGCGGTATGCCTTTAACACCTGGGTATTTCCCCCTGTCAGTTGTAACCCATTGACTATGGATACGATGGCTTGTGCTTTGGTTAAATTTTGTCCTGGGCGAAAACTACCATCAGGAAACCCACTAATAAAACCCATTTCCACCGTTTTTAAAATCGCCGATGCTGCCCAAAATCTGGGGTTGACATCTGTAAATTGAATACCTGGATTTTTTCGCGGTAACTTAAAAGTCTGAGCAATAATTGCCGCATATTGGGCGCGGTTAATCGGTGCATCTGGGGCAAAAGTCCCATCAGGAAAACCGCTAATTGCACCCCTATTTACCAATGCGGTCACAAAATCCTCTGTCCAGTGTCCCGCTAAGTCCGAAAAAATACTACTACCGGAGATCCGCCCAGGATTTTCTGCTAACACAGCCCGGAAATCCACCCTTCCCTGCACTTGGGTAGGACTCAACTGATTACCTGCGGAAACTAACGCCTGTGATGTGGTGTTCTGTAAATCGAATTCGCCATTATTGAGAAAAATATTACCCGCCCCGTCTTGGTTATTCCCCAAATCAGGAATAGCATTACCATTGACTAACATCCCACCTTCGGTATTTTTGGTAATCAGATTCTGACGCAGTACAGGTTTAGCGTTGCGAGAAAGTGCGATCGCCATACGGTTATCTGATATTCTGTTCCCTACGATTAATGGCGCTGCATCATCACTGATGGCTAAAGCTAAAGGGTTATTTTCAAATCTATTCCGCAACACTTCACCCTTGCTATGACGTGCCATCATTAAGCCACTGGCGGCGTTTTCCCTAAACAGATTATCCACAATGGTAGGTTTAGCATTACCAGTTACAAATATGCCTTCCCGACCACAGTTAATTAAACTATTATTGGCGACATTTATTACTGTAGATTCAATCCAAATTCCAGTCCCTCTAGCCCTGGGGTTAGTCACAGTCACACCAAAGAGACTAGCATTACTTTCTAACAGTAATGTCATACTTTGCGTCCCAAAGGTGGAAGTTTTATACTCACCACTCCCAGAAATCACAATCTCAGCACCTTTGTTAGCTTCATTCCCGATGACTGTCACCCCCGCAGAAATCACAATGGGAAAAACTTCACCATTAGCGGCGCTATAAGTCCCAGGTGTCAACTGAATAATTACAGGTGTTTTGATAGCTTTTACAGCACGGGTGAGACTTTTAAAGGGACTCGACCGAGAACCAGCATTGCGATCATTCCCCTGGAGAGGATTGACATAGATTGTGGTGGGGAGGGAGGAGTTGACCATTGATTATTTTTTTCTTCCCGTAAATCTGCAAAAAAATAAGGAGAGCTACTTACGCAACTCTCCAGATCATTAGGGTTCTACATATACACAGAATAGCTCTTTAGCTGTGAGGGGTGTAACCTATTGTTCTACCCCTTTTGTAAAGATTTGATGAATTTTGGCAAAAAACCCGGTCAAAATCTAGGAATTAAGTTTTTTCTCGACTAATTCATTAGTTAATTTCGGGTCTGCACGTTTGTCTGTTTTTTTCAAAACTTGCCCGACAAAGAAGCCTTTCAGCTTTGTATTACCAGCGCGATACTTTTCGAGTTCTTTGGGGTTCGCGGCGATCGCCTCATCAACAATCGGTTCTAGTACACTAGGATCGGTGATTAACTCCTGACCTGCAAAGGCCTTTTCTGGAGACATCCCATCAAGTAAATCTGGGAGCTTTTGTTTCGCTTGGGCATTACTAATTTTACCAGATTCAATCAGAGTAATTACCTCTGCTAAATTGGCGGGGGTCAAACCGATTTCATTAATACTCAGCTTTTGCTTATTCAGATAGGCGGCGATATCTTGAGTAATCCAGTTAGCAGCAGCTTTGGCATTTGCTCCAGAGGCGATCGCCCTTTCAAAATAATCAGCCACAATACTGTCTTCTGTCAATACACCTGTATCGTAAACCGACAAACCCAAATCATTTTCATAACGATGGCGTTTTTGGGCGGGAAGTTCGGGAAGTTCCTGCCGCCATTCCTCTAATTGCGTGTTAGATACCTCAATGGGTGATAAATCTGGTTCGGGAAAATAGCGATAATCACTAGAACCTTCCTTCACCCGCATACTACTGGTACGTTGTGCGCCTTCTTCCCACAGCCGAGTTTCTTGGATAATCGGTTCACCGGCTTCTACGGCTGCAATTTGGCGTTCAATTTCATAATCAATCGCCCGTTGGATAGCGCTGAAGGAGTTCATATTTTTAATTTCCACCTTCACACCAAACTCTTTGCGACCCACTGGACGCACCGAAATATTCACATCACAGCGTAGAGAACCTTCTTGCATATTCCCATCACTGACACCCAGATAACGCACAATGCGGCGGATTTCTTGGGCGTATTCCGCAGCTTCTACACCGGAACGCAAGTCAGGTTCCGAGACAATTTCCACTAATGGGACACCTGCGCGATTGTAGTCTACCAGAGAATAGCTAGAACCAGACAGGCGATCGCTTCCCGCGTGTACCAGTTTTCCAGCATCTTCCTCCATGTGTAACCGAGTCACACCAATGCGTTTACGAGTCGCGTTCCCCTCAGCATCTACCAATTCAATTTCTAACCAACCATGTTCAGCAATGGGGAGGTCATATTGAGAAATTTGGTAATTTTTAGGAAGGTCAGGATAAAAATACTGTTTCCGGTCAAATTTACTATACTTAGCAATTTGGCAATTTAAAGCCAAACCAGTTTTCACCGCATATTCCAAGACTTTTTCATTAAGTACAGGTAAAACTCCCGGTAAACCCATACACACCGGGTCAATGTTAGTATTAGGATCAGCACCGAAAGCTGTAGAGCTATTGGAGAAAATCTTGGTATTGGTACTCAGTTGACAATGGGTTTCTAAACCAATAATCGCTTCGTACTCAGTTTTTACAGTGGTAGCAGCAGTCATACTATATTTTTCGCTATTTAGTCTAATTTTTAGTTTAGGTTACTATTTTAGCCCGTCTGCAACTTTCCCAGACAGTTGTAATCACCATGTTTTTTTTAGTGATACCCCACAGTTTATGAATAGCAATACTTCCTTACAGATGATTTTAGCCGATACACCTGTAGGTATTGTCTTACCTGCGATCGCCCAACTCAATCTATCTAACTGGTGGTTAGCCGGGGGTGCAGTGCGAAATACAGTTTGGCGAGCAGTATTTGGTGAAAAATGTCATTTATTCATTAAAGACTTTGATATTGCCTTTTTTGATCAATCAGGAAACCGTTCCCAAGAACTAGCAGCAAAAGCACAATTAACCGCCCAATTTCCCAATTATGAGTTTGATGTCAAAAATCAAGCTAGTTTTGCCCGGTGGCGTTCTGGGCGTAGACCTTACACCAGTACAGAAGATGGCGTTGCAAATTGGTTACACACCGCTACTGCTGTAGGTGTTCGACTAGATGCACAAGGGGAATGGCAATTTTTCACCCCCTACGGCGTAGAAGACCTATTTGCTGGAATCATTCGCGCGACACCAGAAAATATTCACAACCCCGACGCTGATTATAAAGCCTCTGAATTTCTGGCTAAATGTCCTAACTTGCAATTGGCACAAAGTGAAATTCAATGAATAAATATCAGCAGATAACTATAGATTTTTTTGAACTTATTAGGTTGAGAAATAGAATATTGTGTTTTAAATTAAAAAAATGTACAATAATCTTAAAATAAACGGCGTTGCTGAATCAAAGTATGAAATGCCAAAATCACCTTGATTTTTCTTAGTTCCTTTGCGCCTTTGCGCCTTTGCGTGACACTAATTCATATCTCAATTCAGCAACGCCAAATAAATTATTATACATAACTACTATGGGCTAATTTTTATTTTGTTGGCGAAGTCTCGTCTTTTCTTCTCTCTCTGTGTCCTCTGCGCCTCTGCGGTTCGTTTCCATATTTATTTCGATATCAGTTCCCTAAAACTTCTATCATCAGCAATTTCATCAAAATCAATATCAAACGCTGCATCTTCCTTATATCGAGGATTCAGGTCAATTGCTTGTTGCAGATTTGCCAAAGCTAATTTCAGTTGTCTTTGCAACGCATAACAAGCCGCCATATTATAGTATGCACTGGCATAATTAGGATTAATTTTTAATGCTTGATCAAAACTAGCGATCGCCTGATCATCCTCACCTAATCTTACCAAAGCATAACCGCGTTTATCCCAGACCTTGGCAGAATTGGGATTAATATCAATAGCTTTGTCAAAACTAGCGATCGCATCTTCATATTTTTCCAACTCTATCAAAGACAGACCCCGATTTAACCAAGCCACAGGATCATCAGGTTTAACTTGGGTAGCCTTATCAAAAGAATTGAAAGCTTGTTGTTGCTGTCCTAGTTTACCAAAAGCCACACCGCGATCGCACCAAGCCTCATGATAATTTGGCTGAATTTCAATAGCGCGTTCATAGGAAGCGATCGCATCTTGGTAGCGTTGCAATCTTCCCAGAGTTAAACCCTGTTTCAACCAAGCCACCGCATTTTCAGGTTCAGTTTCCACTATCCTATTATATAGTGCGATCGCCTCCCCATATTTTCTTTGAGCAAACAACTCATCTCCCCTTTCTAGATCATCATTAACTAACTCCCTTGTTTCCGGCTGAGATGCTGTAACTTCCTCATTTTCCTTAACAGATAGCGGCGCACTATTCGCCAATTCCTGCAAAATTATATTCTTGCGTTCTTCAGCATCCAACTGTAACCGAGAAAGTTGAGCGCCAAAATCCTGCTCTAACTTTTCTAGCCTCTCCCAAACCAGTAACTTTCGTGATTCCGCATTCAATTTCAACTCCGAAAATTGCTCCACAAACTCCCTACCAGATGCTTCTAAATTCGCAATCATTAACTCTTTTCTGTTTTCCACATCCAGATGTAATTCAGAAACCTGAGCGCCAAAATCTGATTGTAATTTAGTTAAATCTACTATAGTAGTCTGTTTTTGTAATTCTACATCAGAATACAACTCAGCTATTTGAGCCTCAAACAAATGCTGTAATTCCCCTAAACTCCCCAGGGTTTTATCCTTTTCAGCTTCAGCATCTACTCCCACACGACCCAAGTTCGCAAACAACCGCTCTTTCTCTTTTCCAGTCTCAGACTCTAAAGCCGCAACTTCTGATTTAAATAACCTTTCTAATTCCTGAATATTCCCTAATATATTATTCTTTTCAGCTTCAGCATTCACCTGTAAACTAGTTAAACTAGCCACAGTCTTCACCTGCTCTTCCTCAGTCTGAGATTGCCATTTAGATATCTGGGAAATAAATTCTTGCCTAGAAGCTTCCACATCTTCTAGAGTTACATTCTTTTCCTGTCCCACCTCCGACTGTAACTCATCCAATTTCTGGATAAAATCGGACTCTAAATTTTCTAACCTTGCAATTATTTTATCTCTTGTTTCTTGTGCTTCCAACTGCAACCGAGATAGCTTCGCCACAAATTCCGACTCTAAATTCTCTTGAATCTGATCAATTTTGGTTTCTAAATCCGCCAAAATATTATCTCTTGACTGCAACAACTCAGATGTTAAATTAGCTAGGTTTTCCTGTTCTTGTTGAATATTTGCTTTCAGAATCAAAACTTCTTGTTCCAATTCCCGATTCATCTTTTTCGATTCTTGAATCAGATATTCAGCATCTTGCTTGACAATTCTCAACTGATTTTGTAAATTTTCCACTCCCTCCAACTGTGCCATTGCCCTCTGGACAATCTCACGAATTGCCACCCTCCGCAACAGCCAGAATAAAGCAATCACCGCCACAGGAAACAAGCTCAAAATCACCAACCACACATTGAACAACACCACCGTGCTATTTACAGCTGGTTCCACAACTGAGGTAACTGGCTCTGGAGTCTGTTGTGTTTGCAACTGAGCCAACTTTTGCGGCTGTTGATTGGCTATGACCTCGACCAATTGTCTGGGTTGTCCACTAGCCATACCAGCCGACAACAGCAAGGGCGAAAAGACAACAGCGCTTTTCAACACTAAGGTGAGGAGAACTTGATTTTTGCGCTTCATAAGAACCATCCTGATTCTTGGGTCAATTTTTGCAGTGGCTTGCCTATCTCCAATCTATACCAGAATTGAATCCTCACCGCATACTTCCCCCCATACCAGCCCCTAAAATTACGTTTGGGACTCAGATATTCTGCTTTCACACCCCAGAAAATTCCTTTTTCATACCCCAGAATGTAAAAATCATAGTGATGATTGTGTTAACTTATAATGGAAAAGCTTAGACTGGATATCTAGTCTAAGCTAGACAGATATAGTAAAATTTAAGTATGGGTGTTTACTAGAAAACAACCACTGTTAATTCGCGTTCAACGTCCATGTAGTAAACGTGAACTAATTCCGGTCACAAAGTTACTTTATCTGTAAAAAACACAAGCAATCTGGAATTCATTAGTGCGCTAATGGAAACAGACACAGGGGATGATAGTTTTCCCAGTACGGATAAAAGCGTACAAACCGATACTGTGGATATTTTTCCATATTATTAGGAACTATCGTCTGCAAACCACAATATTGAATGAAGAGGAAACCATTATCGTAGTTAAAAAACAATTAATCAACGAGCAAATCAAGTCAAGTCAAGTCTACTTGATTGATCATGAGAATAATAACCGTGGTCTAATAGATACTTCGGAAGCGCTACAAATAGCAGAAAGCGTAGAGCTTGACCTCGTTTTAGTCTCCGAAGGTAAAGACGCACCAGTTGCCAAGATTCTCAACTATGGCAAACTTCAGTACCAAAAGAAAAAACGTCAGACCCAAAGTGCTAGACCCACTGTCAAAGAAGTGCGGTTCCGCCCTAACGTCGGTGTAGCTGACTATAATTTGCGTATTGAACAAGCAGCTCAATGGTTGAGTAAAGGCGATTCAGTCAAGTTTGCGATTCGCTTACGGGGTCGAGAACACCAACATCGGGAGCAGGCTGGAGAAATGCTAGACCGCATTGTTAGCGCGCTCAGTGAAGTAGGAAAAGTCCAGTCCCTAGATAAACGCTCACTGATTGTTCAAGTCATTCCCGCTTAAATTAATCTTTTAGGGCTATTGCACCTGTAAGCAAAATTGTTGGTTGTCAATAGTCCTAAAACATAGCGCTGGGGTTCCTGTATAGGTTCCACAACGCCAACCTGAAGTCTCTGGGATGGCTGAAATTAAACAGCGTACCCAGAGAAATTATTCTTGAGTATCATCAGCAATGGGTTCAGATTCGGTTTCAGGTTCAGTTTCGATTACAGGCTGAACTTTAACAGGTTTTGGACCACGCGCCAGAGCCGGATTAACATTTTGCCGAGCTTCATCTTTAAAAGATGACTTTTTGCCACTGTCAGATGAGCGACGACCAACTGGTTTCAAGCTTTTACGATCAGACTGCACCGGGGATAAAGCATCCCCATTCTCAGAACTATCTCCCGTAACTGCTGGGGACTGACGTTCCGATTTCTTGATTGGGCGTTCCACCATTGTTAATTTTTATAAACTTATTTGTATATTACATCGGTTTGTTGAAAACTGGCGAGAAGTGCAGTCCTAAGTGCCACAAGACTTATCGCCATCAGCAAAAATTCAACCCATTACAGAAGTTAATCATATTTTAATTATCTACTATGTACAGATAGTTAGCTTCTGTGTAATCTTAAGAATATTAGGATTTATTCGGTGACAGTATTTGTTTTTAGTATTGACAGGTATTCCCTTTTGGTCTTGACAAATTTAATTCTCCGCAATTTAAATCTATACTCAGTCATAATTTTGGAGACTATCCGATGTCGATTTACGTAGGCAACCTTTCTTACGAGGTTACAGAAGCAGATATTAACGGAGTATTTGCTGAATATGGTACTGTTAAGCGCGTTCAAGTACCTACTGACCGTGAAACAGGTCGGATGCGCGGTTTTGCTTTCGTAGAAATGGAGACAGAAGCCGAAGAAACAGCAGCCATTGAAGCTCTAGATGGTGCTGAATGGATGGGTCGCGGACTGAAAGTTAACAAGGCTAAACCCAAAGAAGATAGAGGTTCCTTTGGTGGTGGGAACAGAGGCGGCGGATATGGTGGTGGTGGTGGTGGACGTAACCGCTACTAAAATTTAAAAACACAATTTGAGTCAGGGAAAAAGAAAAACAAATTAACGAATATTTGTAGGTGAGGTGAGTGCATTGATTCTGATGATATTGCCTGTGTAGTAAGGACTTTTCGTCAATTCATGCAATATCTCCCCCAACAAATTGTGTATTTTGTGAGTCTGATCCCCCACGCATCCAGAAAAGTCAGATGTTAAGTCTGGCTTTTTTTGCGTGAGTATAACCCCCAAGTGTTTCCCGTCAACTTGTGATCAACATTTGTCAAATGCTACCGTCTACAAATCGAGATAAGAGTTCAAGGTTTCTCTGACTATGAAGTGTAGACACAAAGTAGCTTACAGTTTGACATCGCTAATCAGTATCAGCTTAATCCCTCATGTGATTGCAGCTGATTCTGCTATTCTGGCTGCACCACCCAGAAATCCAGATAAAACCGTCAATTGTGAAATTTTAGTTGTCGGTGGTGGACTCTCAGGTGTAGCAACAGCTTACGAGGGTTTACTAGCAGGACGCAGAGTGTGTCTCACAGAAATTACTGATTGGTTGGGAGGTCAAATTTCTTCCCAGGGAACATCTGCATTAGACGAACGCCCCACCCAGCGCAGTCGCCAATTTTATTCTCGTGGCTACTTGGAATTACGCAATCGCATTGCACGTAAGTATGGCAAGCTAAACCCTGGAGAATGCTGGGTAAGTGACTCTTGTTTTCTACCTCGTGATGCTCATACCGTGATGACTCAGATGCTGAAAGATGCAGAGAGAAAAGGTAGAGGCAAGTTAGAATGGTTCCCCAATACGGTGATCAAGGATTTAGAATTTACACCTTCGACAGTTGAGGGCGGTGGACAATTAATTAGTAGTGCTATCGCCATTCAACATCAACCAGCTAAAGGCGCACCACCTCTTAACACCTCAACTTTAGCTCAAACAATTGAAGATGCTTATCGCTACGAAAACTCATCTCAGTTGACTAAAAATATTATTCGCTTATTACCCCAAAACAAGCCCGGTAATTCCCCTAAATGGTACGTTGTAGACGCTAGCGAAACAGGGGAAATTATCGCCCTGGCTGATGTACCCTACCGACTGGGTATTGATCCTCGTTCCCACCTAGAACCTTCTTCCTCCAGCACCCAAAATAATCCTTATTGTACCCAAGGTTTTACTTACACCTTTGCAATGGAGGCTACCAAGGAACCCCAACCCCAAGAACAGCCAGCGTTTTATTCACAGTACGCCCCATATTTCAGCTACGAATTAGAACGACTGGCAAACTTTGATTTAGTTTTTACCTATCGCCGCATTTGGAGTCCCCAACAGGGAGAACCAGCAACCTTCCGTGGTGTGAAATTTTCCACTCCCACACCAGGGGATATTTCCATGCAAAACTGGACTTGGGGTAACGATTATCGTCCAGGAACCTCCCAAGATAATCTAGTTTATACTCGCCAACAGTTGCAAGGTAATGGACAGTTGCAACCAGGAGGCTGGATGGGGGGACTGCGGACAGAAACCCTCCGCAAAGGTGAAGAAAATGCCCTTTCCTACTATTATTGGCTAGTCGCTGGCACTACAGATTCCCAATTAGGTAAAGGTGTCAAGCAGCAACACCCAAATAATCGCTTTATATCGGGCTTAGATTCTCCGATGGGAACAGCCCACGGCTTATCCAAATATCCCTATATGCGTGAAGGAAGACGCATCATTGGCCGTCCCAGTTGGGGACAACCAGAAGGTTTTACGATTTGGGAAACTGATATTTCTCGCCGTGACTACAACGATGAGTACTACCGAAATACACTTCCAGCCAATATGTACCGCAGGTTACAAGCAACACTGGCTGGCTTGGAAGCGGTATCTGTAATTACAGGTAAAAAGCCCCCCGAACAAGTGATGCGGCGGACTCGTTCGACTATTTTTCCCGATTCTGTAGGTATTGGTCACTATGCTATAGACTTCCATCCTTGTATGGAAAAAAGCCCCCCAGAAGCTCCTGGTAACAGAGAATTTCCTGGAGAAAGGCGGGGTGCTGGTCAAGCTTATCCCTTCCAAATTGCCCTGAGAGCCATGATTCCTCAGAAAATTGACAATTTGCTAGTAGGAGGTAAAAGTATCGCCACTAGTCACATTGCGGCTGCTGCTTATAGGGTTCACTCATTTGAATGGTCTTCTGGCGCTGCTGCGGGAACAACTGCGGCTTTTGCCTTAAAAAATCAAGTTGCACCTTATCAACTGGTCAGCGATTTACCCAGGCCAGCACCACAATTACAAGCTCTCAAACGTCTATTAGAGCAAAATGGCAACCCGACGGCTTTCCCTGATACTTCCATTTTTAATGAAGACTGGGAGAACTGGCGTTAGTTTTAGGGAGTAGGGGGAAAGAAGCAGGGGAGCAGGGAGCAGGCTTGCCCTGAGCGCAGTCGAAGGGGAGCAGGGGGGAGAAGGCGGTAACTTCCTAATGACTAATGACTAATGACTAATGACTAATGACCAATCCCCAATCCCCAGACAATATACTAAACTAGTTATTTGTAGTGTAGTTTTGTCAAATCCTGTTGGCTTTCTGTTTTATGGTTACAAGATTTTCAGCAGCTGTATATGGAGCAGGTACAGCACCAACTGTATCTCCTGGAAAGACTACTCAAGTTATCAGCAAGACTTATCCCAATTACAAAGTGATTGTTTTAAACGATGACTTTAATACTTTTCAACACGTATCTGAGTGTTTGATGAAGTATATTCCGGGAATGACTGGTGATATGGCTTGGGATTTGACCAATCAGATACATTATGAAGGACAAGCTATTGTCTGGGTAGGTCCCCAAGAAATGGCGGAACTGTATCATCAACAGCTGCGTCGAGCTGGTTTAACAATGGCTCCTTTAGAAGCGGCTTAATAATCATGGGTAAACCCGCTAAAGACGCTTCTGGTAAAGATGGCAGATTAGTCTGGAATCACTCAACTCATCTTTCTGGTCTCATCCCAATTTTAGAACGTCTCTGCCAACAGGATGGGATTCAAACTGTCACCCCTGGCGTAATTGGGAGGGCGAAAGGTCATTGTCCAAAAATGCAACTACGTGTATCTGTGCCTATTCGGGGTGGTTACAAAGTCATAGCTCGTCATGGTAAGACGGTACAAGAGGTTTTTATCCTGACCACTTTAGACCAGGATAAATTTCAAGATTCTATTGCGATCGCCATGAAAATTAAATCAGCTTAATAGTCTATTGACTATTCTTCCACTTGGCGGATTGAAAATTTATGTAATGGTAAACTCAGGACGCAAGAAAAAGTTAAAAAGTACGACAAAGCAATAGTGATTTTCACAGACATAAGTAAAGTTTCCCAGTCAGGTAAAATCAACTTTTCTAACCCAAAAGCACAACAGTAAACAAGCCAGTATGAAAAGCTCATTCTAAAGAGAATTTTCTCTGTTTCTTCCAGATTATCTTTTGGCTGCTTGCGATCCCACAGTAATAACAGACCAGCAATACAAGCAACAAAGGATACAGCAACTACGAATTCGTGGCACATTAAATTTATTGAATGCATTTGCATTGATCCAATACTTTCCCATTGAGATTAAGTCTAAAGGAATAGTCTCATGATCCCCAAAATATATTTACAAACTGCAATAGATAACTGCAATTAACTTTAAGTAATGCAACACAAGTTTGAGTTAGATTAAGTTAAATAATTTTTAATTTAAATTAAATAGTTTTGTAAAGGAAGTCTAGGCAACTTATACTCAGAAATTATGACTAATGCTCACACGCCGCAATACTTACCCAGGTGCTGGAACCATCAAGCCAATGTTCTTTTTTCCAAATAGGCGCATTATGTTTAAGAGTATCAATAGCATAACGGCAAGCGTCGAAGGCTTCACTACGATGCGGACAACCAACTGCTACTAAAACGCTGATTTCTCCAACTTGCAAACGACCGACGCGATGATAAATTACTACCCGATTGACATCAGGCCAAGAGGAACGAATATCAGCCGCAATTTGATAAAAAACTCGTAACGCCATTGGTTCATAAGCTTGATATTCTAAAGCAACTACAGGTTGTCCATCGGTTTGATTGCGAACCATTCCACTCATTAATACTACAGCCCCATTAGCTGGGTTGTTAGCTTTGGCGTAGATTTCTTCCAGAGATAATGGTGCAAAGGTAATGGCAAAACTATCTTCTGTTTTCGGTTTAATTAGTGTATTAGACATAGTTGAGTTTATAGAAATACTGAGAATATATAAATAGTATAAATCCTCAAAATGAGGCTTGAGATTTATCAAATATCATTGATTTTTTGTAGGTAGTCTTTATGCAAAAAATCTGAGATAGTAGAGACAATAATCATATTAATGCGAATTGAGTCTTTTAGTTTATCATCGAGGGCAAAGATAATTAATCAACTTTTTGAATCCAGAAAAAACCACACTTAAAAATCAATTGAATAACTTAACATAACGTCCTATTTTACCGTCGAAGTTTTAATTTGTTTTAGTAACTCACCTCGTGATTAAGCAAGGAGTTAAACGAATTATTCACTTTACCAATAAAAGCTGTCGAGTTCGACAATTTCTTACTCAGTGTATGCTCAGATAAATTCACATTTAGAGTATACAGCAGCTTGACCAGAATACTGATGTTGCTCGTCTAAAAGATTCCAGAGAATACCATCTTCGATTTGAAAGCGTTTACCAGTGCTGGTGATTCGCACACCAGAAAAATAGCTAAAGCCTTTAGTTGCTGCTTCTGCTAACAACCGATCTCGCTCTGCTTGTACTACCGCTTCAGCCGTTTTTCGTGAAGGTGTGCGGGTAAATTCCTCCCAAGACATTTCCCATTGTTCTAAAGCTTTGCGGTTTCCGTAATTAAAAATCGGACTTACTTGTGTACCGTGACTAGCTAAAATAAAAGGCGCTTCAAACAACCCTTGGGCTATTTCTCTGGATGAACCACTCACATCCAACAAAGAATATCCTAGCCAATGCTGAAAACTGTTGAGAATGCGTTGACTGTGAATTATTATAGTCTCTTGCTGCCAAGGAAATTCAATCATGCTAGTTATGGCAAAATATCAGAGGTTGTTGATAAATAATTATATTAGAAGCAAAAAGACAACCAATAAATTTTGTAACATTCATAAATAGTATTATATCTTTTTGAAAATATAGCAACCGCCAAGTAAGTTAGGACACAAACAGATAATTAAACCCTCTAAATTAGCGAGTTTTCAGCCTGTTCTTTGTTTCTGAGTATATTTAAATTATGTTACATAACTGGAGTGGTTACTTCAGGTCTATGCTAAGGTAAGTTCAAATGTCTAAAAATATGTTTACTTCTTATTTTTTAGATGTTGACATTAATCCCCAGAAATTGATGCTTGATTTCAACGCCTTAGCTGAGTTTTCCCGCGCCAATTGTACAGGTATTTGTGCATTTCTTGTACCAGCAAACTTAATTGCCTCATCCCTGACAATCATCCTCACAGTATTGCGTCGTCCCATGCATCAAGTATGGAAATCGGTGGTACTCGCTAGTATCTTTGCTGTAGTAATGGTACTTCATGTATGGACTTGGTTTATGATTGGGGTGGTGATGTTGCCTACCTATATATTGTTGTCCCTAGCAATCAGTTGTTTACTGACTAATTTTGTAGCCATCCTGTGGCAAAAGCGCCAGACTCAAAATCATAGTCAGACTCAAAGTGCTTAAACTCTCATTCTCTGCGCCTCTGCGTCTCTGCGTGCAGAAAGGAATTAGGGCATAATCCCTTTAATTGTGTATGCTGCCCAGTAATAAGGATGACTGTAAACTTTTTTATCGGGAATCATTTTACTACTCTTATATAAAGATGTAGCTAAATAGGCTTTAATTGTTAATTCCTGATGATCGAGATTATTTAATAACTCTTCATACCATTTTGTCAAATCCAGTGCAGTTAGTTCTTTCAGCCATGATGTGGCTTCAGCTAGGGCGGTAACTGGTGATTTATCTAGCTGTAGTCTTCTATAGAATTCAATCATGATTAAAATGCTGGCAGATGATTCTACAGTCCAGAGGGTAGTTACTACATAGGGTACTCCTTGAGATATGAAACTACTGGCTAAATCTATATATTCGGTGTAAATATTCTGGTTTTTATTTTTCGTAGCTTCAGCAGCTACAAGAGTCACTAATTTGTAAGTATTTAAATTGCTTTGGCTGATTTCTTCTAAGGTAATTTTTTCTTCATCTACTAATAGCAATGCTGATTTTTGCGGCTGACTGTGATTGTTACTGATACCCCCGACAAAATGCAAGATGTTATAAGGCTGAAATAGGGCGTTAGCTACTTGATTTTTGGTGGCGTTTTCCCCTTGGATATGTAGGTAATTATGGAACTTCTGGCTAATAATTTCAGATGCGGCTTTAGCCAGTTTCAGGGGGGAATAATTTGTGCTGTTGGGGTATTCAACACTCAGGAAGTTTTGCAGGGGGAATAGTGATGTACTTTGAGATTTGATGAATAAACCTTTCTGAATACTGGGTAGGTAGCTAATCGTTAATTTGTTTGCTATTTCTGTCTGGGATGATGCAGAAGCAAAAAGAGTATGGAGAGGCAATTTGTGCAAGTTGCGGTGGGGAATTAAAATCAGTTGGGTGATGTCTTCGAGTTCTTGAGTAATTGTGGAAATTTGGAGAATATCTTGGAGTTGTAACAGCTTGGTTTCCATGTCTACTCGCCAAACATGATTACTTTTGCTGTGTTGGTCTGGGGTTTGAGTGAGATATTCTTGGTATTCTTGATGCCAATTTTCGTACCAATTTTCAAATTCAATTAAGCGTCTGACTGCTTCGGGTAGGGATAATTCATCTACAGACTGGGGGTTTTGTGGTGAGTCTCCTGTGCTGAAATCTTGTATGGGTGTAAAGAGTAAAATGGGTGATGGGGCTTGGTCTTTGATAATGAATGTATGTAAGGCGACTGGGCTAATATGCCAGTAAATAATGGCTGTGTGGGGATTGAGGAGTTGTTGAACTGAATTGTAGTAGGGTGAGTAAATCTGTTCATGCCAATCGGATAGAAGCCAAGTTATACAAGAGTTTTTGCCTTGTTCTGCCATTTCCCAGGCTTCTACTAAGTCGCCGGATTCGACGGCTAAATCTACTTCTAGTTGACTAATTCCGGCAAATTTGAGGGCTAGTTGTTTTTTACTTTCATCAGACCGAGTGGATTGATTGAAGAGTTGCGCTAATAAATCTGCGGCTTGTTGCTGTAGTTGTTCGGCTTGTGCTGTGTTACCTATACTCAAGTATGCTTTGGTGAGAGATTGCAAGACTTCTAAGTGCAGTTCGCTAAAGTCTTCGATGGTGAGGGTTAATAGGGCTTGCTGATATTCGGCTATGGCTTGATGCCAATAATAACGAGTTTGTGAGGATTTTTTGCCCTGTTCGTAGTAGGTGTTGGCTTTAGCTATGTGCAGTCTTCCCCAGCCTTCTGGGTGGGTGTCTGGATGAAGATGTTTTAATCCTTGTTCATAGGTTGCTAGTTTACCTTCATAGCCGCCTTGCTGTAAGGCAGGATTCTCTGTGGTGATGCTATTTAAGGATTTTAAGGTGGTTGGGGGAATTAAGTGACCTGCGGCTGTTCCTCGACCGATCCAGGCTTCCCAATAGTCAAGTTTAATTTCTAAGGCGTTGTCGTAGGCGAGGATGGCTTGGGAAAATCTGTCTAAATAAAATAAGACTAGGGCTTGGTTGTACCAGGCTGGGTGAAAGTCGGGTTTGATGGCGATCGCTTGTTGATAGGAGGCGATCGCTTGTTCTCTTTCTCCTAAGTTTTCTAAGGCTATCCCCCGGTTATACCAAGCTAAGTATAAATTTGGTTCTTTGGCTAGAGCTTGATCCCAGGAGGCGATCGCTTCAGACCAGTTACCTAAATTAAATAACACTACACCCCGGTCAATCCAAACTTCATGAAAATCTGGTTGTAGTTCAATGGCTTGGTCGTAGGAGGCGATCGCGGCGGCTAATTGTTCACCGACGGCTAAGGCGATTCCCCGGTAATACCAGTGGTCTGGATTTTCTGGTTCTAGATGTAGGGCTTGGTCGTAAGCGGCGATCGCATCGGGAATTTCGCCTAATTTTAACAGGGCTAAAGCTTTCCCGGCTATGGCTTCGGGATTCTGGGGTTGAATTGCTATGGCTTGGTCAAAACAGGCGATCGCTTCGGTAAATTCTCCTAACTCACCGCAAATTCTGCCCCGATAACACCAAGATTTGTAGTGATGGGGTTTGATGGCGATGGCTTCGTCATAGGAGGCGATGGCGGCGGTCAAATCTTGTAAATGAAATAAAGTTAAACCCCTGTTAAACCAATATTCCGAGACATCAGGATTGATTTCTATAGCTTGATTATAAGACGCGATCGCTCCTAGCAAATCACCTGTTTTCGCTTGCTGAAGACCCTGATAAAACCAATCTTGGCCAGGAACATCCAGTTGATTAGGAATCACAGTCTGGATCTCATGGGACGGTGAGAGATTAGCAGCTAGCTGTTGGACTAAATTCGTACTCTGATCCAACCTCACCAATAACTCATCTAAGGTTTCAGCTACATTTGCCTGTAAATTACCTAAAGACTGATTCCAGTTTTCAGGAGAAGATATGATTGTTGTCCCAGGTTTTGGGAGTGGGATCATCTGAATTTTTTCCGTTTCAGACTCCTCTAAAAGTGGATTCAAATTCCCCATCACATCTTTCTCAGGCGGAGTGAATGAGATTTGTGCAGTAGTTTCCTCTACTTCAACTGTATTTTCCCCAACATCATCAACTTGTTCAATTTCTCCGGCTTCATTTCCTAAAGATTCACCTAAATTTCTGATTAACTCCTGTCCTGGGGAGTCCACAATTTCAGACTTTGTAGTTTCATCTTCTTGGTATTCATCGCCCAATTCTCCGGTCAACAACCGGATACCAATGTCATAAGAGAGTTCACCAACCGTACCAATTCCCAGTTCGCCTAATTGCATCATCTTTGTTGCTAACTGATGATGAGGCGCTGGTGATAACAGCAATTTTTCCGCAAATATCAGTAGCCAATCTATCCACCGATCAACACTAATCCGATCTTCCATCCGTTGTAGATATTGGATCGCCCATTGTTGTCCTCGTCCTTGATGTACACCTTCCAACAACTCATTAAATAAAACTTCCAGATCCGCATTAGTGAGTTCAGGAACTGGTTGTAACACTTCCAATCCCTTGACAGCATCAAAAGAACGATTCTGCTGATGATCAACAGGGTGGGTTAAAAACTTGTTAAGCCTCTGGAATAGCTGCGTGAGCATCTGCCATAATTGTCGGTTGGGTCTCTCCTTGATTGTAGCGATCGTTGTGTCAAAAAAAATCACTAATTACGGGATCAGATTTTTAGAATGGTGAAGTTTGTCAAGCCGGGTTAAGTCTGATTTGTATTAGATGGACTAGTAGGATGATATTGATTGATCAGTTCCTGGATAATCTCTTCTGGATCATTAGTCTCAATTCCTAGTTGCTGGCTGATTTGCTGGCATATTGTCTCATCCTGCTGCAACATGACCAAAAGTTCATCTAGGGTGACGGTTTTAGTTGTTCCCTCGGTGGGTAAATTTTCTGACTGACTTGCTGTTTCTGGGGCTGACTGATTGTTTGGGTCTGGTGAAGGTGTCTTAACTGCATCTGGTCCGTCATATTCCCATATTGGTTCTGGTTCCCCTTGATTGCGTCTCAACAACTGCATTCCAATTTCTAATGATACAGATCCCACTTTACCAATACCAACCTCTCCGACTTTCACTAAACGAGCTGCTAATTCGTTGTTAGGTGTGGGTGATGCGAGTAATTTTTCCCCAAAACCCCGCAACCATTCAACCCAACGTTCAGTAGAAACACGATGTTCAATATTATTTAGCCATTTTTGCGCCCAATCTTGTCCTTTGGCCTGATGTACTCCTTCTATTAGTTGATTGAAGAGAAATTCTAAGTCGGTATCTGTGAGGGGTGGTGCTGGTTTTTGGGAAATATCATCCCTGATGTGGGAGGGAGTGGGTTTTTCTCCAAACCAGCTGCGAAAAAGATTTTTTAACCATTGAATTAGCCGCCTGAGCATTTTGTTACACCATGAAGTATTGTTGATAACTTCGGACTTAGGCAATAACTCTGGCTCCGACAAGATTAAGAATCAGAGTAAGCAGGGTATGGCTGTTACTACTGAAGCTCTTATTTGTTTATCTTCTTTGAGGTATGCGGTTCGCAAGCGTTATTTCATAATTTTGCATAAGTCCTGCCACTATTAAAGCAGAAAGCCCTCAACTAAGTCGGTAAAACGGAAAGTTACAGGTGATTCGGACTACTAAATTCGGTGGGGAAGTTACGGTGAATTAATTCTGGCAGATGAGGAGACAAACAGATAATAAAACCCTGATAATTAGGGAGTTTCCAGCCCTTCGACTCCGCTCAGTACAAGTCGCTCAGTACAAGTCGCTCAGGGCAAGCCTGTTATTGGCTCCCTGCTATAAAATGGTTTTATCCCAAACTCGACTGGGTGCTGATAACCAAAGTTGAAAGGCACTAAAGTCTTCCATTCATGTCTTACGAACCCCTGCACCATAAGTATCGCCCCAAGAGTTTTGCTGAATTAGTGGGACAAGAGGCGATCGCTACTACCCTCACTAATGCGATCCGCACTGCTAAAATTGCCCCCGCCTATTTGTTTACAGGTCCCAGAGGTACGGGAAAGACTTCTAGCGCCCGGATTCTTGCTAAATCACTAAATTGTCTCAACAGTCCCCAGCCCACTGCTGAACCCTGTGGTGTGTGTGATGTTTGTCAAGGGATTACTAAGGGTTATTCCCTCGATGTGATCGAAATTGATGCGGCTAGCAACACTGGTGTTGATAATATCCGGGAGTTGATTGAAAAAGCGCAGTTTGCCCCGGTACAGTGCCGCTACAAGGTTTATGTGGTCGATGAATGCCATATGCTCAGTACGGCGGCATTCAATGCGTTATTAAAAACATTAGAAGAACCACCGAAACACGTCGTTTTTGTCTTAGCGACTACAGACCCGCAGCGAGTATTACCCACGATTATTTCACGCTGTCAAAGATTTGATTTTAGACGTATTCAGTTAGAGGCGATGGTCAACCATTTAAGTGCGATCGCCTCCAAAGAGAATATTAATATATCTCCCGATGCTGTCACCTTGATTGGTCAAATTGCTCAGGGAGGATTACGAGATGCGGAAAGTTTACTGGATCAATTAGCTTTATCTGTGGGTGAAGTGACACCAGAAAAAGTTTGGGATTTGGTGGGTTCGGTGAGTGAACGGGACTTACTAACGCTATTAAGTGCGATCGGCCAAAACCACGCAGAAGGCGTATTAGATTCTAGCCGGAAAATCCTTGATAGTGGGCGAGAACCCCTGATTATTCTGCAAAACCTCGCCGCCTTCTACCGCGATTTACTCATAGCTAAAACAGCATCCCATCGCCAGGATTTAGTCACCTGCACCCAGGAAACTTGGGCAGCATTGGGAGAATTTGCCCAAAAACTCGACATCACCACAATTTTGCAGGGACAGCAACACCTCCGCACAGCCGAAGTGCAAATTAAAAATACCACCCAACCCCGTTTGTGGTTAGAAGTAACATTACTGGGATTATTGCCGAGTGCAACTGTTCAAACCCAAGCTGAAAGCACACCTCAGCGAGTGAATGCACCTGCTGTCGCTCCAAATTATTACCCAGTAGCTACACCACAGCCCACAAATCAGAATCCTCCGATTCATCCAGCAGCTGCACCCCAACCCACAAATCAAAGTTCTCCGATTCATCCAGCAGCTACACCCCAACCCACAAATCAAAATTCTCCGATTCATCCAGCAGCTGCACCCCAAACCACAAATCAAAATCCGACTGTTAACCCAACCACACCGGAACCTCAAACTGAAGCACCAGAAACTAGTCAACCTGCATCTCCACAGGAACTTACTACAGAATCAGAGTATGACTTAACTCAAGTTTGGCAACAAGTGCGGATGAATATTCAGATGCCATCTCGACAAGCCTTACTTGGTCAAATGTGCCAGATTACAGAGTTTAACGGGAATGTGGTGCGGATTGCTGTCAAAGGTGCTTGGTTAGACACACTTAAATCTGATCTGCCCACTATTAAAGCTGCTTTCCAAAAGATTTTTCAGCGCGAAATAGAGGTTTATCTAGAAAAAGGAACTGCTTCCACTCCTAACTCCACCAGAAAAAATCCTCAACCACAAAATTCTGCTCCCATTCAACAACCACCAGCACCCAACTATCATCAGCCAATTCAATCCTTTGCATCGACGACTCCATCAGCCACACCAAAACCAGAACCGGCAGCAAATACCGAATCAACCACTAATACAGCTAGAGTGCAAACATTACCCCCACTAACAGTACCAACACCCCAAGCTGATTGGGAAACTGATGAAGTTGAAAACGCCGCCCGAAATCTAGCCAAATTCTTCAATGGGCAAATTATCCGTCTCACAGACGATGGACTAGATTCCTCTGAATCCATCACTCCATCTGATTGCTTAGATGAACCGGATACTGATGATTAATCACTTACACCAGCTGTACTAAGCACTTAAGTTTTAACTAAAAATCCGAAAAAAACCAGATACTTGTTGCATAAATGTCCAGACAGTAGTATTGTGATTTTCGTAATCGTTTAAATATGCTGATAAATATCAGCTAAAAATTTTCATGGGCGGTTAATTTAAAGATATACGAATCCTATTTAATTGCTGAATATTCTCGTCAAGAATGTTGATACTCGACCTTTAATTGTCAACATCACCGGAAAAACAAGACATTATGACTAATCTAATATCACTATTAAGTTTGAATAGCTGATGTTTTGGTGACTTCCTCTAATACAGAATCTAGTTAATTGTCTTCTGTATTTGTGTAGTAAATAATTCAAAAAGGGTTTTGTAAAATCAGGGTGCAACATGAATTTATTTAGTCGAGAATTTTGGAAACAATTTTTAGCGATCGCCAAACCCTATTGGTCTTTTAAAGGTAATGAAGATAGAAGATTTATCTATGTTTTATATTCCTGGACTTTATTAGGTTTATTAATTGCCTTGGTTATCGGAATTAATGCCGTTAATGTCTATAATAGTTTTGTCACTAGGGACTTAATAGATTTACTCGAACAAAGAGATATAGCTAGTTTTTTCCGCTTATTATTTGTCTATAGTAACCTGTTAATCATTTTGATACCTTTAGTGGGAATTTCCAAATATCTGAGAAAAAAAATTGCCCTTGATTGGTATCAATTTTTAAATAATTATATTTTAGATAAATACTTTAAAAATCGCGCTTATTACAGAATCAACTTTCGTACAGAAATCGATAACCCAGACCAAAGAATTGCCCAAGAAATTGAACAAATACCCCAACTAGCTACAGAATTCTTTTTAGTGGTCTTAGAAAGAGGTTTAGAAATTGCTTCATTTCTAGTGGTGATTTGGACTATCTATAAACCCGTAGCTGTCATAGTAGTTATTTACGGAATTTTAGGTAATATTATTTCTGGGTATCTCAGTCAAAGATTAATTAAAATTAATACTGCTCAATTAGAAGGAGTCGCTGACTTTAATTACAGCTTAACCCACGTCCGGAATAATGCTGAATCAGTTGCTTTTTTTCAAGGAGAAGATCAAGAATCAGATATAGTCAAGCGTAAATTTACTAAATTGATCGATGCGAAAAACCAAATGATTGGATGGTTACGAGATCAACAAGTTTTTGTAACTGGATATCAATCTTTCTTGAGTATCTTACCTTTTCTAGGCATTGCACCTTTGTATTTTTTCGACCAAATCGAATTAGGAGAAGTTAACCAAGCTAGTACCGCCTGTAATTTCTTTGCTGGTGGTTTAGCTGTGTTGGTAACAGAATTTGGTACTTCTGGTAAATTTATCAATTTGGTAGAACGCTTATCTACTTTCTCAGAAATTTTGGACGTTACTAAGGCCAAGAAAACAGGTAATACCATTGAGACAGTAGAAGCCGACCGTTTAGCACTGGAAAATGTCACTTTACAAACCCCCAACTATGAGAGGGTAATTGTGAAAGATTTATCTCTAGTTCTAGAGTCTGGAAAGGGTCTATTAATAGTTGGGCCTAGTGGTCGCGGTAAGAGTTCTTTATTGAGAGCGATCGCAGGTTTATGGGAAGCTGGTAGTGGTCGCATTGTCAGACCTCAGCTAGAACAGATGTTATTTTTACCCCAGCGTCCTTATCTGATTTTAGGCAACCTCCGGGAACAACTTTTATATCCCAAGCAAGATCGTCCCATTAAAGACGAAGAACTAGAGGAGATTTTACAACAAGTTAACCTCTCAGATTTAACATCAAGAGTCGGCGGTTTTGATACAGAAGTTTATTGGGAAAACATTCTTTCTTTAGGTGAACAACAACGCCTCGCCTTTGCCAGATTATTAGTGATTCGTCCCCGCTATGTAATTTTAGATGAAGCTACTAGCGCCTTAGATTTGAAAAATGAACAACAACTTTATCAACAGTTGCAACAAAGCGGTACAACTTTTATTAGTGTGGGACATCGAGAAAGTCTGTTTAGTTATCATCAATTGGTCTTGGAACTATCGCCAGAATCAAATTGGCGACTTGTGCCGATAGAAGAATATAACATTAACCGCGAGTTTTTGACCCTACCAGAGACTGAACCGCTAAAGGTGCTAGAAAACATACCACAGAAACCACCCAAGCAAGAGTCAGATTTTGCATCACTAAAAATTACTGAATTGCGTCAGGTGTGTAAAGAAAAAGGTATTACATGGCGTAATGCACGCGGTACTGGTAAACATCTAACCAAAAGCGAAATGTTGGAAATACTGAGCGAAATGTAGTATTTTCGAGGTTATGCAGCCAATTTCTCTGGTGTCAAAAATCTCCTCACCTTGAAAGGTTGAGATTTAAGCCTTGAGTTTGCCATTATGCAACTTCCCAGACATCAGAGATTTAAACTGGATGAAGTCATTTTCAAAACATGACAAATGCACAATAAAATAGTAATATATATAAGGTTTTTGAATTTATTCTGAGGTTAATTATGGACACATTCGGAGTTGCAGGTACAGCTATTGCTACTATAGTTTTTGCAGAAGCCGTGAAAGAAATTGGTAAAAATATCGGTCAAGCTATTTGTGACTTTGTAGTTTCTACTGTCAATTTTATTAGTGATACAGTTAAGAAAGGTTTCCAAGCAATTTTTTGCTGGGGTTAGTTGATCTCCCAGGCAAAGTTAAAAGTTTTAACTACATCTATCAGTTTTGATCATAACTAGGGACAAGTACGGCTAATTTCAGCTTAAACAGAGTTCTGACTATTTGTTTGTCTGAGTTCTATTTAGATGAAAAGATCCAAAATTTAAAATAATTTCTGGATCTTTAAGTATCTAATTTTTCAAATAACTATTAGTCATTTCCTGAATGCACTGTTTTTACCCATTTCAGCCGCTTTGGTCTGAAAGAAATCCGGGCGGTTGTACTACTGATGACTACCAACCAATGCAACATATACAAGGTTCCACGCAATGTTTGTAGCAGTAGCTGAAAAGACGTAGAAAGATTAAATTTCTGCTCTGGTCGTATCCGCTTGAGTCCAGCAAACATACCAATAACTGACATACTGACTGAGAGTGTAGTTACCGGGCTGAGAATTGGTAAGCGATGTCGAGCCACAGCCATTAATAAATCTGGAACTGCTGCTGTGGGTAAGATATACATAGTGAACATAAACATCAGCATATCCCAGGTTTTTCGCACACCCAGGCGGTTTTTGAGGATGAGATCCCAGTAATCTAAATAGCGCTGATAGCCACCTTCTGCCCACCGACTGCGCTGATGCCAAAGGGCGATCGCATTTGTCACACCTTCTTCCTGCACACATGGGAAAAATGTAGCATCAATGTCCCATTTGTCTAGATGTAGCCGGACAGTCATATCCAAATCGTCGGTGATGGTTTCCTCATTCCATCCACCAAAACTTTCTAAGGCTATACGTCGGACAAATTGACCATTACCCCTGAGTTCGCCAATCCCACCTATGGCAATACGTTGTTGCTGAAACCATGTGTCTAAGGCCATTTCAGCCATCTGACCCCGAATCCAAAAATTTCGTTTGGCGTTGGTATTCGCTCTAGCGTCTGCTTGCAGAATAGCTTTTCGCACCTGCACCGCCCCTACCTTTTCTCTTTGGAATAAAGGTACTACCTGTAGCAGTAAGTCTGGTACTACCTGAGCATCAGCATCAAAAACTGCCACAATTTCACCCTTGGTCAATGGCAATACCTGATTCAAAGCCCCTGATTTGCCACCACTGGCTTCGCTGGAACGCCTGAAAACCTGGAGTTGCTTATACTCTTGGGCTAGTTCGGCTAATAACTCCGGTGTCTGATCGGTACTATTATCGTCAATAATCCAGACTTCATACTGTCCATCTGGATATTTCAGGCTACAAAGATTTTTGACTAATTGACTAATAACGGCTTCTTCATTTTTAGCTGCTACTAACACAGAGACAGATGGAAAATCTCCCTGCATTTCCTTGTTGTAGCGCCGGGGCCTAGCAAATACCACCACTAAAGCATGGAAGCCCAGGACAGTAGTTAGTCCTAGAATGAATATTGAACCCCACGAAGCTAAGTGTAAAGCGATGGTGCTGCTCCACACTACAGTTAAAACCAGAGCGGCTTTGCGTCTACGTCCTTTGAACCGGGATGGTAGAGACATGGGATCTACCTCTACCACTGTTTTCTCCTGATCTGTTGATGGCTCGGATAATAGGGAGTTAAGTTGGTCAAGCTTGTCGTAATAATCTTTTTCCGGCCAGGGATTCGCTGGCATAGGTTACTTAATTTTAAAATTGGTATTTTTATAAAGTTGGACAATCCCATCTCTAAGAAGAAAGGGATGTTGGGTGGGAACTGGCCTTTTTCAAATCACTCTTAATCAAGTTTTGACCATTCGTGTCTGATCATCAGCAACTAGAATATCCGTTGATATCTCCCGAAGGTTTGACCCATTTTAGGGTAAGTTTATCTGTAGAACCAACTACCCAGATGACTACTAAAGCTTGTTCAACTTTCCACAGTCATGAGAGTGTTTTTACTGTTTTACACCTTATTTGCCTTCGGTATAACCCTAAGCTTATTGACATACCTCCTCGTCCTAAAGAAGCGAGGATTCCTTGACACTTCGCTGGAACACGCCACAAGTGGTCTTATCGTCCCTCCATGTCCGTTTAAAGTCTCCCAATGCCCTATGGCGACTATGCCCAAATTTTAACATAAAGCCGTCCTAGAAGTGACGGGGCTTGTATCCCATTATTTTCGGTCAAAAGGTGACGAGTGATTCTGGTGGTTATCCCTAAAATTTACGCCTAAAAGTGCTGCACTATTTCAGCAGAATTTTCACTATGGCGTAGGAATTTTACCTTTGCTAATCTATTTTAGCATTTCACCACCGCATAAATTTAGTCATTGGCTGATATCTTGCGAATCACGGATCAAAAATTTAAAATTTGATTGGGCGCTACTGAGACCTTGAATTGATGGATATGATCTCTAAGGCCAGTCTTAAGTGAAGAGGGTAATTACCATACCGGAGTGTGAGCAATAGACATTTTGTGGGAAGAATATTCACATCTATCCATGATGATCAATTCACTTGGGAAATATCTAACTATGACTATTGAGAAACTCCAGCCAGCTAATCCACAACAAGCAAATGTCTATTTACCTTATATTCAAAGTGCAAAGCGTAATTTTTTACCCCTTGCTCTTGGTCTTTATCAAAAAGGTGTTTTGGAAGGAGAGCGCAAAATTGAAGGTGGTGAGAGTATTTCCTTTGTCGCTTCTTGGAATGTTGCCACCCTACCTTCAGATTTAACACGTTGCCGAATCCAGTTTGATGGCAATGCTGACCTCAGCTATGAGGTGATGATGGCTAGTTTTGAATTTGTGAATTTTTTAATTGAACTGATGGAAAACTATAAGCGCTATCGATCGACTGATTTTTCACAGGTTTTTTACCGCAAAATGTTACGGATAGAGGAATAAATTCGCAATATTCCCCAAAAATATCGAAAATTTCCTTAAAACAAAGTGGATTTAGGAAAACTGACTTTGTTAACACTCCAGCCTGTTGCCGGAACCAACTAAAATTAGGAAACACCTAGCTTGGTTCTACTTCCTTTTGCAATTAGGAGTGCATGTGTGCCAAAATCTGCTAAATGTTTGCTGATTGGCTCAACCGAGACTTACAGTGGTAAATCTGCAACAGTTTTGGGTTTATCTCATCAGCTACAGCAAAAAGAACTAGATATTGCCTACGGTAAACCGCTAGGCACTTGCTTTAATGCATCTGGCGGCACCGTAGTTGAGGAAGATGTCCAGTTTATTGTCAATAGTCTGAGCTTGCCAACAAACCGTGTTGCTGCCACAATGATCGCTTTGGATGAAGTCAATGTCCAAAAACGCTTGCGCGGCGAGGACAAAAACGATTATCGACAGCTTTTAAAACAGCAATATTTACAAGTTTCCCAAGGAGATTTAGTGTTGCTGGAGGGGCCTGGCGATTTGACACAAGGTCATCTGTTTGACTTGTCTTTGTTACAGGTGGCTGAAGCATTGGATGCGGCTGTACTGTTGGTAGCTCGTTATAATTCGCTACTTTCTGCTGAGGCGTTATTGTCTGCTAAAGAGCTAGTGGGCGATCGCTTAGTGGGAGTTGTGATTAATGATATCCCTGCCGAACAATTAGAAATAGTTGACACTCAACTATGCCCATTTTTAGAAAAGCAAGACATTCCCGTATTCGCAACTTTGCCGCAAAATGATTTGCTCCGCAGTGTCAGCGTTGGTGAATTGGTCACCCAGTTAAATGCTGAAGTTCTCTGTCGTGGCGATCGCCTAGATTTGATGGTGGAAAGTTTGGCAATTGGGGCGATGAATGTCAATTCGGCTGTGAAGTATTTCCGCAAACGCCGCAATATGGCAGTAGTCACAGGAGGCGATCGCGTGGAAATCCAACAAGCCGCCTTAGAAACTTCTACACAGTGCCTGATTTTAACCGGACAACTGCCACCACCCGCGTTTATTCTCACTCGTGCTGAGGAGCTAGAAATACCCATCCTATCGGTTGATTTAGATACTCTCACTACTGTGGAAATTATTGACCGAACCTTTGGGCAAGTACGGGTACACGAACCCATTAAGGTTCAGTGCATTCGCCAGTTGATGAATGAGAATTTTGACATTGATCGCTTGCTATCTAAACTAGATTTAACTCCCGCCGGGAGATTATCTTAAAGCAGGGAGCGGGGGGGAAGAAAATTCTCCATCCCAGTACCCAATCCCTGCATAAAGCATGAGTTGCGAAACTCATTAGCTCAATTTATGCGACCAAGTTATTCAGCGAATAAAGCCAACATCAGGAAAATGTAGCAATATGTAACTCAAGTTGGCTTTTCACCTACACTCTGTTTGGTAGAATAGCTTGGTTGTTTCATCTGATTACGTCTATCTTTGAGCCAGTCAACAGACCTTACCAACCTCGATACATTAGCGCAGGAACTGGCGACCATCCAGCAAACGGGTTCTAAGCGAATCGCCTTACTGGGTTCTCGTCATGTGCCAATTACGCATCAGAATTTGATTGAAATGATGACCTATGCCCTGGTTTTATCAGGGAATCGGATAATCACCTCTGGGGCTACAGGTACAAATTCAGCTGCCATTAAGGGAGCAATGCGGGCTGATCCCAATTTATTGACGGTCATTTTACCCCAAAGTTTGTCACGCCAGCCCCAAGAATCCCGCGAGCAACTAGAGCAGGTAATGCATCTGGTAGAAAATTCCAGTAATGATAATCTGTCTTTAGCTGAAGCTAGTTATATTTGTAATAAGGAGATTGTATCTCGTTGCCAACAACTGATTTGTTTTGCATTTCACGACAGTCGCACTTTGCTACAAACTTGTGGAGATGCAGAAGAACAAAGAAAAGTGGTAACGCTTTTCTACTTTGACTAAAGTGCAGTAAGTCCTCGTCCAGGTAATGATAGATATAGGAAACTGCGAATTGGTAATAGGTAGTTGGGTTAGCCAATTTACCTGTTACCGATTGATTATAGCTAACTAACAAGTAATATTGATTGGTTTAATTATGCCTGTATCTAGTGTTTTTTTGTATTCTATTGCTGCTGCTGCGGTTCTGATTTATCTGCCATTTTTATTGGTAGCTTATGCTCGTGTGCAGATTGGCTATGAGGCACTGGCTACTCCTCGCGCCAAGTTTGATCAATTACCCCCCTATGCTCAACGAGCGACTTGGGCGCATCAAAACTCCTTTGAAGCATTTATGTTGTTTGCCACGGCAGCATTGATGGCTTATGTGACTGGTGTAAATTCTCAGATAGCAGTAGTTGCGGCGATCGCTTTTGTGGTGGTGCGTTTGCTATACTCAATTTTTTATATTTTGAATATACCTTTATTGCGATCGCTGATGTTTGCCATTGGCTCCCTTGGTTCTGCTACTCTCATCATTTCCAGCGTTATCCAAGCCACTCGTTAACCAAGGAGTAGGGAGTGAATATTTTTCTACCTTTGACTGTTGACTTCGCCCCCAGGGTGTTCCCAATGTAAAATCTCAAATCTAAAATTATTTATGGCTTCTACATATTCCTTTGACGTTGTAAGTGACTTTGATAGACAAGAATTAGTCAATGCTGTCGATCAAGTTGTGCGAGATATCAAAGGTCGTTACGACCTCAAAGATACTCAAACTACTCTGGAACTAAAAGATGAAAGCATCAATATCAGCACTGATAGCGAGTTTACCTTAGATTCAGTTCACAATATTCTCCGCGAAAAAGCCGCCAAGCGTAACCTTTCTCAGAAAATTTTTGAATTTGGCACAGTTGAATCAGCTAGCGGTAACCGTGTACGCCAAGAAATCACACTTAAAAAAGGTATCAGTCAAGAAATTGCTAAACAAATTTCTAAATTGATTCGGGACGAATTTAAAAAAGTGCAAGCCTCAATCCAAGGTGATGCTGTGCGGGTTTCGGCTAAAGTTAAAGATGACTTACAAGGTGTAATGCAACGTTTGAAACAAGAGGATTTTCCTGTAGCTTTGCAATTTACCAATTATCGTTAAACAACCCATAGGGTAGAGAAAATCTACCCTAGAGTAATTTTTCTGAACTACGACCGTCCGCCGATACTTTTTTGAAAGGCTGGACGCTCAGATATACGTTTGATATAGTTCAAAACTTCTGGATAGGCGCTAAGGTCTAGCTTCAGCATAATAGGAATGTAAGCCAGCATAGAACCTACTGCCACATCAGCAACAGTAAATTCATCACCCAGTATAAAAGATTGTCCCTCAAAAATCTCATTCAAGGGAGTTAACAATCGGGGCATTTCCCGCTCTCGATTTGCTTCCACAAAAACTCCTGGCCCAAGGGTAGCATTAGCAAACAATACCCACTGGGCAAATATACCCCGCTCTTCGGGAGAAAGTGGGGTTTTGCTGTATTTATCGGCAAGATAGAGTAAAATTGCCCCGGATTCCCAAAGTTGCAAATTCCCATCCACAATTGCTGGTACTTTACCCATGCGGTTAATTGTCAGGTACTCAGGCTGCTTGTGTTCCCCCGCCTGCATATCTAGCATGACAAATTGATATGGAACTGCCAGTTCTTCTAAATACCACTGGATAATTGAAGCTCGGCTCCTAGCGCCACCGTAAAGTTTTAGCATGATTACTGGGAATTAAAGAACTTTGTGAGTGTGGGAGTGCTGTTTTACGTTGTCGTCTTTATTCACAACTCTAGTAGCATTGAGTACCCGCTTGCGTTCAGTGGAATATTGAAAATCAGTGTAGGTTGTACCCAGAGGAATCAGGGATGTTGCTGTTTCACGACGCTTGTAGGTGCGAGCCGCAGCAAAGACCCGTGGTGCAAATTCTTCTGCAAACTGAGCAGAGTCTGGGAAGCCTTCTGGTAGTAGAGGTGTATCGCCATCTAGTACAGAGCCGATTGTGGTGGCACAAGCTAGCTTATAGGAGGTGGGAATCCCTTTAAATAAGGCTTCTAAGGCAGCAGAGGGAATTGGTTCTACAACTTCAACTTGATAAACTTCCCCATCTTCTTTAATAAAGCAGGTTGAGAGACCGATAACTATATAATCGTCAGCAGCTAAATCAGGTGCATTTTGATCAGAAATTGCTGTTGTCATTAAAAATTTTCTCAAAACTTAAAAATTATCGCCATTCATTCTCAACCCTACAACAGTAGTTAATGAGTGGAGGCTTGTTGGCATTCTAGCAATTTGTTGCTCTCACTAGTTGATTACTCTTGAAGATTGATCTTTATTATTTCTGGAATTCAACTTACGGGTGACGTATTAATTATTAGGTTCCACTATTAATTGTTTAAGTAAGGTGATCTAAGTGTTTAATTTGTTATCCACAGGATCTGAAATTCAGCTACTGTACAGATGCCAAAGTAATCATAGACACCTTATTAACTGACACAGGGGCGCAACTACGACCACGACTAAAACTGTAATTTGATTTAGAAGAGCGAGTAGCTCAGGCAACACAATATGAATAGCCATTCATTTTTAGCTTTTGGTAAGCAGCAAAATAAAAAATCCAATTTTGTCTCAGATAGTCCTTTTTATGCTAATGGGCAGAAAAATAGCCGTAGCGGTGGATCTGATTTAGGGGATGACTACTTGCGCTCTTCGGCTTTGAGTTCCGCTCGTCAAGGAGATTACACTGAGGCGATCGCCTTACTGACTGAATTAATTGAACGCCGTCCCCAAAATTCCGTTGACTATAATAACCGAGGATTGATTTATTTTCAGAGTGGTGAGATGCCAAAAGCTTTGGGCGACTACAACACAGCACTGCTATTGAATCCCAATTTAGCTAGCGCTTATAACAATCGAGCTAATTACCATGCAGCGCGTGGAGAATTCGTCGCTGCACTGGCTGACTACGACCAGGCGATTGATTTGAATCCTAGTTATGTCCGGGCGCGGATTAACCGGGGGATTACCTTACGTGACTTAGAGCAATACGAAGAGGCTATGGAGAATTTTGAGGTAGCACTGCTTTTCGGTCAGCTAGAAGTAAATATTTGGGCAGAAAGGGGCAGAAACTATCATCTTTGGGGTGATTGGAATTGTGCGATCGCAGATTATCGTCGCGCCCTAAATCAACTCCCAAAACTAGCTCGCCAACCGGATATGTCTAGTTACCGATTGCGTTTACAACTAGAAAATTGGTTAAAAGAGCTGTTGTTTCCGGAAAACATCCACGACTAAAATAGCCAACCTAAAGGGGTTGGAGTATTTGAGTGAGAACAGGGAGAATTGGTAATTACCCAATGGTGCTGCATACAAAAATCCGTTATCTATAGGCCGTCACGCCAGTAAGCAAATGTGATTTTTCGATATATAGCAATAGCCAACAAGGTTAGGAAACAAACAGATAATTAGATAGTTTTAAGCCTGATCCCTGCTCCCGGCTATAAATTTTGAATATTGTTCTTAGGGTAATAAATCTAATACTTCAACTTCTTTACCATCTCGATTCACAAATACTACTGGAAGTTGATCAGGGTCAAATCTATAGGCTTGCTGCTGTCTAATACTCTGAGCTTGATGGGGGTCGAAGTTACGCTTAAATTCCTTTTGCAAATTATCGACTCGTGTTTCCATCAGCTTTACCTCAGTTCGGACTTCTCGTAACCTCTCTTGCTGTGTCAAGTGATAGGGAACAAGTTGCACTAGGGCAGATACTGCTGCTGTGGATATCGCCAAGTTAACCGCTATTTTTGCTGTGGTTTCCCAAGCCATAACCTGGTAAGAACGTTGACGAAGATGCCGTTTGGGTCTAGGAACAGCCCGGCGTTTTTTTATGGGTTGTAGCGGTGGTCTAGACGGTTGAATCGCGTTCATTATGCTAAAAAACCTTACTCATTGAATGGCAACATCATAGAAAGCACACTGATACTGTTAAAGCTTGATTTAGCTGCCATATTACTTCATTTTTAGCAAATTGCTACACGTATATTTTAAGTTAAAATTTAACAATATATACTTAAATAGCAGGTATGTAAAAGCTTTTGGCATCCAGTCGCCAGTATCCGCTTTGTCAGATGATTATGCTTCTCATAGCCAGTTGTAGTGATTATTGATGCCAATATTTTCTAACTCGCCATTTTTTAGCCTTGGAGTAGCGTTATATAGCTAAATACTCATCTGGCTTAACTTTCAACCTGAGAGCATCTTTGTATTTCTGCCAGAATTACGCCTATATAAACCGTAATTGACAGAAATGAATAGTTTTAAAATATACTAAAACTGGAGATTCAGAATATACAAAATAAATACAACAACCAGGACTAGCCTGATTGTTGCGTAAAAGTGGAGCGATGTTGAATATGCCCCACTTACCACGTCAGAACATGGGGTTATTTATAAAGTTCTGTGGCTAAACGCCAAGCCAGAATTCCGGGAATTAGGGCTACAGCTAGAGCAATGTACACTTGAGTGTCTGAGATAGGCACGGTTGGAACCCTCCTGAGCTAGAAATGAATATTGAACAGTTCGTTTACTACTTTTCACTGTTTTAGCAAGAATGTGGAATATCTTGTTACAAGATGCAACAAAAGCAGTGATTTACCAGTAGCTATTACTAATTTTGCGTTAAAAAAATTTATAAAACTATGAATTTTTATTTGGGGATCGATTTCGGCACATCTGGCGTTAGAGGTGTGGTGATTAATCAGGAAGGTTGCACCCAGGCAGAAATTAAGTATGCTTGGCCGTCTGAGGGTGTTTTTGACTTAGTAACGACTTGGGAGACCGCGTTATTTTGGCTGCTGAGACAAGTACCAGAACCATTGCGGCGGGAAATTGAGGCGATCGCCATTAATGGGACTTCATCCACCGTGCTGCTAACTGATGCTGCTGGTAAGCCTGTAGATGCACCTTTACTCTACAACGATGCACGGGGATCAGTTGTGCTAGAGCAGTTGAGAGATATTGCACCTCCTCATCATAATGTCTTGAGTGCAACTTCCAGCCTCGCCAAATTGTTGTGGATGATGGGACAACCGAGTTTTAAAAAAGCCAGATATTTTCTACATCAAGCCGATTGGTTAGGATTTCTACTACATGGCTATTTGGGAATTAGCGATTATCACAACGCTTTAAAGCTCGGCTATGACGTGGAACAGTTAAAATATCCCGCATGGCTAGAGAAACTGCAATTACCGATTCAGCTACCGAAAGTTTTAACTCCTGGTACTCCCATAGCCAAATTACGCCCGGAAATTGCCACTCAGTTTAATTTTCCCAATGATTGCTTAGTTTGTGCTGGGACAACTGATAGTATTGCGGCTTTTCTGGCTAGTGGGGCTAAATCACCAGGGGAAGCTGTGACTTCTTTGGGTTCAACCCTGGTAGTTAAATTATTGAGTCGGACTCGTGTGGAGGATTCACGATACGGTATTTACAGCCATCGTTTAGGTAATTTGTGGCTGACTGGGGGTGCTTCTAATACTGGGGGGGCGGTGCTAAAGCATTTTTTTAGTGCGGCTGAGTTGGAACGGTTAAGCGGCGAGATTGATGTTACTCAGACTAGTGGGTTAGATTATTATCCCTTGTTGCGGCCAGGCGATCGCTTTCCGATTAATGATCCCGATTTACCACCACGATTAGAACCACGTCCTGATGATCCTGTGGCGTTTTTACATGGTTTGCTAGAGGGTATGGCTAGGATTGAGGGGCGTGGGTATGATTTGTTGCAGGAAATGGGGGCGGATACTTTAACTCGTGTTTATACTGCTGGTGGTGGCGCGGGGAATAGTGCTTGGTCTGGGATTCGGGAAGGTGTTTTAGGGGTGTCTGTGGTTTCTTCGGTGCATACTGAGGCTGCTTTTGGTTCGGCTCTTTTGGCTATGCGGGGGGTGGATGGATTTGATTAACGAACCGCCAAGTCGCCAAGTTCGCCAAGAGAGGAGTTAGGAGGTGTGGATGATTCGTTTGATGCCTTCTTTGAGGAGGGGGACGTTAAAGTTGATCAGGAGGGCGAGTGGGTGTTTGGTCATTTTTAGGTAGGAGAGGACTTGGGCTTCGTGTATTGGGGCTAGGTTTTGGACAGCTTTCAATTCCACAATTAGACAATTGTCTATCAAAAAATCTAATCTCCCTGTACCTACTTCGTGACCTTTGTAATTTACTGTTACAGGCTTTTCAAATTCATGAGGTATCCCGCGCCTGAACAATTCTATAATCAACGCCTCCTTGTACACTTGCTCCAAAAACCCAGGCCCCAACAGTTGATGTACCTCAAGCGCCGCTCCAATCACAGCATAAGCCAGCCCATCTACTTCCTGACTTGGCTCCCCTCTCTTGGCGTACTTGGCGACTTGGCGGTTCGTTTTTTCCATCAACCCCTCTCCCCTATGGCAAAATTTACTAAAGTCCTTCCAAACTTAGTATTCCCAGCATGACCGCAAACATTACCAACCTCCCCAGCCTCTACGACCCATTTACCACCGAAGCCAAATGGCAAAAATTTTGGGAAGCAAACCAAGTCTACAAAGCCGATCCCAACCACCCCGGTGAACCTTACTGCATCGTCATTCCTCCTCCCAACGTCACCGGCAGTTTACACATGGGTCACGCCTTTGAGAGTGCCTTAATTGATACCCTCATCCGCTACCACCGCATGAAAGGACGCAACGCCCTCTGGTTACCCGGAACCGACCACGCCAGTATTGCTGTTCATACGATGTTGGAAAAGCAACTGAAAAAAGAGGGTAAAACTCGCTACGAACTGGGACGGGAACAATTCTTAGAACGCGCTTGGCAATGGAAAGCCGATTCTGAAGGTACGATTGTTAATCAGTTAAAACGCCTGGGTGTTTCCGTTGACTGGACAAGGGAACGGTTTACTTTAGATGCAGGTTTATCGAAAGCTGTTCTGGAAGCCTTTGTTAGTCTCTACGAGTCAGGTTTAATTTATCGTGGTGAATATTTAGTTAACTGGTGTCCGGCTTCTCAGTCTGCGGTGTCTGATGTGGAAGTGGATAATCAAGAAGTTGATGGGAATCTTTGGCATTTCCGCTACCCTCTCAGTGATAATTCTGGGTTTGTGGAAGTGGCGACGACTCGACCAGAAACGATGTTGGGTGATACAGGTGTAGCTGTTAATCCTAATGATGACAGATATAAACACTTGATTGGTAAAACCTTAACTTTACCAATTATGAATCGGGAAATTCCCATTATTGGTGATGAGTTTGTTGATCCCACCTTCGGTACTGGTTGCGTGAAAGTGACTCCAGCCCATGATCCCAATGATTTTGAAATGGGTAAACGTCACAATCTGCCGTCGATTAATATTATGAATAAGGACGGGACTCTCAATGAGAAGGCTGGGGAGTTCCAAGGACAAGACCGCTTTGTGGCTAGAAAAAATGTGGTTTCTCGCTTAGAAGCCGATGGTGTGCTGGTGAAGGTGGAGGATTATAAGCATACTGTTCCTTATAGCGATCGCGGTAAAGTCCCTGTTGAACCATTACTATCTACTCAGTGGTTTGTCAAAATTCGCCCGATGGCTGATAACGCCTTAGAATTTCTCGACAATCAAAATTCACCGGAGTTTGTCCCCCAACGTTGGAGTAAGGTTTATCGTGATTGGTTAGTCAAGTTAAAAGATTGGTGTATTTCTCGTCAATTGTGGTGGGGTCATCAAATTCCGGCTTGGTATGCTGTCAGTGAAACTGGTGGTGAAATTACTGATACTACTCCCTTTGTTGTCGCTAAATCAGCAGATGAGGCTTGGGAAAAAGCTAAATCACAGTTTGGTGCAGATGTCCAGCTAGAACAGGACCCAGATGTATTAGATACTTGGTTCTCTTCTGGACTGTGGCCGTTTTCGACTTTGGGCTGGCCTGAAGAAACCCAGGATTTAGCAACTTATTACCCTAACAGCACTTTGGTAACTGGCTTTGATATCATCTTTTTCTGGGTAGCTAGAATGACGATGATGGCGGGACACTTTACTGGGAAAATGCCATTTAATGATGTTTACATCCACGGGTTAGTGCTGGATGAAAATGGTCAGAAAATGTCAAAGACTAAAGGTAATGGCATTGACCCACTATTATTAATTGACAAGTATGGTACTGATGCGCTGCGTTATACCTTAGTCAAAGAAGTGGCGGGTGCGGGTCAAAATATCCGCTTGGAATACGATCGCAAAAAGGATGAATCTGCATCGGTGGAAGCATCCCGAAATTTCGCCAATAAGTTGTGGAATGCCGCCCGATTTGTAATGATGAATTTGGATGGACAAACCCCAGCCGCACTTGGTCAACCAATCCCTACAGAACTTAGCGATCGCTGGATAATTTCCCGTTATCATCAAGTAATCAAACAAACCAGTAAGGACATTGATAACTACGGTTTAGGGGAAGCCGCTAAAGGTCTGTATGAATTTATCTGGGGTGATTTTTGTGACTGGTATATTGAGTTAGTTAAATCCCGGTTACAAAAAGATGCAGATCCCGCCTCCCGCAAGGTCGCACAACAAATTTTGGGTTATGTTTTGGAAGGAATTTTAAAATTACTCCATCCTTTAATGCCTCATATTACTGAGGAAATTTGGCAAACTCTCACCCAACAACCTGCGGATTCTTTAGAAACTTTAGCTTTACAATCCTATCCTGAAGCCGATAATAACCTGATTAATCCAGAGTTGGAAACACATTTTGATCTACTTATTGGCACAATCCGCACAATTCGGAATTTACGCGCCGAGGCGGATATTAAGCCAGGGGTAAAAATTACAGCCAATTTGCAAACTGATAGTCCCCAAGAACAGCAAATCCTCACAGCAGGACAGGCTTACATTCAAGATTTGGCTAAGGTTGAGAATTTCACGATTGCTTGTACTGAGCGGAGCCGAAGTGCTGATGTTCAACAAGCCTCCGTTACCGAAGCAACCAGCCCTGAAGATGTGGAGAAAAAACCTCAGAGGGGTTTGAAAACCATTGGTTGGATAATTGTCGGGCTAGTTTTTGCCAGAATAGGTTTACTCACCGGAAGTACAATTTATCGAGTTCCTTTAGTGGGGACGTTCTTTGAAATAGTTGGTTTCGGTTATGCGTCTTGGTTTATTGTGCAAATTCTGCTGAAGGCTGAGGCTAGACAAAAGTTATTGTCTCAATATTTCCCGCAAAAGAATGAGCAAAAAATATTACCAACAGAAGCACCAGCAGCGCCAGAACCCGAAAATGCGATCGCCGGGGTTGTCGGTACTGTACAAGTAGTAATTCCCCTGAGTGGTGATGTCGTCGATATTGCTACTCTCCGTGCCAAACTAGAAAAAACCCTGAATAAAGCCGAAGCCGAGGCTAATTCTTTACGTGGGCGCTTAAGTAATCCCAAGTTTGTGGATAAAGCCCCAGCAGAAGTGGTCAAGGGTGCGAGAGAATCTTTAGCGGAAGCTGAAAAACAAGCCGAAATTTTACGCGATCGCCTACGTACCTTAGTATAGATGCAATGAGTAACAATTGATCTCAATCTTGTGGGGTGGGCATACTTCGACTAAGCTCAGTACAAGTCTTGCCCGCCCTTGTCTAAACTTAAAAAATACCTTGGCAATTACAATCAGCATCTAACACCATGCTATATCTAGCTAAAATATATAAATATCAGTTACGCTTATTAGCACGTCAGGAATCTGAAAACCTCTGGGTAGTGATGTCAGAAACAACTTTAATTCCTCTGGAAAAAGAAACTACCATGAGTGAAAAAGTTCTGGTTTTAGTGCAGCTTTCCCCTACAGGTAAAATTGAAAGTTTAGAAGATGCTAGCAGTTGGGTACTAAATTTAGTCCAAACCTACCTCACCACTGGAGTAACACCAGAACAGTTGCAAAAAGAAGCCGAACGCGCCGAAAGTTGGCGACAATCTCTAACTTTACAAAATCAAGAATTAGCCCGGCGTTCTTTAGAATTGGAAGCCCGACGAGAACAGATTCAAGCTTTAGAAGAAAGTCTTAAACGTCACAAAAATAATTCTCAGAAAAACTCAGATTAAGTTTTAGCTGGACTTCATTTTGGATTAAATCAAGCATTCTCTCAGGATATATAATCAGAGTAACAATACCACAATAGTAGCTAAAAGTTTCAGTGAATAACTCTAATCCCCAATCACAACCACATAAAGTAGACCCTGATTCTAACTCTGTGCAGAGTTATTTGAATATCTTGCAAGGGGTTATTGCACGGATGGCTAATAATAGTGCTAGCTGCAAAACTTGGTGTATTTCTCTGGTTTCAGCAACTTTAGTAGTATTAGCAGATAAGAATAAGCCTACTTATGCTTGGATATCTCTTATCCCCATACTGCTGTTCTTTTTACTCGACTCATATTATTTAGGACAAGAACGCAGCTTTCGGCAGATATATAATAATTTTGTGAACCATTTACATTCCGGTGAAGTGACTGTTAATCACCTTTTTAAGCTTACTCCACCAAAAGGGATGAATGTTGTCAGTTTATTATTCAAATCTAGTTTGTCTTTTTCTGTTTACCCGTTTTATTTAACATTATTAATCACGGTAATTATTGCTAGATATTTCATTCTATAATTCAGATACTTAGATCCCCGAATTTTTAAATAAGTGGGATATCTGATGTTTTTGCTCATTTCTCAATGAGAATTAAAAGTCGAGTTTATTTTTATTTATAGGAAGTAATTAAAAGCTTACAAATGTTCAATATTTTAGCAGTATCTCGATTTATAGCCATAGGACTACTATTTTATTCTTGAACAAACAGGTAGGGTGTGTTAGCGCAGCGTAACGCACCAAAGTCCAGCTAGTAGGGTGTGTGCATGGCTGGCGCTAGAGTGCAGCTTAACGCACCATTCATTATTAAGGCTTTGGTGCGTTACGGATTTCATCCTAACACACCCTACAAGATTGAAAAAAGGCACATTTGTATTTAAATTGGCTAGAATCATGAATAAAAGCATAGTGAGGCTATATTAGTGGCGGATTTGCGATTTCGAGTAGGACTTTCATTTCCTGGGGAAGCTAGAGATTTTGTAGAAAAAGTTGCTCAGGAATTAGCACTGGAATGGAGTAAACATAAAATTTTTTATGACAATTTTCATGAAGCTGAACTTGCCATACCAAATCTAGATATACACCTACAAAATATTTATCATAAGCAATGTGATTTAGTTGTTATTTTTATTGGTAAAGATTATGAAAGAAAAGATTGGTGTCGTTTAGAATGGCGGGCTATACGTGACTTGATAAAAACCAAAATTCAGAAATCACCATCAGCAATTATGCCAATTCGCATAGATAGTGGTGATGTCTCTGGTTTATTTTCAATTGACGGTTATATTGATATCAGAGGTCGAAAACCTCATGAAATTGCTTCTTTGATTAATCAGCGATTGAGTTCATTAGGATATTCCCATTCTTCATTCACTACGCCACCTCCTCCATCTCCTCCAGAAGAGATACCTGAATCTTCACCAGAATTACAGAAATTCGAGTTTAAATTTGCCAAATTAATAATAACTGAAGAAAAGAAATTAGGGAACGCCGATAAAATTCAGCGTAATGACTATTCAGGAAAAGCTGAAGGCTTCACAGAAGATTTAGGTCAGGGTGTAAAACTAGAAATGGTTAAGATTCCCGGTGGTACTTTTATGATGGGTGCTTCCAACAAGGAGGAAGGAAGCAGGGATAATGAACGCCCGGAACATCAAGTAACGGTTCCAGACTTTTATATGGGAAGATACCTAGTAACTCAAGCACAATGGGCAAGAGTGGCTGCATCTTTGCCACAAATTAATAGCAAATTAGATCCTCGACCATCTCATTTTAAAGGAAATGAAAATCTTCCTGTAGACAGTGTTTCCTGGGATGATGCAGTTGAGTTTTGTGCCAGACTGTCTAAAGCAACAGGTCGTGATTATCGACTACCCAGCGAAGCGGAATGGGAATATGCTTGTCGCGCTCACACCTATACACCTTTTCATTTTGGTGATGTAATTACAACTGAAGTGGCTAACTATAATGGTGAGTATAGCCCGAAAGGAGAGTATCGGCAAAAAACAACGCCTGTAGGCAGCTTTCCTCCTAATGCCTTTGGCTTGTATGATATGCACGGAAATCTGTGGGAATGGTGTTTAGATACCTGGCACAGTAATTATGATGGTGCGCCCAAGGATGGGAGTGCTTGGATTAATAATGATAATCAAGTTCTCCGGCTGCTGCGAGGTGGTTCGTGGCCTTACGATCCTGGATTCTGTCGTTCTGCCTCTCGCAACAACCTCTACCCAGACAACGCGTACAGCAATATCGGTTTTCGGGTTGTTTGTAGTAGTGAGGCGGCGAGGACTCTTTAGCCCTTTGCACTCTAACCCTCTGCTCTTTGCTCTTCTTCCTCTTTGCCCTCTCCTAGCGTAGTGAAAAGGAGCTATCAAATTATTTTTTTGAGCAGCATATACTCTTAGTATCTAAGATAGCAGATAAAATCTATTTTGTAAATAATACCTGAGCCATTTTTTGTAGGTTGGGTTAAGCGACAGCGCAACCCAACAAATGCGTTGGGTTTTATACTTCAACCCAACCTACGAATTAAGTATTGTAGGGTGCGTTAGGATAAAACCCGTAACGCACCGTTATTAAGGCTTTGGTGCTGTATTCTCCTCACTCTAGCGCCAGCCATGTCTAGACACCCTACCGGACTTTGGTGCTGTACTCTCCCCGCTCTAGATTCAGCCATGTCTAGACACCCTACTGGGCTTTGGTGCTGTACTCTCCCCGCTCTAGATTCAGCCATGTCTAGACACCCTACCGGACTTTGGTGCTGTACTCTCCCCGCTCTAGATTCAGCCATGTCTAGACACCCTACCGGGCTTTGGTGCGTTACGCTATCGCTAACACACCCTACTGGACTGACACAGCTAAAATATTGCATTATATTTCTCTTGTGGAACAGGCATATTGCCCGTTCTGGGGGGACCAGTAGCCCACCCCACAAGATTAGTCCAGGTGTTTGTTGCATCCAGCGAATCTTACGCTCTCGTAGCTAAAGAAGTCCTTGCAGATTTATCGCTGTTAATCTCTTCAGCTGCTAATAATTCCCGAATGAAATGCGCGATCGCTTTTTGTGTGAGACGATTGGTAACTTGCTGACCTAAACGGTGGACACCAGGATTAACTAACAATTGAGCCATTTGGGGTGCTAATTGCACTGGGTCAAAACCACGGGTTTCTCTGAGAATATTTAAAATATTTTTAATATGCTCTAGGGTTTGCTGTTGTTCAACTGTGGCTCTGGGGGTTTCGTTAATTGCTGTTAAACCGACTTGTTCTCGCAGAATATAAGTGAAATTGTGTAAAACATTTTTGCTGACAGCATTTAGTCCATTAACAAATTCATCTACCATTCTGTCCCGAATGAATGCACCACGATCCGATGAGAGAAAGTCTAATCCCTGGTTTAATACTAAATTGAAGTCGTAATCTTGATTTTTTTTAGCATTCTTTAACAGGTTTTCTAACCGATTCCACCTAAATTTTTCATCTTTAAAAAGTAAATTTTGCAGAGATGTTCTTAATTGTGGTGCTTGGTCGGTTAACAAGCGTTTAGCAACATAAGGATAGGCTTCGCTGAGGACTTTAAATTCTGGATCGATATATATGGCTATCCCTTCCAAAGTTACCAGGGAGCGAATAATTAAAGCGTAGTAGGGAGGAACGCGGAAAGGATATTCATACATTAAGGCTGAGAGTTCATCAGTGATGCTTTTGATGTTTAAGTCAGCAACACTGGCTCCTTGAGCATCGGCGAAGACTCTCGCAAAGGCGGGAATAATTGGTGTTAAATCTGTCTCTGGGGATAGAAAATCTAGCTTTACGTAGTCGTTGGCTAAACCTTCAAAGTCACGGTTAACTACGTGAACGATCGCCTCAATTAAACCATAACGCTGGGGTGGTTGTACCTCGCTCATCATTCCAAAGTCGAGATAAGCCAATTTTCCTTCTGGTGTGGCTAACAAGTTACCTGGGTGGGGGTCAGCGTGGAAAAATCCATGTTCTAGTAACTGGCGCAGTGAACATTGGACTCCGACTTCAATCAGATAACGAGCGTCTATACCTTGGGCGTTAATTTCGGCGGTTTGGGTTAATTTTGTGCCGTTAATCCACTCCATCGTCAATACGCGACGATTGGTATATTCCCAGTAAATTTTGGGAACGTAAATATCTTCTATATGACCATATAACTCAAAGAAGCGTTCGGCATTTTCTCCTTCATGAATATAATCCATCTCTTCAAAGATGCGATCGCCTAATTCATCGAGAATACCAACCAAATCACTGCGAATTTTCTTAACTCTATTTTGTACCCATGCAGCAAGTTGGCGCAAAATATACAAGTCAATGGTAATTCTTTCTCTGAGGTCGGGGCGCTGAACTTTAATAGCGACTTCCTCACCCGTTTTCAGTTTACCTTTATAAACCTGTCCCAAAGAAGCCGCCGCAATTGGCTGTAGCGAGATTTCAGCGTAAATATGTGGAGGTGCTGCGCCTAATTCTTCTTGAATAAATTGATAAGCAATTTCGTTGGGAAACGGTGGTAATTGGTCTTGTAATCTGGTTAATTCTTCTAAGTATGCAGGGGGAACCAAATCCGGTCTAGTGGATAAAGCCTGTCCAATTTTGATATAAGCAGGCCCCAGTTGGGTGAGTAGTTCTCGCAGTTGAACGGCGCGACGGTGGTCTTGTTTCACCACTACTCCTCGAACACTGTCCCACCACAACCCAAAGACAAAGGAAAAAGTGGGTCCCAAAACTGCAAAAATACGCTGCAAAACTGTCAGGGGTCGATGGCGATAATGTTCCCTGATTTCTTGGGGATCGTAAAGTATGGCCTCAGTCTCTAGGTGTGGCTGAGTTATGCGCTTTGGTGAACTAACAACCAAGGTTGATTGGCCATTTTCTGTTACTACTTCAGTCACTGGTGGTTTGTCCTCGGTTTTTGGGGAAGTCGGGGGGAGTGTCTTCACAATCATGGAGTCAGGCACTTTTCGCATTGACTATGTGAAGTATTGTAACAATAAGTTAGAGTACAAGCATCCATCATAGGGAAAAAAATTATGGTTTTATGACAACCAAAATTATGATTAGTCTTTATTTATAGCAGGGAGTGGCACTTCGGCTTACTTCGACTGCGCTCAGTACAAGTCGCTCAGTGTCCGGGAGTGGGTGATTGTGTACTAACCTCTTTGGTGCTTGCTCTAAATAATATCTTGATTCTCAACCTGAGCGTGGGATTTTGTCGGTAGGGTGACTTGAGGCATAAAAACCAAGTCTAGATTTCCGATGGAAAAGCGTTGTATCATCAAAATATGCACCAATAGTTGGTAACAAAAATATTGTGCTGAGTTTTGTGTAACTTAAAAGTCTCGGCATCTGCCCTCATGGAGAATTTGGCTTGATGTTGCTTTACCTGCGAATTGCAAATTTTGCCCTCATTGACCAACTGGAACTAGAATTTGGCGCGGGACTGAATGTTCTCACGGGTGAAACCGGCGCGGGAAAGTCAATTATCTTGGATGCGATTGATGCGGCTTTGGGTGGTAAAGTCTCTAGTCGAGTGATTCGTACTGGGACTAGTCGCTCTATGGTGGAGGCGACTTTTACATCTCATCCAGCTTTAACTGCTTGGTTGAGTGAACAGGAAATTGATTTAACTGAAGATAATTGTGTGGTGGTTAGCCGAGAAATTACGGCTACGGCTAGTAATATTCGCAGCCGGTCACGGGTGAATGGGGTGTTGGTAAATCGGCAAATTATGGGGGTTTTGCGCGATCGCCTGGTGGAAATTACCGCCCAAGGTCAAACTGTACAGGTGGGACAATCCGCCCAAGTCCGGGAATGGTTAGATGTCTACGGTGGTGACTCGTTACTACAACAGCGTCAAATTATCACTACGGCTTTTACTGCTTACCAACAAGCCCATCAGGTGTTAGAAAAACGCCGGACATCAGAAAGGGAACGTCTCCAGCAACTGGATTTACTCACCTATCAAATACAGGAATTAGGGGCTGCTAATCTCCACGATCCCCAAGAATGGGAACAACTGCTGCAAGAACGGGAACGCCTCAATCACGTGGTGGAACTGCAACAGATGAGTTACAAGGTGTATGAGTCCTTGTATCAAAATGATCATGAAACCCCAGCCGTTGCCGATTTATTGGGGGATAGCGAAGCCACTTTAACTGATATGGTGGAGTACGATTTCCAACTACAACCTCTGTTGGATTTGGTCAGGGATGCTCAAACGGCGATGATTGAGGTGGGCAGACAAATTAATGCTTATGGTGGTAGTTTGGAAGCTGATCCCCAACGATTGGAAGAAGTAGAAGAGCGGATTCAGGAATTGAAACAAATCTGTCGCAAGTATGGCCCGACTTTGACAGAAGCGATCGCCTACTACCAACGCATCCAAGGGGAATTAGCGGAACTGAATGATAGTGAATTATCTATTGAAAGTTTAGAACAACAGGAAACAGCCTGTTTTGTAGAATTAAATCAAGCTTGTGCAGAGTTAACAAAGTTGCGTCGTCAAACCGCCGCATATTTAGAATCTCAATTGCTGGGTGAATTGAAGCCTTTAGCGATGGAAAAGGTAAAGTTTCAGGTGGAGATAGCCGCAATTTCCCCCACAGCCACAGGTGCAGACAAAATTACCTTTATGTTTAGCCCGAATCCTGGGGAACCTCTGCAACCTTTAATTGCGATCGCCTCTGGTGGTGAAATGAGTCGGTTTTTACTAGCACTAAAAGCCTGTTTTTGTCAAGTGGATGCCGCCGAAACTATGGTATTTGATGAAATTGACGTGGGAGTTTCTGGGAGAGTTGCTCAGGCGATCGCCGAAAAGTTACATCAACTTAGTCAAAAAAACCAAGTATTATGTGTCACCCACCAGCCCTTAGTTGCAGCTATGGCGGACAGACATTTCCGTGTAGATAAACAAACAATTACTCAGGGTAATAATACTGAGCAGCGTACTGTGGTCAGAGTCACGAATTTAGAAAATCTCAGTCATCGCCGAGAAGAACTAGCCCAGTTAGCTGGGGGTAAATCTGCCACAGATGCGATCGCCTTTGCTGAGTCCTTATTATTACAAGCTGCCCATCATCGTCGCCAAGAAATAATTTAGCTCAAATTCTCCCCTCCTCGCTTGCGGGGAGGGGCTGGGGGTGGGGTTCACCTCCTGGTCATCAATCCCCTAGATTGTTCCACCAAGCGTATAAACTCAGCCCGATAGCCCTCTTCATCTTCTCCTCTGGCTTGACTTGCCAAATTCATCACCAAATCTAAATCTGCATTCCCCTTGTATTCAGAATCACGCAGTACCATGCCAAAAGTCGCCACCGCAGCCGCAAATCTCAGATTACGGGAGGGTGATTGGTTAGCTTTAAAGTCACGATCTGAGATAGTTTGGGTAATCAGTTGACTGGTGCTATCCTCTGGTAATTTATACCGGAGTTTTACCAACATCATTTCATTATCGGCTGGAGTAGTCACAGCAGGACGCTGATATCTTAACGAGTCCACCTCCGGGAGTTTTACATCACTATCCACACCAGTAGGAATCACCTCATACAGTGCAGTCACAGAATGACCAGACCCAATTTCCCCTGCATCTTTTTTATCGTCATTGAAATCTTGGTTTTGCAGTAGGCGGTTTTCATAGCCAATCAAGCGGTATCCTTGGACTTTAGCGGGATTAAACTCTACTTGAATTTTTACATCCTTAGCAATAGTAAACAGAGTTCCCCTAATGTCATGAACCAAGACTTTTTTCCCTTCTAATAAGGTATCAATATAGGCGTAATTGCCATTACCCTTATTAGCTAGTTGCTCCATTTTGCCATCTTTGTAGTTACCAGTCCCAAATCCCAGAACTGTGAGAAAAATTCCCTGATCTCGCTTCTGTTCAATTAATCTGGTCAACTCGCCATCACTGGAAATCCCGACGTTAAAATCTCCATCCGTAGCTAAAATTACGCGATTATTTCCAGACTTGAGGAAGCTTTCTTTAGCAATTTTGTAAGCTAATTCAATCCCCTGACCACCAGCAGTAGAACCCCCAGCTTCCAAGCGGTCAATGGCCGCCAAAATTTCTGCTTTTTCATCCCCAGAAGTAGCAGGTAAAACTAATCCCGCATTCCCAGAATAAACTACCAAACTTACCCGGTCTTGAGGACGCAGTTCATTCACTAATAATCTCAGCGACTGTTTGACCAAAGGTAATTTTGCGGGTTGGTTCATAGAACCAGAAACATCTATCAGAAATACTAAGTTACTGGCTGGTAAGTTTTCACTCTCCAAACGTTTACCTTGCAAACCTACCTGTACTAGCTTGTGTTGGGGATTCCAGGGAGCAGTAGTCACCTCGGTATTAACAGAAAAAGGGCGATTCCCTCTGGGTTGAGGATAATCGTAGCTAAAATAGTTAATCATTTCCTCTATCCGCACAGCATCTTTGGGTGGTAATTGTCCTTGAGTAATAAAGCGTCGCATATTACTGTAGGATGCTGTGTCTACATCTATGGAAAAGGTAGAAAGAGGTTCATCACTCACCCGATGAAAGGAATTATCCTCAATGCGGTTATAGTTCTCTGTGTTGAATGTAGTACCCGTTGGCGGTTCCGGTACGGGGGCGACCATGCGAGGTTCAATGTTGCTACTACGATTTTGGCGAGGACTACTTGAACTACCAAAAGCTTGATCTTGGGCAGATGTAGAGGAAGGCATACCAGAGGGTCGAACCTTAGAGACAGAGGGAGCTTGAATGGCTTCTCTAGTTGGGCTGGAAGTAAGATTACTATCAGCTTGTATCTCATTTATGGAGTTGTTGAGGGTTGCTAACTCTGATGTAAATTCCCTTTGTAAGCGTTGCAGAATTTTTTGGTCGGCTTCAGCAACTGTTGTAGAGTTAGTTGCGTCTAAACAACTATTCAAGACTGTAGCAAACTCTGTCCGGGTGATAGGAGAAGTGCCAAAGTTTTGGACGGTGACGACACAACTATAATTGTTTACTAATGCCTGGAGTGCTTGATAGTCGGGGTTATTAGGTAGAATGGATTTGTTGGCAGAACTTCTATTAGCTGGAATGGCAATTGTCCCAGACTGATGTAAAACAGCAAGTCCTACTGACGGTATTAACAAAAATAGTGCTAAAATACTAACTCGCTGCCACATTTTGGACGGAATGGGATAAGACATTGGTAAATCCTCACACTCAACTTGTTTTGTGATCTTTGCCCTGTTGCATTTACCCAGAATAGTCCTTAATAGCCTGATCTTTTATTACTGTTACAGTTTTGGTAACTGTAATAGATACAACGCTTCAACTACAAACTCACTTGCCAATATTGTCTTCGCTACTTTTACCCCTAAGTGGTTAACGCTGTTGAGCCGCAATAATTAATGCCATTAATTATTGTGTATATACTTACCTGCTGGGCATAAATATACTAGGAATTTACAAACCATCTTGCAGTTTTTTTTGTCTATTTCGGCTCAATCCCATGCTAAGTTCTTCAATTGTTATGTTTTTGATTATCACCCTAATTACTTTTGGGGCTTGGATATTGGGATTATCCATTCTCAGGACTCAAAAAATTCTCCAATTATTCAAGACAGAACCAGAAAGACTGAGTTGGCGAATCATGTTTTTCCTCATGATTTTTTTTCTGGGCGGTTATTTGTTATGCATCTATTTAACAGTTGGAAAGCTGATTGAATGGATACCATTGCTCACTGGCATGGTTTTCTTTTTTGGAGCATTATTTGTGTTTTTTAGCGTTACTATCTACTATCAAACACTGGAACGACTGTTTTTAGTACAGGAAAAATACCGCAAAGCTAAAGAAAAGGCAGAGTCAGCTTTATTTCAATTACAAGAAAATCAGCAAACTCAAATGCAATTAATTCAACGTGAAACTATGTTAGCCTTGGGAACAATGATTGCTGGTATTGCCCACGAAATTAATAATCCAGTGAGTTTTATTCATGGTAATTTAGAACATCTTCATCAGTACACCGATGACTTACTAAATATTCTAGAAATTTATGCTTCTGTATATCAAAATCCAGATATAAAAATTGTCCAAGCTATTGATAATAGCGACCTGACATTTATCAAGAGCGACTTGCCAAAGCTGCTAAATTCGATGGAAGTTGGCACAATTCGGATTGGAGAAATTGTACAATTGCTCTCAAATTTCTCACGTTTGAATGAAGCTGACTATAAAAAAGCTGACATACACGAGGGTATTGATAGTACACTCCTTATTTTGCAGCATCGGCTTAAATGTTCTTATGGTAAGAGTAAACCTATTGTAGTGATTAAGGAGTACGGGGAAATTCCTCCATTTTTTTGTAATCCTCGCTGCTTAAATCAAGTATTTTTAAATATAATTAATAATGCCATTGATGCATTGATTAAAAAAGCAAAAATTATTTATCCAACTACAGATACAACACCAACTATTTGGATTCGGACATTTAATTTTCAGGATAATCAAATCGTGATCTCAATTACTGATAATGGTTGTGGTATGAGTGACGAGATTTGCCAATCTATTTTTCAACCTTTTTTTACTACTAAGCCTACTGGTCAAGGAACTGGTTTAGGTTTATCTATTAGCTATCAAATTATCGTTGAGCAACATGGAGGTTCTATCAAATGTACTTCCATTCCTGACCAGGAAACCAAAATCGATATTAGACTTCCGATTAAACAAATATAAAATAACAATTTGGGCAATGTCTGGAAAATTATTACTTCCTGATAATATAAAAATACATAAATAAAATTGAGCCAGAAATCCATTTAACCTCTTCCCTTGCGGAGAGAAGTCACAAGTAGGTTTTCCCTCCGGGTGAGGTTCTATACAACTGGTAAAGCCACATTCTGCAAAATTGTCATTGGCCCTTGTTCCTTGATTGTCTGCATTTGTTGTTGATTCCGCACCAGCAACGCCCCTGCAAATCCCAAGGAGTTGATAGATATAGAATCAAAATGCTCGTGCGATCGCGGTACAATTAACATCCATTCTCTTGTAGCTAAAAGATTGTAAGCCCCAGATGCTCTATTATCCTCTAATGTTGCTAAATCTACAGCACTTAATAGGCTCTGATATAGCTCTAGTGTCGCTGCTGCGGCTTCTAAGGGGGAATTATTAAAATTTGGGTCTAACTTCCCTAAAGCATGAATAAAGGGCAATTCCGGTATAGTGGTTACAGAGTCGGTAAATTTTGCCGATTTAATTAGCGGTGCTATCGGTATTTCCACTGCGGAAGGTGTGAGTGGTAAGGGTACTATTTGCAGATGTTTATGTGGCTGACTTGCACCAGCAATTTTACCACCATTGTAAAATACTAAACCGTCAAACTCACTTAGACAGGCACACATCGCGGCAAAGTCTGCCAGGGTGAGTAGTGTTTCCTGTTCTTCAAAGGCGCGAGTAATAATTAGCAGATGATGGTCAACAACGTTAAATTTGTTCAATATAGAAACATGAGTCGGAGAAATATCTGCAACAAATAAATCTTCTTCGTAAGGAAGAAAGGGATTAGTTTTTTTACTTGGTGGCTGGGCGGTATCTTTGCGAGTAAGATTAGATAAAATTCTGACTAAAAATTTGATGCTATTCTGCTCGACAAATTCAAAATCTGTCGGTATTGATAGCAATGCTCCACATTCTAAGGCATATTTAGTCTGCTCTTGGATTCTATTCCATAAAGTACCAGGTCGCAGTGATATTTTACTCTGTGCTATTTCTATTTTTTTGCTCATGGTGAAGTGAATGATGATTTATATCTAGAAAGTTACTCTTTAAAAGAACATGAGTTCACCTAATTCTAGAAACAGTTCTTCAAACATATCATCCTCAGAATCTTCATCCGTATAACGCAGATTTACGGGTCCTGAGAGAAACTCTTTAATAGTGATTTTTTGCTCTCGAAAATCTTTGACAAAATCCCGAATGGCTTTAATAGTGTTAATTTCTGCTTCTACTTGTTCCGCCATCGTTCCAATGGGGTCTATTCCTAATTTTGTGGCTTTACGACAATCAGAAACCATCGCGCCTTCTGGGGTGTTTTTCACTTGGCGGAGTTCCTGTTTTAATGTCTCATATTGATTTTTGAGGATTTGATTTTGCTGTTCTACGCTCATGCATTGACGAGTTAAATCGTCTACGCTATCAAGATTAATATAGTTACCTATTTGATGTTGCTGTTCAATTTCCAACAGTCTAGCTAAATCACCATCTTGGTAGGCTTTATTGATTTCCTTCATGATTTCGGTATGATGCTTTTGAGTTTCGCTATCTTTTACCTTGTCTGGGTGAAATATTTCGGCTAAACTCAAGAATGTCTGACGAATTTTCCTAGCAGCATCTGATTTTTTATCAACAGAAAAGTCTGTCTCTTGTGGTGCGGCTCGATATTGATAATTTTCTTCTGTATGTGTATCTGAAAAGTTATCTTCCTGAGTATCATTTCCAAAGATTTCGTTTAAATCTATGTCTTCATCTTCCGGATCATGTTTGGGTTTGGGTGTGATAATTCTGGCTAACTGGAGTTGATAATAAATGGCTGTAATATCTTTTCTAGTCTGTTTACCCAATTTTCTGTGGGAGAAGATTTCATCAAATAGGGTATGAATTTCTCGGTCGATATCTATCAGGTTTTCAAATTTGGGATGACAGCGATTAAAGATATCTGTGGCGACGGAACGCATCTGTTCAACAAAATTGTTGAGTTCGGTGCGTTTTCTTTTAATTTGTTTCAATAGCCACTGATGTTCTTTGTCTAAAGTTTCTAGGCGGATATGGATAGATGAAAGCGCCAGTGATGTTGTGGTTGGGGACTGGGAGGAAGATGTGGATTTTCTGGGCATAAGAGAGGCCAGTTTGATTAAGTTGACATCTTATACAGATCCTACAGCGAAAACATTCAGTTAACTAACTTAATCTGTGCGATCGCATGGGTCACAATTGCGAGAAACTGAAAGCAGATGATTAAGAAAGGAAAACCAAACCCATGAGTTGGACTAAAGTTTTGTCTGCGGATGCGCTAGCGCCAGAAGGGAGACAGGTGGTAAAAGTTGGTACACGGAAAATTTTGCTGGTGAACCACGACAATCAGGTTTATGCTGTGGATAATACTTGTCCTCATTTAAAAATGCCGATGAAAAATGGCAAAATTACGGAAACCGGGGCGATTGTTTGTCCTATACATCGCAGTGCTTTTGACTTAGGTACTGGTGAGGTACAATCCTGGTGTCCTTGGCCGCCTGTTGTCGGTAAAGTTTTATCTAAGATTTCAGCAGAAAAGTCACTACCAGTATTCCCGGTGCGTGTAGAGGAAGGTAGTATTTGGATTGATGTAGAAGAATAGTCGTTGATGGTAAGCGATCGCTGTTGCTACTCTAACTTAAACTTAGGGCGATCGCTTACCCCTGTAGCCTGAATTCCAGTTGCTATAGTAAAAATGCCCAAATTATCAGTGGAGAATTAAATTATGCTGGAAAATCGAGACTATACCTTAATTATTGACAAAAGCGGGAGCATGGCTACCCCAGATCAAAAAGGTGGTAGAACTAGATGGGTCTCAGCACAAGAATCTACCTTAGCCTTAGCAAGTAAGTGTGAGCAATTTGACCCCGATGGTATCACTGTATATTTATTTTCCGGTAGATTCAAGCGCTATAACAATGTCACAGCAGCTAAGGTGACACAAATCTTTCAGGAAAATGACCCCTCTGGTTCTACAGACTTAGCAGGTGTCTTAAAACACGCCACTGATGACTACTTTCAACGCAAAATTACAGGTCAAACTAAGCCCAATGGCGAAATTATCTTGGTAGTTACAGATGGGGAACCGGATGACCGCAAAGCAGTAATGAAAGTAATAATTGAGGCTTCTCGCCGGATGGATGTCGATGAAGAACTTGGTATTTCTTTCATTCAAGTGGGGACAGATGCACAAGCTACGCGCTTTCTCAAGGTTTTAGATGATGATTTGCAAAGTGCTGGCGCAAAATTTGATATCTGCGACACCATTACAATGGAAGATATGGAAGATTTGAGTTTATCGGAAGTGCTACTCAATGCCATTATGGATTAGTATGGCTGGGCGGTAATGAAACAGATAAACACCGATTTCCACTAGGAACTTATTGACGCTGTGACTTACTAGTTTAAAACTATGGATTTTCTTGATAAGCTGCTAGATGAACTCAGAACTAAATATAATCCGACTAAACCCAAAGCATCACAACCACAGAGAAATGTAGCGCCATCTTTCATCTCCAAATCACCAAAATCTTTACCTTTAGAGGATAGTCTTTTGGCAGAAGTTAGGGCAGATTTTGCAGAACTAGATGCAAATGAAGAGTTAAGAAAACAGGAAGCATTAAAACGGGAAAAATTACGACAAGCCCAACTGAAATCTCAAAAATTGGTAGCTTTGCAATTAGAAGCCGAAACATGGTTAAAAACATTAGATCGGTTTTCTTCTGAAGGTCTGTGGTTTGCAAGGTTTGCGGAAACTTACCCCTCAGAATTAGAGGCGGCGATCGCATATTTAGAAACCAACAAATAAACTAAAATTTAACTTAATTTAACTGGACTGTTGTGCTAATCATTAACTTGCAAAAAGTGATCAACAGCCCATTTATGCATTGCATATAAAATTGGAATTAGACTTTTTCCTAAAGTTGTTAATGAATATTCTACCTTTGGGGGGATTTGTGCATACACTTCACGATGTATAATACCGTCTTCTTCCATTTCTCGAAGTTGCTGAGTTAGCATTTTTTGGGTAATTCCCGGTAAGCTACGCTGTAATTCCCCAAAGCGTTTGACCTCTGAGATTAATTCTCTAATAATCAAAACTTTCCAGCGTCCGCCAATTACTTTTAATGTAGTTTCAACTTCGCAAGTGAGTCTGCTATCTGTTTGCGCTTCAGCTTTCATAGTTACTTTTTAGTAAGTACCGTACTTTTAAGTGCCTACTTTTCATCTTAACTATACTTGATTTAAAGTCTATGTAGTAAGTTTTTTCGACATTGGTTTTCAGGCTGTTTCATATCCATCACTATAGTTTGTATAGCATAATTTTTTTATGACAAATCTCCTTCACATTGATGCTAGTCCCCGTGGTGAACGTTCAATTTCTCGTGGACTTTCCTCTGAGTTCGTCACATCTTGGAAAAATACTCATCCTGGGGTGAACGTTAATTATCGGGATTTAGGTCGCAATCCTGTTCCCCATGTAGATGAATCCTGGATTGCTGCTGCTTTTACACCACCTGATACCCGCACACCGGAAATGAATGCAGCAATTAAGCTATCTGATGAATTAGTTGATGAGTTCTTGGCTGCTGACTACTATGTTTTTGGTGTGCCAATGTATAATTTGAGTATACCCTCTACTTTTAAAGCTTATATTGATCAGATTGTCCGGGTTGGTCGGACTTTCGCTATGGCTGAGAATGGTTACAAAGGTTTAGTAGATAGTAGCAAAAAGGTACTAATTATTACTTCCCGTGGCGGTACTTTTCCTCCAGGAACTCCTGCTGAAGCCTATGATCAGCAAGTACCCTATCTTCGCACTATTTTGGGTTTTGTCGGACTCACAGATGTGACTTTTATCCATGCTGATAGTCTGAACATGGGTGATCAACCGCGACAAAATTCTCTAGCCGCAGCTAAAGACGCGATCGCCCAAATCGTCAGTAATTGGTGAAAATTAGCACATATTTATGATGTAGAGTACAATCTCTGTGAAGCAATTATGTGATTGTACATACTCATTCAGGTAATTTATGAAACTTTTGTTAACTGGGACATTTATGGGTGCAGCGATCGCACTCACACCCCTAGCAGCTAATGCAGCAGTTTTTAACTTCACCAGTGTTCTCAATGGTGATCAAGAGGTTCCTTCAGTAAATACCACAGGTATGGGTACAGCCACAGGTACACTATCTGGTGATCCTGGTAGTTGGGTTTTTGACTATGCAATCAATTACTCCGATTTGCAAGGTGTCATAGTCGCACCCTTCGCACACATCCACAACGCCCCCGCAGGTGCAAACGGTCCGGTGGTTCACTCCCTTGATAATGCCGACATCCCTCCCATTGCAGGTAGCAGTGCGGGGACAATTAACGGAGATTGGCGGTTTGATGATGCTACCTCACCTTTGACAGATGTGCTAGCACAAGAACTAATAGATGGTAACGCTTACTTCAATATCCACACAGATATTTTTCCTGGTGGTGAAATTCGCGGACAAATTCTAGCCGCCCCTGTGTCTGTTCCTGAACCAACATCAATGTTAGGTTTATTGGCCTTTGGTGCTTTGGGTGCTAGTTGGCAATTAAAAAATCAGAAAAACAAGCATAAGGTAATTGGCTAGGTTTAAGCTTTAGCATAAAACCAAATTAATTATATATTGTACCTCTAGATAGTTTCTGGAGGTTTTTTCAATAATTAAACTCGGTTGCTATAACTAAATTTGCAAAGCTTTAAACCACTTACTGAAAACGGTGTTAATGGTTTTTTTGATTTGGTGTTTACGATGCCACTTTTGAAAAGCCATTTCGTACTCTTCACCTTGAGTTTGGAAGGTATTCCAAATATCTAAACCTAATGTCAAGCTGCAAAATAGTAAAAAGTACAATGACCAAGAAAGAGTACTGCCGCCGATAAAATCTAGCACTATTAAAAAAGTGTTAATAATTGCATAATTACCAAGACGTTTCTTAAATCTGCCGATGCGGTAGGAATGAAAAGCTTGTCTTTGTTCAATTTCACTACGTTGCGATCGCCAGTCAATTTCTGCTAAGTTCAAGGAATCTGGTGATATATCTAACTCTTTAGCAATTTCTAACAATTCTGCATAGGAAAATTCCTTATTTTGGTCATCAGCTTGACGTGCGATCGCTAACTGAAGAATACGCTGCACATCTTCTTGGCTATAAGAACGAAGGCTGTGAGGTTCAAATGCCGTCATAATTATGATCTCTGAATGTTAACCTGGACTCAAAATTTGCCAACTGGCACTACCATTACTACATCTACACTAACAAATTTCCATAATTACTAGTGGGGTTTTAGTGGCTGAAAATTGTAAATATCTTGAATAGCTTGCACCCAACCATTGGATACAGATTCCAAAATGCGATCGCCTTTTTCCTTAGTGGCGGTTGTTGCATCCCCAATCACCCCAGATTTACTGATATCTTTAGTTGCCCAAGACACAGGTAAATTTCCCTCTAAACTTAGTGAACTGCTTTGCTTGGGTATTGGTGGATACTCCGCCACAGCTGCTGCCATTTTCACCTGTTCTGGTAACAGTGACAGCATAATGCTAGTTTCCGCATCTCCCGCGTGCATACCTTCGGCTGCTTCCTTGAGTGTCAATAATTCTTTAGTAATATTTGGCACACGCCAAGTAAACAAGGGAAACACCAAAAAATCATCATACTGAATATGCAAATCTCGCGCCACCATTTGCATAACTTGGGGTTGTCCACCGTGGGAGTTCATCAACACCAATTTTCTAAACCCAGCCCGGTAAATACTTTCGCCCATTTCCATAATTACTGCTGTCAGGGTGGCGGTACTCAAGGTAATGGTTCCGGGAAAGTGCCAATGCTCATTGGATTTACCATAATACAGAGTGGGTAATGCATAGGCGGGGATACTTGCATCAAGTTTTTTTAGGGCTTCCCCCAGAACTCCCACACCAATAGCAGCATCCACAATCAAAGGTAAATGGGGTCCATGTTGTTCAATTGCGCCCACTGGTTGAATAATCACGACATTTTCTTTATTTGGCATAGCTTGGATGTCGGTCCAAGTCAGGTAGGGAAAAAATCTTTCTGGGGGAATGAAACTGTGCATCTTATTACTAGCGCGTCATTTTCATGTTAGCGAGATTTGAGGAAATAAAGTATTTTGTCCCCAGTCTCTAGTACACCAAGCAGTAAGTCCTAACTAACACTATATGTTTCGATATAATGAATGTATTAATTGGGCTAAGTTGATATATGGCGATCGCAACCAACCGACCAATTCAACAGAAAGCACTCAGCTTTGATGAGTTTCTCGTCAGTTATCGTGACGATAACCGTTATGAACTTATTGATAGAGATATATTTGACTTGGAACCAACAGGCTTGCATGAAGAAGTTGCAGCCTTTATTACCACAAAGGTATGCGTCCAGATCGACCAAATGAGATTGCCTTGGTTTGTGCTTCAGCGAGGACTTATTCGCCCTGCTAACATTGGAATGACTGCATTATAATAAACTTTAGAAGATGATTGTTAAGGCGATGCCTGCGGCGAGCGTAGCTATCGCATATTTATTAATTTCTTAACAACGCCCGAAATCCTGCTTGATTGAAATGTTCATCCGCAGTGAGGGCTTCGGCAATTCCTCGATTTTGCATCACAACAAATGATACACAGTCAACCAGTCCCCATTCTTTGTCTTGGCGATTTCTAAATAATTCAAAGGCAGCGCAATACAATTCATTTGTCAAAAGCACTATTTCAACATTTGGGTCTGATTCAAGAGATTCAAGAAGTTGAATTGCGGCAGTCCTATATCTTTGCTTTGAAAGTGCATTACCAATTTCCAGCAAAATTGCTTGAGTTGTGACGAGATAGAGATTTTGAAGTTCTATCTGTTCAGCAAGATTAACTGCTTTAGCATGGTTTTGATCAGTGGTTGCAGATAAGGCAATCGCAAAGGATGTATCTAAAAAAACTTCATGCATTTTCTGACTTGCTTTCTCCATACAGATATTGGTCTATGTTTTCTGACCAGTCTGGATTGCCTTGCAATTTTAAAGATTTGGCAGTTTGTAAGAATGATTTTCTGGTTGCTTTAGTCTCAGGTAATAGGCTTTCAACAATAATCCTTACTCTTGTCCCTGGTTTGATATTTAAAGGTGTTGCAGGAATAAGGGTTTCGCCATCGAACAGCGCATCTAAGATTTGGAGCATAGCATTTTATCAAATATTGCTTCTCTATCATTGTACTATTTTCAAGCTTAATATCAAGAATAGATCGCCTATCACCATAGCTATAGACTGATCGATCGCACCTCATAGTAACAAAACAGTGCGATCGCCTTTAGCAAACTTGAGAAGATGATTGTTCAGGCGATAAAGTTAAGAGTTTAGAAGTGATCGAGGCATAACAAATCATTGGATCTGACAAAATTGTGCTACTTTGTAGGAATACAACTTTATAATCCTTGAACTATATTTATGACTCTTTGTATTTCATACAAGTCGAAATCTCCTTATGATGATATTCCCAGAGCAGTCTGCTATGCAGATTCTCGTATCACTATTCTTGGATCTAGTGACAAGCAAACCGCTACAGGAGGATTTCTAGCGTCAAATGCAGAAATCAGGCATCAGACTGATAGCGGAATTAAAATTCAAATAGTGTCTGCTATAAGAGATGACAATGAGAGTTCCCGTGATTTTGTGTTTTCTATTGCTGGGGCTGTTTCTCTTGGGCTACAAAGCTTAATTCATTTAGACTCGGTTTTTAAAACATTCTATGAAAATTACAGTTTTGAAGAATATATAGACAGGATAAAAATTACACTTCATGAATTTTGGAAAGATGCATGGGATCAAAAAATTGAGTATTTGATGACAGCAACAGATGATAGTGGAGAAATAAGAATAATTAAAATCAGGGGATCAGAACCAAAACCAGAATCAGAATCAGATTTCGTTTTAGAGGAGGTTCAGGAGGAAAATGAGTTGCTGTTTTCTGTTATTGGGAATAATGCTGAAAAAGCCCGCGAAACGATTCTTGGTGAGACGAATTCTCTCATGTGTGGGGGGATGGAAATGGATTCAGCATTAGATGTAGCTTGTTTGCGTATGATGAGACGTGCAGTTGAAGATCCAACTCAAATCTTTATTGGAGGAAATATACAATCTTGTTATTTAAAAGATAAGAGCGCTAAATATGTCACTCTAGACGACGGATGTAACTTGCTGTTTCGAGGTGTGAAGTATTCACGAGAGTACGGTGATTATCCAAGCAAATTGAATAGAGAAGAATATCTACCTTTATTTTTAACGTCAAGTATTGACCAAGATATGTGCGATCCTCAAAAAAGCATTCAAGAGATTATGGAGCAAGCCCGAAATAGGTTGACTAAGTATTATAAATAGGTGGACTAAGTAGTCTAACAATTCAAATGTAGAGGACAGTTGAAAGCTGCTGGTTATGGCTTTCGGATTGCTCACTGCCACTTATTTGAGGTGTTATTCGGAAACGATCGCTCCGTTGAGGTTGTATGATTTCATCCGAGATTGGGCAAGCAAAAATAGTTGGCTTCATTGTTGAGTTTGGAGTGATTATTGGCGATCTCAAGAACGGGCAGGACAATTCCAAGACGTAGCGCGTGTTCTCCCAAGAATCCAGAAAGTAGAATGACATCAGCACAGCCTTTTTTTATTTATCACTCCCTTAGTTCTGTAATCTGGTCTTGAACTGAACCCAGGCTTGTGTAAAACTGAGGATCTTTCGCTTCCAAGCCTACATCAGAGGAACTAAAACATGGCGCGTCTAGCACTGCTGAGTGTATCTAACAAAACTGGTATAATTGACCTGGCCCGGCGCTTGGTCGAAGAATTTGACTTTGATTTAATCAGCAGTGGGGGAACCGCCCAAACCCTCAAGGATGCGGGGCTACCTGTCACCAAGGTTTCTGATTACACTGGTTCACCTGAAATTTTAGGTGGTCGAGTTAAAACCTTACATCCCCGCATTCATGGCGGAATTTTGGCGCGGCGAGATATTCCCCAACATTTGACAGATTTAGAAAATAACCAAATTCGTCCCATTGATTTAGTGGTAGTCAATCTTTATCCTTTTGAGGAAACTATTGCTAAACCTGGGGTGAGTTTATCTGATGCGGTGGAACAAATTGATATCGGTGGCCCGGCGATGTTACGGGCTGCGTCGAAAAATTTCGCCCACCTGACGGTATTATGTAACCCAGCACAGTATGAGGAATATTTACAGGAATTAGGGCAAAATAACGGTTCTGCATCTCTGGAGTTTCGCCAAAAATGTGCTTTAAAAGGTTTTTCCCATACGGCTAGTTATGATCAAGCGATAGCGCAAGCGCTGACTTGTCAGTTCGCAACTTATCTCAGCCAACAAGATTCCGATACCCTACCCCAAGAATACAACCTCTCTGGTCAGCAATTGCAATCTCTGCGTTACGGCGAAAACCCCCATCAACCTGCTGCTTGGTATCAAACTGGTAGTACTCCCACTGGTTGGGCTGCGGCGACGAAGTTGCAAGGTAAGGAATTGAGTTATAACAACTTGGTGGATTTAGAAGCCGCCCGCCGGATTATTGCGGAGTTTACTGATAGTCCCGCCGCTACGGTGATTAAACACACAAACCCCTGTGGTGTGGCTGTGGGTAATAGCCTGGTGGAAGCATATCAAAAGGCTTTTAATGCTGATTCTGTTTCGGCTTTTGGGGGAATTGTCGCCCTGAATCGCCCCATTGATGCGGCGACAGCCCAGGAGTTAACTAAGACGTTTTTAGAATGTGTAGTTGCGCCTAGTTGTGAACCCGCAGCCCAAGAAATTCTGGCGGCGAAATCGAAACTCCGAATTTTGACATTAGCAGATTTGAGTAGTGGTCCTGAAGATACCGTGAAAGCGATCGCCGGCGGTTTTTTAGTCCAAGCTGCTGATGATCAAATCGCTGATACTAATAAATGGCAAGTCGCCACCGAACGTCAACCCACCCCGGACGAACTAGCCGAGTTATTGTTTGCTTGGAAGGTTTGTAAACACGTAAAATCCAATGCTATTGTGATTACAGGCGATCGCACTACACTGGGCGTAGGTGCAGGTCAAATGAATCGGGTCGGTTCAGTTAAAATAGCTTTAGAACAAGCCGGCGCAAAAGCCCAAGGTGCAACTCTCGCCAGTGATGGATTTTTCCCCTTTGATGATTCTGTGAGAACCGCCGCCGCCGCCGGAATTACCGCCATTGTCCAGCCAGGAGGCAGTTTGCGTGATCAAGATTCCATCAAAGCCGCAAATGAATTGGGTTTAGTCATGGTGTTCACTGGTGTACGCCACTTTCTACATTAAATCTCTACACTAGAATTTGTGCCACTTGAATAACTGTCACATATCACACCTGCTTTTTATCAGACCTACAGTACTATCTAGTTGTGTGTGAGGAGCAAAGTTACAAATAAGAAGCGCTTGGGGTGGAAACACGGCAACACTCCCAGGCGCTTTTTGTTTTGTTCTGAAAAATTCTACTACAGCAAATAGTTATTCAAAATACTTGCAATTACAGAAAAAAGATGGTATCCTTCACTTGTGTGTGAGGAGCAAAGTTACAAATAAGAAGCGTTTGGGGTGGAAACACGGCAACACTCCCAGACGCTTTTTAGTTTTTAACCCACCGAAGTTATGCAGATTGGCTTTCCAGTGCATTAGCGATAAAAAGTATTTTTAATAAATTAAATAGTTTTAAACATTAAAAACCCGCTACAGATACTACCAATAGGGTAGTACCGATGCGTGGAATTTAACAAATTAGTATTTAGCAGCTAGTTAAAAAATTAGACACTGCGACGGTTAGTGAAAAGTCCCCATAAATAAATAGCAATAATTGACCCAATAACCGCAACGAACAGACCAGGAATACTTAAAGTCGCAGCCGTTAATTGTATTTGTCCCGTTTGTAGCAGGGTGAAGATGCTACCGCCGAGAAATGCACCAATAATGCCCAAAATCATGGTTGAGAGAATACCGCCACCTTGACTACCTGGATAAATCGCTTTTCCGATCGCACCAGCTAAAATTCCTAATATTGCCCAAGCAATAATATTCATAAATATCCTCGAAAATTTCAACTGTAATCAGCTTATCAATTGCTATTTAGAATTGTTTCTATCAGAAGAAAGAGTTCTTAAAATCAAAAGGTAGAGAAACTTTTTTGTTATATATTTTCCTGGATTACCAGATACCCGACCTCTTGAAGAAATCGGGAAACAATCATTTTATATATGTGTGTAAAAGTTAACCACTTAATATTTATATCTGTGGTTATTTATATCCTGACCTACTCAGGTACAATATCAATTTTTAGCTAGTGATTACCATCATCAACTCAAATTGAACGAGAGAATCGCTGTTCTTTAGTTTGATGATAACTATCAAACTTTACGGCAATATTTCTCACCAATAATCTACCGATATCTGTAATCTGGATATGATTATTTGAGATGTTAACCAGTCCATCGGTTTGCAGTTGTGCTAAGGCTGCTAATTCATCGGCAAAATATTCATCGAAATTGATCTGATATTGTTCAGAAATATTTTGCTTATTGAGATGGAAGTGAGACATAATCGACATGATTACATCCCGTCTGATGATGTCATCTTGATTTAGTTTAATCCCTTTACTCAGAGGGATAATATCTGCGGAAATTGCTTGATAATAATCCTTTAACTTCTTGTGGTTTTGGATGTAAGCATTATGCAGCATACTGATGGATGTCGCCCCAAAGCCTAATAGTTCTGTGCCGGCGTGGGTCGTGTATCCCTGAAAGTTGCGCTGGAGGGTGTGATTTTGTTGGGCGATCGCTAATTCATCATTATTTTTAGCGAAATGATCCATACCAATAAACAGATACTGGTTACTGGTCATTTCCTCAATGGTCATTTTGAGAATTTTTAACTTTTCCTGGGGTTCAGGTAATGCGGCTTCGGGAATATTTTTTTGGGTCGGCTTCATCCAGGGGACATAAGCAAAATTGAACACACCAATCCGGTTGGGATCTAATTTAATAGTTTTGTGGATTGTTTCCTGAAAAGTCTCCAGAGTTTGATAAGGTAAACCATAAATTAGGTCAACATTCACACTCTCAAACTTGGCTGCTCTAATCCAACTCATTGTATCAAACAATAGTTTTTCTGGCTGGATGCGATTTACAGCTAGTTGGACTTGGGGGTTAAAATCCTGAATCCCAAAACTAATGCGGTTAAACCCTACCTCACGCAAAAAGAAAATATATTCTTGATCAATGTAACTGGGATTAATTTCAATAGAAATTTCTGCTTCGGGGTCAATATTAAAGTTTTCTCTAATCTGTTCCCACAAGAATTTTACTTGGTCTTGATTTAAATAGTTTGGTGTACCACCACCCCAGTGAACTTGTAGGACTTTTCTGTCTTGATCAATCAAGCGCGCCATGTTCTTGATTTCTCGCACCAAATGCTCTATATAAGGTTTAGCAATATTTTTATTTCTAGAAATAACTGTATTACAGCCGCAGAAATAGCAAGCACTTTCACAAAAGGGGATGTGAAAATATAAAGACAGGGGAGATTTACGGTAATTTGAGGCCGCGATCGCCGCGTGAAAATCACCTGTAGTAAATTCTGTATTTAACTCCGTCGCCGGCGGGTAACTCGTGTATCTGGGCGTAGGAGTATCATACTTTTTGATCATCTCTAGATCAAATTTAACACCGGGCAAGACAAAAACCATCAAAACCTCCAAGAAACTGTGATCATCCCGCCTCATGTAGCGCGGCAGAAATGTATACTTTTTCTGTTGTCTATTACTACTTACCGAAATTCGGAATTAGGATTTTAGGCATTTCCCACAGTGGCTGATTCATGCCAACTTGTACTAGTGTAGAGAGTAGTTGTCGTGCGTAATGTGTTGAGTTCAACCAAACAGCCTAAATAACAGAAATGATAGGATTTTTTGGTTTTGCATCATTTTTCTCTCCCAAAACTATTTAACTATCAATATTTGCCTAACTACAAAATTTACTAATATTTCTTTAGATTTTCCTGCTTTCCCCTACCTCTTATCCCCCATCTGACATCTTTCACCAAGCCCTGGAACCCTTAGAAATCGCGGAACCACCCAAACTAAGTCCGCCTACGCGGACTCACGGAAAAAGAAGGGTTTTGAACCCACCTACGTGGGTTTCGCCTGTGTAGCAATGACTTCCAGTCGCCCGGTGCAAGATATGAGGTACTCCCGAAAATTTTAATATTTTATCTCTTGTGTAATTAATATAATTTATGCTTATATAACTATACAAAGATAAAGCATGAAAGCAGTCTCATGGTTAAGTCTGTTCAAACTCCCGAACCTCAATTACTGAAGCCTGGGATTAAAGCCCCAGTTCAGGAAACCTTATTAACGCCTCGGTTTTATACCACTGACTTTGACGCAGTAGCTAATTTAGATATTTCCGCCAATGAGACTGAGTTACGGGCGGTGATCGAAGAGTTGCGTGCTGACTATAACCGCCATCACTTTGTCCGCGATGAAGAGTTTAAGCAGTCGTGGGATCACGTTCAAGGAGAAAAACGCCGCGCTTTTATTGACTTTTTAGAGCGTTCATGCACTTCCGAGTTTTCCGGATTTTTGCTGTTTAAAGAATTATCCCGGCGACTCCAAAAGAAAAATCCCCTTTTGGCTGATGCTTTTAATTATTTAGCACGGGATGAAGCGCGCCATGCGGGATTTCTGAATAAATCTATGGCGGATTTTAATCTGTCTCTGGATTTAAGCTACTTAACGAAACACCGCACATATACTTTTTTCCCGCCAGAGTGGGTAATTTACACTGTTTACCTCTCGGAGAAAATCGGTTACTGGCGCTATATTTTAGTTCATCGCCATATTGAGAAACATCCGGAATATCAATTTTATCCCTTGTTCCGCAAGTTTGAAAGTTGGTGTCAGGATGAAAACCGACATGGGGATTTCTTTAAAGCCTTGTTGCGATCGCAACCCAAATTATGGCAAAGTTGGAAAGCCCGGTTGTGGGTGCGTTTTTTTCTGCTGACTGTATTTGTCACCCATACCATTACAGTATTTGAACGGGCGACATTTTACGAAGCCATTGGCATACATCCCCGCCAGTACAATAATACAGTGATTCAGGAAACCAATAATACCTCTGCCAGAGCATTTCCTCTGATTTTGGATACTAGTCATCCAGACTTTTTCTGGCGATTAGAACAGTGTTTCCTCGGTACTCAGAGATTAGCAGAGATCAAAGAGAGTAAGGCTTGGGGATTGGTCAAGTTCTGGCGAAAAATCCCGCCAATGTTCTCGATTTTCTCTAATATGTTGCGGCTTTACCTGATCAAGCCCATTGACACAGAATCAACACGCGGTACTGTTCGTTAACAGCAGTTTGTATTCTTAATACTATAAATCTTGTGGGGTGGGCATACTTCGATCAACTGAGTACAAGTATTGCCCGCCTTAGAGGATATTTTAAATATCTCCATCGCTGACCTTCCCCTCATATATGAAAACTTTGTATCCTAAACTTAATAGGACTTAATATTTTTTTGAAAAACTTGTGCAAGAAGATTTTAGATTAATCGTTGATTTAGTTTCAGTTCTCGCCGTCGCCGCTTGTGGTGGATTATTAGCTTCACTATTACGCCAACCTGTGCTGTTGGGATATCTCATAGGGGGGATGATTGTCGGACCCACTGGACTGGGAGTAATTAAAGAAGTTATTCAAGTAGAAACTTTAGCTCAATTTGGAGTCGCTTTTTTATTATTTGCCTTGGGTGTAGAATTTTCCTTTGCAGAACTAAAAAAAGTCAAGGCGATCGCCTTGGGAGGTGGGGGACTACAAATTCTCTTAACGATTTTGTTCACTGTTGTAGTGTGCGGAGTCACAGGTGCTTGGGACGATTTACCTGCTAAAGGTGTGTTTCTGGGGTCAATTTTATCCCTATCTTCCACCGCCGTTGTCCTCAAATGCTTAATGGAACGCAACGAAACCGAAACCCCCCACGGACAAGTAATGCTGGGGATTTTGGTAGTCCAGGACTTAGCCCTGGGATTAATGATTGCAGTCTTACCAGCCCTGAATCAACCAGCAGAAACCATCGGAATCGTCATCCTCACAGCCTTGCTGCGGTTAGCTTTATTTGCGGGGGGTGCAGTAGTAGCGGGAATTTGGTTGATTCCGCCTTTGTTACGTATCCTCGCCCGTACCGAAAGCCGAGAATTATTTTTATTAGGGGTAGTCACCCTGTGTTTAGGAATTGCACTGCTGACAGAACATTTAGGACTCTCCATTGAGATGGGGGCGTTTGTCGCCGGTTTAATGATCTCAGAGGTGGAATATGCTGACCAAACCTTAACCTATGTCGAGCCAGTCCGAGATATTTTTGCTAGTTTATTTTTCGCCGCCATTGGGATGTTAATTGACCCGGTGTTTTTGTGGAATAATCTAGAATTGATTTTGGTATTGGTAGCGCTGGTATTTGTCGGTAAGTTTTTAATTATTACGCCTCTGGTGAAACTGTTTCGCTACTCGTTGAAAACAGCTTTAATCGCTGGGTTAGGTTTGGCGCAGATTGGGGAATTTTCCTTTGTATTAGCCAGTGAAGGTCAGGCTTTGGGGTTAGTTTCCCGGCGAATATATTTGCTGATTTTAGGAACTACAGCCGTGACTTTGATTCTGACTCCCTTTGTGTTGCGATTAGTGCCATTTCTATTTAACTTTGCCGAATCAATGCCTTGGCTGCAACCGTATTTAGAAGAAAATTATCCCCGTGATGTCTCAGAAAATTTACCTTCAACAAGCCATGTTGTGGTTTGCGGTTATGGGCGAGTGGGTAAGAATTTGGTGAAGTTGTTACAAAAACATGATTTACCTGTGGTGGTCATCGACCAATCAGAAAGCCGGATACAGCAATTGCGGGAGGAAGGAGTAGCTTATGTTTATGGTAATTGTGTGAGTCTCCACGTTTTGGAAACTGCGGGGGTAAATAATGCTCAAGGAATGGCGATCGCACTTCCTGACCCCATGAGTACCCGTCTGGCTTTGAAACGAGCTTTAGAACTGTGTCCAGAATTAGATTTGGTTGTCCGCGCTACCAAAGATAAAAATATTGAATTGCTTTATCAATTAGGGGCGAAGGAAGTAGTACAACCGGAATTTGAAGCTAGCTTAGAAATGGCTAACCATTTATTAACAGGCTTAGGGTTTTCTTCCTTGGTGGTGGAAGAAGAAATGAGACAAATTCGCAACGATCATTATTTAGCATTACGACCAGAGCAAACACCATCAGAAGTTTCGCGGAATTTACAGCAAGCCACTCGTGATTTAAATCGCCGTTGGTATACTCTCCCATTCACTTCACCCCTGATTGATATGAGTTTAGGAGAGGCGGACATCCGTTACTTAACAGGTGCAAGTTTGATGGCTATTCGTCGGATTAACGAGGCCGAAATAGATTATCCCAATGCTCAAACGAGATTAGAAATAGGCGATCGCTTACTCTTAGTCGGTACAGCTGAAGAATTAGCAGCTTTAGAAGAATTTGCTCAGGGAAAGGTGGCTATTCCTGGGTTAAATAAAGCTTGTCAGTGGATTACAGTCAATACAGATGCTCCGGTTCTGAGTATGAGTATTGCAGACTTGCATCTTCACCAACAATCTGGATTTCAAATCCCAGCGATGCGGCGCGATCGCAAATTCATCCGCAGTCCTGATCACAAAACAGATTTACGAGTTGGTGATCAATTGCTGTTGTGCGGTCAGGTAGGGAGTTTAAATGAATTGCAACCATTGTTTGCTAGCAGCACACCTCTGAGCAAATCCTATTCCTAATTCACAACTACTTAGGCTGGTAGTAGGCGATCGCCTGTTTAAAAATGGTTATTTGGCGATTACGATCATCCACAATACAAACACAGTTATTATCTTGCCAAGCTAACTTACCAGTCAGTAGATCACCGTTTAACAGTTTCCACTCTACTAGTGTTTTTTGTTTAATTAGTTCTTGTAGTTGGCGAATGCTGGGTAGTGACGTATTAAATTCAGTTGTAGCCATTTTTAAGTTATAAGAAAGTAGGGAGTAGGGAGTAGGCTTGCCCTGAGCGAAGCCGAAGGGGAGTAGGAACTGGGAAAATTATTTACTCTGATTTAAAACTTAATATCAGATACCCAATACTCTATCCCTAATCATTCATAATTGATCATCAGAAAAATGGCAATCGAATTTACTAAGTATCACGGTTTGGGAAATGATTTTATTTTAGTTGACAATCGCGCGTCATCCTCACCAGTGTTGACTCCTGAGCAAGCTATTCAGTTGTGCGATCGCCACTTTGGTATCGGTGCAGATGGTGTGATTTTTGCCCTCCCTGGAGAAAACGCTGCTGATTACACCATGCGGATTTTTAATTCCGATGGTTCGGAACCAGAAATGTGTGGTAACGGGATTCGCTGTTTAGGTAGATTTATCGCCGACTTGGAAGGGGAAGAGAGAACCAAAGACACATATAAAATTCATACTCTAGCCGGTATGATCACACCCCAACTCATGGCTGATGGTCAAGTAAAAGTAGATATGGGTTTACCGAGATTACTAGCCGGGGAAATTCCCACTAATCTAGGTTCATCTGACACCAAAGTGATTAATCAACCCCTAGAAGTAGCCGGGAAAACCTGGGAAGTCACCTGTGTAAGTATGGGAAATCCTCACTGTATCACCTTTGTCGAAGATGTCGCCGCCATTGACTTAGAAAATATCGGCCCCAAATTTGAACATCACCCCGCCTTTCCCCAACGGATAAACACCGAATTTATTCAAGTAGTTAATCGGAACTATGTAAAAATGCGGGTATGGGAACGTGGTGCAGGTATCACTTTAGCCTGTGGGACAGGGGCTTGTGCATCCTTAGTGGCTGGTGTATTAACTGGAAAATGCGATCGCACCGCCACAGTAGAATTACCTGGGGGTCCCTTACAAATTGAATGGTCAGAACTCGACCAAAGAGTCTACATGACAGGGCCAGCCCAAAAAGTATTCACAGGAAAACTCTAGCTTTTAGTGAGGGCTTCAGCCCTCCTGCTGATCTTAATTCTGCAAATTCACACTCTCAGGTATTAGGAAATCACCAGCTAGATTAGATATATTTTCGGCTGCTATTACTGATGGACGGGGTAGAAAACTCCATGAACGTTTATATGTGGTGCAGACAGAATTAGATGGAACAATGACTCTACGTCAACCAACTTTATTTTTAGATTTACTCCCTGCTAATAGTATAGAGTCCACTATTGAGAATCATACATCTACCCTGTCTGCCAACAGGCAGGGGGAAGCTGGGGACTAGTGACTGGGTTAAAACCCTTTTTGTGTTTAGGTTTTATCATCCGTTTATGTCCTAACCTCCTTGGCGGTTGCCATACAATATAAATATATTGATAATGTAAGTAAATAAATCTATGAAATTACAAACTACTACCCAAGAAATCAAAATAGTTAAAGCTTACTATACCCCAGAAGAATATTTAGAACTAGAAGCAAAAGCTGATGATAAAAATGAATTTCGAGATGGAGAAATTGTTTCTGTGACTGGTGGAACTACTAAGCATAATAAGTTAGCGTTAAATCTAGCAACTAGCTTAAATTTAGCATTAGATGATTTAGAATACGAAGTTTATATTGGTGATGTGAAATTGTGGATACCACGCTATCGGCAATTTACCTATCCTGATATCATGGTAATTGAGGGTGAACCTGTTTATTACAGTACAAACACTACAACGGTTACAAATCCTTTCTTAATAGCTGAAGTTTTATCTAAATCGACCAAAGATTATGACCAGGGTGATAAATTTCTCTATTATCGTTCAATTCCTGAATTTAAAGAATATGTTTTAATTGACCAAACTCAATATTATGTAATGCAGTACGTAAAAAATAATGAGAATCAATGGGTTTTGACAGAGTATGAAACAGAAGATGCTATTTTAAATTTGGCATCAATTAATCTGAAATTATCATTAAAGCAATTGTATAAAAAGATTAACTTTTTGGCAACAATCGAGTAAAAAGAGTAAGAATTTACAAGATAATGTCTGCCAACAAACATCCTATAAATCCTAATTATAACAATAATAACCACCAAATACCCTAAACGCCTAATCGAAGTTGACCTACCCATTAAACGCATTTCTGCCCACGCAAGACGGGAGAAATAGCTACCCAAAAGATTGAAGAAACTAAAGTTGCACTGGCTGAGTTAGGACTAAATAATGATGTTGAGACTGATATCAGTTAAATTACTGAAACAATATGATAATTAAATCAAGGTTTGCTATCCCCTCCTCTTCCAAGGAGGGGCTGGGGTAGAGTTTAAATTTAATCTGAGATGATATTACACATTAAATCGGAATAACATTACATCCCCTTCCTGCACAATATATTCTTTACCTTCACTACGCACTAAGCCTTTTTCCTTCGCCGCACTCATCGAACCGTGGGTAACCAAAGCATCATAAGCAACAGTTTCAGCCCGAATAAATCCCCGCTCAAAATCAGTGTGAATTACACCTGCTGCTTGGGGTGCAGACATTCCGGCGTTAATTGTCCAAGCGCGAGTTTCTTGGGGACCAGAAGTAAAATAGGTTCGCAAGCCTAAAAGGGTGTAAGTCGCCCGAATCAAAGACTTTAAACCACCTTCTTCGACACCTAAAGATTCCAGAAAATCAGCCTTATCTGCTTCTGGTAACTCCACTAATTCCGCTTCCACCTGCGCCGAAACCACCACAACTTGGGCATTTTCATTAGCTGCAACTTGACGGACTTTTTCTACAAACTCATTACCCGTGGCTAATTCATCCTCAGAAACATTAGCAGCATAGATAATTGGTTTATTTGTCAGTAATTCCAGTACCTTAATAATCTCAGTTTCTTCTTCAGTTAAACTCACCTGACGTACAGATTTACCGTCATTTAAAGCCGTAGCTAATTTTTCTAAAACTGTGATTTCAAACTGTGCATCTTTGCTAGTCCGGGCTTGTTTACGAGTCCGTTCAATACGCCGTTCAATTTGGGCTAAATCTGATAAAGCCAATTCTAAATTAATGATTTCAATATCTCGCGCTGGGTCAATAGAACCGGCGACGTGGATAATATCGTCATTTTCAAAACAACGCACCACATGGATAATTGCATCAACTTGGCGGATGTGGGACAAAAATTGATTACCTAGTCCTTCTCCTTGACTAGCACCTTTCACCAAGCCGGCGATATCGACAAACTCGACCCGCGCGGCGATAGTTTGTGCAGAACTAGCAATCTTAGCTAGAACATTTAAGCGCTCGTCCGGTACTGAGACAACGCCCACATTCGGTTCAATCGTGCAGAAAGGAAAGTTAGCTGCTTCGGCTTTGGCGTTAGCAACGACAGCATTAAATAAAGTAGATTTTCCGACGTTGGGAAGTCCGACAATTCCGGCTCTTAGCATTTTTGATTAGAGATTTTGTTAACTACAAAGTCAATTTAAGCAGTTTCAGGTATGGTTTGGGGAACTGGTATTGGTTCCGGTACAGAAATCGCTGTGGGATAAATCACCTTAACTCAATTCCATTATTCGACTTTCCCAAGCTAAATGACAACCCAGAAAACCGACATCTCCCAAAATACCGAGACTGAAGATACACGCCTAAAATTGTTCCTACTAATTCTATGTCAGCTACAAAATTATCTGCGTTTAATTCTTTCTGAGAGTACCTAACTGGAATGGGAATTTACTGTAAGGTAGCAATGATATCCAAAAGTTAAATTTTTGCTGCATTTATAGGATCTAAAATACTGAAGATTTCCTATTTCATGGCTCGTTTTCTATAAAATGCTCAATCAAAACCAAACCCCTTTATTAGATGCCTTACAAGCTTGTACAACCCATGAACACGCGCCTTTTTATACCCCAGGACATAAGCGAGGAGAGGGAATTTCTCAACCCTTGGTTGATTTATTAGGGAAAAAAGTCTTTCGGGCTGATTTAACGGAATTAGCAGATTTAGATAATTTGTTTGCACCCCAAGGTGTGATTTTAACGGCGCAAGAGTTAGCAGCAGAGGCTTTTGGGGCGGAAAAAACTTGGTTTCTGGTGAATGGTTCTACCTGTGGAATTGAAGCGGCAATTCTCGCTACTTGTGGTGTGGGGGATAAAATTATTATGCCCCGAAATGTGCATTCGTCTGTCATTTCTGGATTGATTCTTTCTGGTGCTATCCCGATTTTTATCAATCCTGAATATGATCCAGTATTAGATATTGCCCACAGTTTAACACCGGCATCTGTACAAACTGCACTAGAAAAACATCCTGACGCTAAGGCAGTATTTATTGTATATCCTACATATTACGGTGTTTGTGGAGATTTACAAGCGATCGCCCAAATAACTCACCAATATCATATCCCCTTACTGGTAGACGAGGCACACGGGGCGCACTTTGCCTTTCATCCGAAACTACCCACCCCAGCCTTAGCCGCAGGTGCAGATTTAACAGTACAATCTACCCATAAAGTCCTCGGTGCTATGACACAGGCATCAATGTTACACCTCCAAGGCGATAGGATAGACATTGACCGAGTAAATAAAGCTTTGCAACTTGTCCAGTCTACCAGTCCCAGTTATCTACTTTTAGCTTCCCTAGATGCCGCCCGTCAACAAATGGCACTACAGGGAAAAACGCTGATGTCTCGCACCTTAGAACTTGCAGAGATAGCGAGAACTAGAATTAGCGAAATTCCGGGATTAACGGTATTAAATCTGCCGAATTTAGATCCCACCCGGTTAACAGTCACCGTTTCTGGCTTAGGTTTCACCGGCTTTACAGCCGAAACCATCTTAGATGAAAAACTTGGTGTCACAGCTGAGTTAGCATCATGGCAACATCTAACATTTATTATTAGTTTGGGCAATACTTTATCTGATATTGAGCAATTAGTCCAAGGTTTTATATCTTTGGCGCAGATGAAACCAGATTTTCATCCCCCAAGTCCGCAGAAATTCATTTTCTGGGATGATTTAGCGAGTATTTCCCCCCGTGAAGCCTTCTTTGCTATCAGTGAAATTGTACCTTTGGATGAGAGTTGCGATCGCATCAGCGCCGAAATCATCTGTCCTTATCCCCCCGGAATCCCCGTTTTAATGCCAGGAGAACTAATTACTCAACAGGCTTTACAATATTTACAACAAATTCAAGCAATGGGTGGATTTATTACTGGTTGTGCAGATACAAGCCTCAAAACTTTAAAAGTCGTTAAGATAATTCGTAATTCGTAATTGTTCTATGAGGGTTTGAGAAATTTTTACTAATTCAATCTCCCTGTTCCCTGTTCCCTGTTCCCTATTCCCCATTCCCTATGTCACTTTTTATTCAAGTTTTTATATGTTTCCTAGCGGTAATTGCTGTAGGAATGCGCCTTTCCCAAAGTGCTGATGTTGTAGCCGAGAAAACTGGACTGGGGCGTACCTGGGTAGGTGGACTACTCTTAGCTGGTGTAACATCTTTACCAGAATTAGCCACAGGCGTAAGTGCAGTAACCGTATTAAACGCCCCAGATTTAGCCGTGGGAGGCATTTTGGGCAGTTGTCTCTTCAATTTGATGATTTTGGGAATGCTCGATATTATCAGTGGACGAGAGCCACTACTCAAAAGAGCGCCAGTCAGCCTGGGATTAGCTGCTAGTCTAGGCTGTGGAATGTTAGGAGTCACCGCAGCTGGGATGTTATTGACTCAGGAAGACATTCCTCTAACTTTGGGATGGGTTGGTGTTCCCAGCTTATTATTAATCTTGCTCTATGTCGTCAGCGCTAAGATTATGACGCAGTTTGAAACTAGACGACGTACCCATATTTTAGAAGTAGAACCAGAAGCTGCTCAATACCAACACATTAAACCCGCACAGGCTTATCTGACTTTTACAGCACTTTCGGTCATCATCGTACTTCTCGGTGTGTGGCTAGCGTTTTTGGGCGACCAGGTATCCACTGCTACTGGACTAGGACAAAGTTTTGTCGGCGCACTGCTACTAGCTGCTGCGACTTCACTACCGGAAGTGGTGGTATCTGTGGAAGCAATTAGAATGAATGCAGTAGAAATGGCAGTTTCTAATATTTTTGGCTCCAATCTCTGGAATTTAGCCATTTTAGGAATTTACGATGTGGTCTACCTGAAAGGGAATTTGTGGTTAGACATTAGCGAAGTGCATCTATTTACTGCCATTATTGCTATGATTATGACTTCAGTAGCAATTGTGGGATTGATATATCATGCTGTCAGTCGCTCCCAAATCTATGTTACATGGGATGGACTCACTCTCATTGCTCTCTATATTGGCGGAATGTATATCATATATAGCAATTGAGTAGCCATTGTTGTGAATTACTATTCAACATCTTGATTTATCGGTGTTTATCCGCGTAACTTAAGGAAAACCGCAGAAACATCGATATCGGTGGTTAATTCTTCTTATCTAAACTGCATAAACTTTTTTAGGGATTTTTGCCTAAAAATTCCTAATTTATCTTTGTTAATTTGTCGTCACTTAATTGGAAAATATCCAAAAATTACTATATTTTTCAAACATTTATTTTTAAAATCTAAAATCACAGCCGGACACTTTGCAAACAACCTCTAATGATATAGATGTAGATTAGAGTTATGCCAGGAGATGGATGAAAATATTTTATATAAATGTGTAAATAAAAGTATTGATATCAACTTAGTAAGTGTAACTCCAGGTGAAAAGATGGAGGCAGTATAAACTGCAAAATTACATAAAACTTAGCCGATATTAAATATATTTGATCAGGAGATTTTAAAATGGTTCTTACCGTGCGTAGACTAGCTATAGGTACTTTTGCTAACCGCAGAGACATAGAAAAAGCGTTGCATGAATTGAAAAGTTCTGGATTTTCAATGGATACAGTTTCTGTTATTGCTAAAGATGCAGAGCATGGAGGTGATATCGCAGGAACTCACATACAAGAAAAAGTAGGTAATAAAGCCGATGAAGGCGCAACAAACGGAGCATTTTCTGGTGGTGCTGTGGGCGGTATAACGGGTTTGTTAGTTGGTTTAGGAACCTTAGCAATACCTGGAATTGGTCCAATTATGCTCGCAGGTGCGACAGCAACAACCTTGGCGACAACTTTGGCTGGGGCTGGTATTGGTGCTGTTGCGGGTAGTTTAATAGGTGCATTAATTGGGTTAGGAATTCCTGAAGAACGTGCCAAAGTTTATCATGACCGATTTGAACGAGGAGATTGTTTAGTGATTGTGGAAGGAACAAACACTGAAATTGCCGCAGCTGATGAAGTTTTTAATCGCTATGGTGTGGAAGAGTTTGGTGTTTATGACTACTCCAATAATCAAGGAGGACATCATCTAGAACCTGATGCTGGGAGATATCAGACGACACCAGTTGTCGATACGATTTCTACTAATTACTCCGCAACAGGCGATCGCAATCAGCCAAATGTAGTCCTTGTTGACCGTCGTGATCAAAAAGTCTAATCCCATTTAGTTGGTTATCAATTACACTCTCTGTATTTAATGAGGAGTAGGAAGAGTATCAAAAACTGGCTCCTCGCTACTCCTACAAGCGCCAATATAATATTTTCCCAAGTTGATAGTGAGGATGACAAAAATGCAAAAGCTAACTCCTTTCCTAATTAGTTGTGTTTTATTGCTCGGTGCGACTGCTTGTACTGATAATGTTGCGAAAACAGACTTCGCAGCACCGTCTCCTGGAGAAGTTGTAGAAGCGCCAACCTCAGAAGAAAGACAAGAATCCTTGGAAGAGTCTCAAGGTGAAACCCGCAGAAGACAATTAGATGCAGATATTCGCGCCCGTGAAGAACGCACTGCTGCGTTAAATGATGGTCTGAGAAATCCAGAAGACGTAGCCAGTGAAGTCCGTTCTAAGTTGGAGGCTAATATTCCTGGTGGTTTGCTGACGATTGAGGCGACAAAAGAAGGTCTAGTAACTGTATCAGGAAGTGTTAGTAATAAGGATCAGTTATCTAAGATTGAACCATTAGCAAAAGAAATTGATGGCGTTAATAATGTAGTTGTGGATGCAGTTGTTGTTCAACCACGAGGCTAACTTACTGCATCTCAAAGGCAAGTTAAGTAGGTGGTTATCATTAAATATACAGCGAATTGTAGGTTCGGTGTCGTTCCTTAAACCAACGTTCGCAAGGGTTAACGATAGTTTAACTTATCCTACAAATCATTAAGCTCACCTACTTACCAGCGCCGGAGTTAATTAAATGAAAAATTTTAAATCAAATCACTAAGTAGATTGTGATATGTATTCATATCAAGTAATTTAGAAGGTATGCTATATCTACTAAAATCCAAAAACTATGGAAATCGAAGAAAAGCAACTAGAACCAGTCCAATCGAAGGCACCTGGTGGAATGTTACCAGCAACTGGGGGAGAAACTGACACGTTATCTCAGTTACCGCCGTCTGATACAGGGGAAGCTGAATGGCGACAAGTTGCTAACAAAACAACTGACTTTTTAGCAGAACTTCCTGAATATTTAACTAGCTTTTTTCAGGGAAATCAACGCTCTTTAACTAACCTGGCTTTAATTTTGTCGGCAATTATTACATTTAAGGTAGTAATCGCAATATTAGGAGCAATTAATGACATTCCTCTCCTAGAGCCATTTTTCGAGTTGATTGGTATTGGTTATTTCGCTTGGTTTAGTTGGCGTTATCTGATTAAAACTGAACTTCGTCAAGAGTTAAATCACAAAATCAGATTATTTAAACAAGAAATTTGGGGAGAGTAATTTTCCTAAGCGTAATATCTGTTTTTATAAAATGTTTGCAGTGAGTGAGGACTGGAGTCCTCAATTTTTTTATATTTTTACTCTGTCTAAAGGCATAAAAAAGGTAATTTTCAGGTAATTTTTAAATTTCAATTACTTCTTAAGACAGTAGTTTTATCATCTATATCAGTTTAATCTGGTTCTGTCAGTTATTTAAACAAGGCATAATCATATATGGCTAATCAAAATCCAGATTCTCAGAAACGTGTAGATGTAGATACTTATGATCGAGGAATAATACCCGCCGAAACGGTGGCTCGTCAACAGAGAGAAGGTGAAAACTATAAACATCTTCCGACAGAGGCTGGTGTACCTACAGATGGCCAAAGCAATGCAGACAGCATCAATACCACTGATGGCTACACTATGGATCAAGAAGGTTTATTGAATAATTATGCTGTTGAGCCGGAAATGTATTATGAGAAACCGGGAGATGCTCGTCAAGCCGCAGCTAAAGACACCGCAGAACGTGTGGAAGAACTCCAAGAGGTCAATCAGGACAATGAGGGTAAGTTGACTGAAAAGGCTGATAACCGGGGTAAAGGCCCAGGTAGAATTTAGTAGTGGTCAAATTCGACCCAAAACTCTGTTTTTATGGGTACACCAAGTGAAAAAAGCTGATGTAAGTAGGGTGTGCTATGGACTTTAGTGTTCCCTGTTCCCTGTTCTCTGATGTATATTGGCGGAAAAAAAAGAATTTTAGATGGTGAAAGGTTCTATTTCGTAATTATGCCATTGTCTTTGATACCATTCGGCAATTGAAGGACGGAGAATAAATTTGGGATGGCGATCGCCTGTAACATCTATGCGTAAACTTGAATAAGGTCGTCTTTTTTGAGAGCCTTGACCATTACGACCGATAAACAAATGCGATCGCGCCACTAATTTACTGCTATCTCCTACGGTTTCTCTTAAATCTCCCCCTTCGCTTCTTTGGCGACGTAGGCTATAGCCACTACCGCCACACACTACCCAATGAATATTAGCGTCTCCGTGTCCTGTATCCATTGTTTGCAGATGTTCTAAGCAATGAGCATGACCATTTAAGACTAAATTTACTAGGGGTCTTCCCTGTGTAAAATCACCGACTTCGGCGGCTACGGCATTCAGTACACCACGTAGGCGATCGCGTACTGCTAAAGTTTGGGCTTGTTGCCATTTTGTCGCTTCAGTCACATAGGGCGGATGGTGAAAATAAATGACTCTCCCCCGAATATCTGCATTATTCCAAGATTTAATTAATCTCTGTTTTAACCACTCCAGTTGTTCAATATCCGTCACGGTTTTCATATCCGTGTTTAATTGTTTTTCAATATCAACAATCAGTTCCTCAATTTGGGATATCTGACCCTGTAAATCATCTAGTTTCTCCGCATCACTGGGATTTTCCAGATTTAGTTGGGCGGAAGATTCAATGATTTGCAGCTTTTCTTGCTCAAATTCCTGAAGGTGTTTTTCTAAACGTCTGCGGTGTTCTCTTCCTTCGCGGGTTTTCGGGATTGGTGCTGGTTCATTAAATGTATTGGAATCTAGAGCAAAAAAGTCAATCCCGCCGTAGCAAAATTGATAATAGCGATTTGGTAAGCGGGTAAAGCTTCCTGGTTGATAATTCAAACACCGACCTGTATCTGTTTGCGCCGTATAATATTTATCTAAATGTTGCGCTAATTCATTGGGAATCTGCAAGGCTTTGAGATAGTCTAAAAATGCCTTTGCATAGGCGCTACCTTTTCTCGAACCATGTAAACCGACATCTAGATCTAATTGCGATCGCAATAAACGCCGCAGGGGTAAAGTAGTCAAGGAAAGCAAACTTAAAATAACTGGTAAGTCATAGTAATCATGATTTCCCGGTACTGGTAAGATGGGCAGATTAAACACCATCTGGTCATAATCAATCTTTTCTGGATCTTCTCCACCCACCAGAAACTCTCGGTATGGCTGGATAAAGTTCTGCTGGTAATATTCACTCGACCCCACCAAATAAATGACATCCCCTGTGTGCAGCATAAAACTACATTCAGAATGATGGGGTAACATTTGTTCTGCAACCCGTCGCTGGGGATTATGTCCCCGATGACTACGAGTACCACTGTCACCCACCACCAAAAAGGAAAATTCCGGATGATCACAGTGATTATCCGCCAAAACCAGCCGAGTTTGGTCGATACCCCGCTCCAAAATTAACGGATCTCGCCATTTTACCCTCTGCTGCATCTTACTAATTTTTTTAGCGATCGCGGGATCAGAAACCAGTTTCAAAACAATTTACTCCTCAATGTTATTTTCCATTACCTCTTCTTCCTGAGAATTTTTCATCTCCACAGTCAAATTCGGAAGTCCCTCTAGCTTTTCCATAGGACTAGTGGCTTGATCTCGGGGGACAAAAATTTTCAATCCTGCTGGTACACAATAAATTTCGACGGGAGTTGTACCGATGATTTCACCGTCTAAAACCACTTTTTGGGGCGGTTCGGCTGTGATTTTAAACTTATTTCCACGCAAGTAGCCAATATCATCTCGTTCTGCGGCGCTATTCATAGAGGCTGTTTGCAATAAATGAAACGTCGCAGCGATCGCACCGGCTTTGTTTTCTGGAGCCACTATTGTTAAATCTAACAATCCATCATCATAAATAATCCCGGCTGGCCCCTGGGCTAACACCGAACTAGGAGGAGCCGCATTCGCCACGGTGACAGCTGCGGCTGAGGTGCTAATGATTCTGTCCTCAGTCTCAATTTCTACATCAAAATTAGATAATTTCCGCAGTTGTTGCACCCCAGCTAAAACATAAGCCATGATCCCAAAGCGTTTTTTAGCTTCCCGGTCTGCCATTTCCACAGTTTCCGCCTCAAAGCCAATACCTACTAGGAGTACCATCGGCTTACCATTACAATAAGCTGCATCTACAAATCGAGTTGATCCCTCTAAAATCGTCTCACAAGCCGCCTCAATGGTATCAGGTATTCTCAACGCGGCGGCGAAAGCATTGGCTGTTCCCCGTGAAATTATTCCCAAAGGAATCTCCGTACCTACTATAGCCATAGCTGCGGCTGACAAAGTACCATCTCCCCCAGAAGCAATAATTGCTTCCACACCCCGTTCTACAGCTGCTTGAGCTAATTCATCAGCACCAACTTCCTTGGTGGTTTGATAAATATCTAAGTCAATTTCTGGCTCTAATAATGACCGAATTATCGCCAGTTCTTCTTCAGGATCACCTTGACCTGCTACCGGATTAAATATAAGGCAAGCGGAACGCTTCATAGGGGGGAATTAAGTTTTATTAATCAAGATATCAAATTATATTCAATTAGGAAAAATGTAAACAAATGTAAAAAAACCAGAATAAAGTTTACTTGAATTAGAAAATAACAATCCGGAGACTTACCCACTGCGGTAGTCTAGATGAGAATAAGTTTATCGCCTGGTTTGACATATTGTTTTATGACTTCAGTTGTTTCCACTGCTGCACGCACTATCCGCATTGGTTCTCGTAAAAGTCAACTGGCCCTAGTTCAGACTTACTGGGTACGAGACCAACTCCAAAAAAGTTTTCCTGACATCACTTTTGAAGTCCATACCATGTCTACCCAAGGCGACAACATCCTGGATGTAGCGTTAGCGAAAATTGGCGACAAAGGACTATTTACTAAAGAATTAGAAGTGGGAATGCTAAATCAAGAAGTTGATTTTGCAGTTCATTCTCTCAAGGATCTGCCTACTAATTTACCAGAAGGTTTAACTCTGGCAGTAATTACAGAACGGGAAAACCCAGCCGATGCCCTGGTGGTACATGATAAATATAAAGATAAACAAATTGAAACTCTGCCAGCAGGTGCTGTCATTGGCACATCATCTTTAAGAAGATTAGCGCAGTTACGCCACAAATTCCCCCATTTCACCTTTAAGGATGTCCGGGGAAATTTAAATACACGCTTGAGAAAATTGGATGATGGCCAATATGATGCTCTGATTTTAGCCGCCGCCGGTTTACAGCGCTTGGAAATGAGCGATCGCATCCATCAAATTCTCCCCCAGGAAATTTCCCTCCACGCCGTCGGACAAGGGGCTTTAGGGATAGAATGCCGTGCCGATGACACAGAAATCATCTCCATCCTCAAAGCTATTGAACATACTCCTACACGCGATCGCTGTCTCGCTGAAAGATCATTTTTACGCATACTTGAAGGCGGTTGTCAAGTACCCATCGGCGTAAATACAGAAATAGATGGTGATCAATTAACCCTCACCGGCATAGTCGCCAGCATCGATGGTCAAAAACTCGTAAAAGACACCGTTACAGGTGCGGCTGAAGATGCCGAAAAGCTAGGCGCAGAGCTAGCAGACTTGTTAAGAAAACAAGGCGCACAGGAAATCTTAGAAGAAATATTTACCGAGATCCAACGGGGTTCCTAAGATATTCGGTAAAGAGATGTGATTAGATAAGTAATCAGTAAGCAGTAAGCAGTCAATAGTGAAAAACTGATAACTGATAACTGATAACTGATCAGCAGAACCAGGGAATAAAAACTACCATGCGGATTCTATTCGTTGCAGCAGAAGCAGCTCCGGTTGCAAAAGTCGGAGGAATGGGGGATGTTGTCGGCGCATTACCCAAAATCTTGAGACAAATGGGGCATGATGTTCGCATTTTCTTACCTTATTACGGCTTTCTCCCAGACAAAATGGAGGTTCCTGAAGCACCGATTTGGAAGGGATCTGCCATGTTTCAGGACTTTGAAGTTTACGAAGGCATTTTACCTGGTACTGATGTTCCCTTGTACTTATTCGGACATCCTGCCTTTTTACCCCGCCGCATTTATGGTGGTGAAGATGAAGACTGGCGCTTTACTTTCTTTGCCAATGGTGCAGCTGAATTTGCCTGGAACTACTGGAAACCAGAAATTATCCACTGTCACGATTGGCACACAGGCATGATTCCGGTATGGATGCACCAAGACCCAGATATCAGCACTGTCTTTACCATTCATAACCTCGCCTATCAAGGGCCGTGGAGATGGTATTTAGAAAAAATTACTTGGTGTCCTTGGTATATGCAGGGACACAACACTATGGCGGCGGCCGTACAATATGCCGACCGGGTAAATACAGTTTCTCCCACCTATGCAGAACAAATTAAAACCCCTGCTTACGGCGAAGAACTAGAAGGTTTGCTGTCTTTTATCAGTGGTAAACTATCCGGAATTATCAACGGTATCGACCTTGATATTTATGACCCGGAAAAGGATAAAGCCATTAACCAAAACTTTACCATTGATACCTTGGATAAACGCAAAGCCAACAAAATTGCCCTCCAAGAAGAAGTAGGTTTAGAAGTTAACAGCAAAGCCTTTTTAATTGGCATGGTAACCCGGTTAGTAGAGCAAAAAGGCATTGATTTGGTCGTGCAAATCCTTGACCGTTTCATGGCTTATACAGATGCTCAATTCGTGTTATTGGGAACAGGCGATCGCAACTACGAAACCCAAATGTGGCAGTTAGCATCCCGCTACCCCGGACGGATGGCCACTTATCTGCTATACAACGATGCCCTATCTCGGCGGATTTATGCCGGTGCTGACACCTTCTTAATGCCTAGCCGCTTTGAACCCTGCGGTATTAGTCAAATGATGTCTTTGCGTTATGGTTGTCCCCCCATTGTTCGCCGTACAGGTGGATTAGTTGACACTGTACTCCACCACGACCCCATGAACGCCGCCGGTACTGGTTATTGCTTTGACCGTTATGAACCCCTAGACCTGTTCACCTGTATGATTCGGGCTTGGGAAGGCTTCCGTTTTCAACCCCAATGGCAGCAATTACAACAACGTGGTATGAGCCAAAACTTCAGTTGGCATAAATCTGCCAAGGAGTATGTGAAGTTATATAAATCGATCTTAGGCTTACCAGAAGCAGATGAGCAGCCACAACCAGAATTAGTCAAACAGTAACCAATCGACAAATCTTCATTTTTTCCTAGTTTTATCACTCATGACGCTACTGTGGTGTTCATGAGTTTTTTTTAACGCAGAGTTTCGCAAAGGTGAACGCAAAGGTACGCAGAGGTTTCGAGCAAATTATGTTTCTTATAGCAGGGAACAGGGAACAGGGAACAGGCTTAAAACTCGCTAATTGAAAGGGTTTCATGATTGATTTTTGTCCTAACGTCCTTGGCGGTTGCTATAACTGATAACTGATAACTGTTAAAAGTTGCCAATTTGACATATCTATTTTCCTGATGTTGACAATATTTGGTTGAAATAACACTTAGTCATTAGGTGTGTAATTGATCATGTTGATAAGAAAAATTAATCTTCTTAGCTATGGATTGATTAGTTTAATTAGTTTAATTATTGTCCTCACCTTTAATATTTCTGCTTCGTCTCAGTTAGTCGTAGTTTCCCCCAGTGAGTATCTTAATATTACGTCTGATCAGTTGATCTGGCCGACTCAAGGGTTGATTTCTCAAGGCTTCCACGAATATAAACATGAAGGAATCGATATTGCTGGATCTGCGGGAACTCCTATTTTTGCGGCTGCATCCGGTGTGGTTGTGAAAGCGGGTTGGGATAATTGGGGATTAGGAAATGCTATAGAAATTAAACATTTTGATCAAAGTGTCACAGTCTATGGCCACAATCGGCGTTTATTGGTTACTCTGGGTCAACAGGTTACTCAAGGTGAAATTATTGCCCAAATGGGTTCTACTGGTAATAGTTCAGGACCTCATCTGCACTTTGAATTTTATCCTAATGGTCGGGTAGCTGCTGATCCGATGAAACTCTTGGCCTCTGTCACAACAAAACAGCAAGTTTTACCACCACAAGCACCAACAAGGGTTACTACTCAATGCAGTGGAATGACAATTCTGGAAGGTGAAACTACCAGTAATCTGATTAAAATTTGTCAAGAAAATGCTGAGTTATTTTATATCGGGCAGTTAAAGGCAAATTCAACTACACCCATTAAAATTCCAGCTTGGAATATTGGGAAAGATAAATATCGGGCTGATAATGGTACTTTTACTTACTTGGTTAATCCCTCTAGTATTGAAGTCTGGCGCAATGGTGTACAAATTCGGACTGATATGTTTTCTGCTGCCAATTCATGGGAAAATTGAACTTTTTTAGTAATGGGAATCGGACTATTATTGTAATTTTAAATAATCTAAAATTAAATAGGGCAAAATTAAATAGTTCTAGACAAATTTTCGATTGATTTCATCAAGGAGTAAATTATGGACTACATGGCTTATTCTCATATGTTCATGGCTAACGAAGCCGCTAATGAGGATGTTGAAGATAATCTTCCTAATTTTGAATTGGAGTGGAAAAAACTCTTTGGTCTTTCTACAGTAGTTACAGGTAATGCAAATGATCTGCCCAAGTTTACATTTCACTGGCTGAATTTTCTCAAATCTTCTGCTTGGTTAGCTTTAGCTGGCATGAGTATCTTTTTTGCTACAGTCTCCCACGCTCAGACAGCTTCAGTAGCATACGTAACAACTAACGGTAGTTGTCTACGTGTCAGAGAAGATGCCAACCTCTACTCACGAGTTTTGGATTGTATCCCTAATCGTACCCAAATAACGACTACGGAAACTATCAATGGTTTCGCTCGGCTATCTCCTAGTGGATTCGTTTCTAGTAAATGGATTGGTAATACACCAAATAATCGACCTGTTAACACTGGTAGTAATACAGGTGGGCGAGTTCTTTTAAGTTTCGGATCTCGCGGTTCGGCGGTGAGTGAGGTTCAAAGAGCTTTAGGTGTCCAACCCACTGGTTATTATGGCTCTACTACTACTCGTGTAGTCCGACAATTTCAGTCTCGGAATAATTTACGTGTTGATGGTATTGTCGGCCCCCGCACTCGCAATGCCATCTTTAGAAATAACAACTACGGTGGTACAGGTGGTCAAGTTCTTTTGAGCTTCGGATCTCGCGGTCCGGCGGTGAGTGAGGTTCAAAGAGCTTTAGGTGTCCAACCCACTGGTTATTATGGCTCTACTACCACTCGTGTAGTCCGACAATTTCAGTCTCGGAATAATTTACGTGTTGATGGTATTGTCGGCCCCCGCACTCGCAATGCTATCTTTAGAAATTACTAGAAATAATTTTGCACAATTTCTAAAATACGTTCGGCTGCATGGCCATCGCCGTAAGGATTTATGGCGTTTGCCATTGCTTGGTAGACTTGGGGGTAACTGAGCAATTCACCAGCAGATTTAACAATTTTCTCGGTGGTAGTTCCCACAAGTTTAGCTGTACCAGCAGTCACAGCCTCTGGCCTTTCAGTAGTATCTCTGAGAACCAATACTGGTTTTCCCAGGCTAGGGGCTTCTTCTTGTAAACCACCAGAATCAGTTAATAAGAAATGCGATCGCTCAATTGCTCCCACCAGTTCGCCATAATCTAAAGGTTCAATCAAAAAGATACGCGGATGATTTCCTAAAAGTGCTTGTAACGGTTCTCTGACTGTGGGGTTACGGTGCAGTGGTAAAAGTAAGGCTGTATCAGGAAACTCATCTAATATCCGTAAAAATGCTTGCGCGATCGCTTGCAGTGGTTCTCCCCAATTTTCCCGCCGATGGACTGTAGCTAACAATGTGCGATATGAGTTCCAGTTTAAACCCGGTACATTACAGGCGGGTTTGCTGGCAGCCACATTTAACAGCGCATCAATGACAGTATTACCTGTGATATGGATTTCTCCCAACACCCCAGAACGTTTTAAGTTCTCCGCCGCCCAAGGAGTAGGGGCAAAATGCAACTGAGTCAGTTGAGAAATCAGTCGCCGATTCGCTTCTTCTGGATATGGATTCCATAAATCATCAGTTCTTAACCCCGCTTCCACATGACCAACCGGGATTTTTTGATAAAATGCTGCCAAAGCAGCCGCGAAAGCCGTAGTCGTATCTCCCTGGACTATGACTAAATCCGGCTGACTTTTTTGGAATAACTTTTCTAAACCTTGTAAACTGCGACAAGTAATATCATTTAAAGTTTGCTGAGGCTGCATAATCTCTAAATTATCATCAGCCTTCAAATTAAATAACTGCATCACTTGCTCAACCATCTCACGATGCTGTCCAGTTAAAATTACCTGCAAGTCAAATTCCGGCGACTTTTGAAATACTTGAATGACTGGAGCTAGCTTAATCGCTTCCGGACGTGTACCCAAAATAATGCCAATTTTCTTTTTAATAGTCATTTTTTAACAAAATATAAATATACAAAAATAGTAAAACTACACTTTGTGGGATATATCTACTCAAAACTATAGCAATCTTAGTTAAAATTACCAATTTTAAAATTCCCTACCTCCAAGATAGCGGGATTATAAATAAAAAAAAATATGAAAAAACCCGGCTTAACCGGGCAGACGCTCTGTTTGTCGAATTGATGAGAATGAACTATGCCTTGATATCACAAGTTAAAGGACAAGCTGCATATACAGAAGTCTGCATTTGCTCCGCTTCTCCATGCAACCAGCTCAACCACTTGACTTCCTTCGGATGTACACCTTTAAAAGTCAACACTCCAGCAGCAATCATTACCGCCAAGACATTAAACATGATTAAACAGCCTGATACGAGCAAAACTGCACTAACAGGCATTACAGATTGCAACACAATTGACAACAAGCATCCCACCGTAGCCATCAAAAAGACTAATGGAAAACCGACAACCAGCAAGCATACTGCCAATGTGAAAGTCCAAATCAAAAAACTTTTGATCATCATCAAGGAGTAGGTCTTTCCTAGATTAGAGCTTTGAGCCGAAACCATGACTTTTCCTCCCAAAAATATATAGCAAGGTTTTAATTTCAGTCATATATCGTTTTTAAGGATTTAACTGAATTCTCTAATTGAAGTTCCAGTATATAAAAACCTATTTATAAAATGAGCATTTTTTTACTAAACTTTACACTTGGTTTTTTAGAATGATCAATGTGAAGTGAATTTAACATTTAATTTATGACCTAGCTGATGGCATATACCTTGAGGAATAGAGCAGGATACAGCTTTCCTCTGCCAGCACGTTTTCGACTGCTCTATTCAGTTTTTGTTAACATTTCTTATAAAATAGACTACTAGCTCTCATAATTCTCAGGAAAGGTTGACAAATTTCCTAACTCCCTAGAACCCTTTTTACTTGCTATGCTTTTTTTCCTTTCGCGCCTACGTCATTTCATAATTTTGTTTGCCTAAGTTATGATTCTGCGCAACTTCATTTCCTCTGATTTGAAACGCAATTTACTTACGTAGAAAAACTCATATATAAATATACTTTTAATTATCGTTATATATACTGTAGGAGTTATGTGGATGTAGTGTGTTAAACAAGTCTATATAAGGAGAAATGAAAAACACTTTTTTTGAGGCTTAAAAATATACAAATGGAAAATATAATTTAACGGATTTTTTCCAGGCAATTATTCAGTAGCTTTTTTATCGGCTCTAGAGTAGCCACAAGAGATTTTTCTGATTTTCAGTTGACTAGTCCCCAATTTTAAAGTTATATGACAGAATCCAAGGTTCCACCAAATTCAAATTCTGCTGTTACCCAAAAGGTGCTGATACCGCCACCTCCTCCAGCGTTTGTTCCACCACGTCAATCTACACAAACGTTGGATATGTCAGAGAATAAAAATTCCAGCCATCGTCCTGGTACTGCGCCACCAATGCCTAGTTCTGTAACTGCCAAAACTACTACCGGTCCGAAGATCACTTTAGCAGAGATTATTAGAAAAGCTTATGATTTAGAGTATTCTGATGTTCACTTGGGAGTAGATGAAATCCCTCGTTTCCGCAACCGGGGAGAAATTCAAACCACTGATTATCCCAAAACCGATGCAGATACTTTTATGAGTTGGTTGCGGGAGATATTGACAGATCCAGAAATTCAGCATTTTCAAGAACATTTAGAGTTTGACGGAGCAACTCAGTACGATTTTGCCCGTGTGCGGATTAATGTTTTTGGCTCCCTGAAAGGCTATGCAATGGTGCTGCGGTTAATTCCTCTGAAAATATTGTCTATGGAACAGTTGAGATTACCGCCAATTTTTCGGGATATTTGCCACTACCACAAAGGATTAATTTTAGTTACTGGGCCAACTGGTTCTGGTAAATCGACGACGATGGCGGCGATGATTGACTACATCAATCGAGAGATGCCTAAACATATCATCACCATTGAAGATCCTATTGAATTTGTCCACCAAAGTCGCAAATCTTTAATCAGACAACGGGAAGTAGGAATGCACACCCGTAAATTTGACAATGCTTTAAAAGCAGCTTTACGGGAAGATCCAGATTTGATTCTGGTGGGGGAAATGCGCGATAAGGAAACGGTGAATACTGCCCTGAAAGCTGCTCAAACTGGTCACTTGGTCATGGGAACTCTGCATACCAATAGTGCGGTGAAAACTATTGAACGGATTCTCAATCTTTATGCAGGTGAAGAACAAGACGCAATGCGGGTGGCAATTTCTGAGTCTTTGGTATCAGTAATTGCTCAAGGTTTATGCCGCACAACTGATGGTAAGCGGGCGGCTTTTCACGATGTCCTGATTAATACTGAGGCTATTAAAGAATGGATTAAAGATGGTAAGTATGATGAAATTACTGAGCTGATGAAGCAAGCCAGTTTTGACGGTATGATTACTATGAATCAATCTTTGCTTAATCTTTACCAAGAAGGTCGGATTACAGAAGAAACGGCTTTGGAAATGTCGCCGACTCCTAATGAAATGGCACAGTTCCTCCGAGGACGAGTTTAGGTAAAATGGGGGGTGAAACAAAGTTTTCCCTCAACCCTGTACCTGACTTGACCACAGATAAACTATCTAAACCCCAATTGTTTAAAGGGATTGCCCTTTTTACACCAGGAGGAGATTTAATTTACTGCATCGACCCTAATAAGCAGGGTCGATGGCATTTGCATTTGTGTTCTGCTTTGCAGGAAATCTTAGATTTACCAGAACCACCACATTTTTTAGTACCTTGTTATACTGCAACTGTTGATCACTGGTTAGATCCACAGACGCATCAAGTCCGAACTTTTGCTGAAGCGTATCCCTCTGTGATCCGACATCAGGCTGTACTTAACGCTATTTTTGGTAAGGAGTTAGTTTGGCAAACAGCACCTTGGCCGGAGGGTTTGTGCGATCGCATGGTATTATCCACTTATCGCTCTACTTTTCCTCAACTCTGGGAAGACCATGATTTAATTGTAGATTTGGATTGTTCCCAAGCGAAACCAAAGTATTATCCACCTGTGATACCGACCGAAAAGTTACAATTAGAAGCAGAATGTTATGTTTTGCGCCTATTTGTGGCTGGACATAGTATGAATACCCAACGCACTCTTCACAATCTCCATGAAGTTTTAGAGCGATCGCTAGGGTATCCTTACACAATGAAAGTTATTGATGTTTTAACGAATCCTGAACAGGCGGAAATAGACCAAGTTTCGGCAACTCCGACTCTGGTTAAGGTCTGGCCGCAACCAATTCGGCGCATTGTTGGGGATATAGATAATGTGGATAAACTTTTACAGATGTTAGGTGCTACGGAAAAAATTTGACACTCCTCAGCCTAAAGGCGAGAGGATTCTTCATTCATAGACCCAACTTGCTCATACAGGATTTCTCCAGTATGAGTAGAGGTAGAATCTCCTGAAGCGTTCACCTCGACTACGCTCAGTGAGCGAAGCCGAACCGAAGTTCCCGTATGCCCTACGGTACTCAAGGCTAATTGCAGAATGTTGATAGCAGCATTCCAATCTCTATCCAAACTAAAGCCACATTCACAAACATGAGTTCTCGTTGA
>NZ_JAYGHG010000007.1:0-173705 GCF_034931085.1 Nodularia harveyana UHCC-0300 | reverse complement strand
TCTTCCATATCACTTAATTTATCAGATTTTGGGGAGAATTTTTAGCGATGGGCGAACGCACAAGCATATCCGCAGGACTCAGCCCCTCCTTTGGCGATCGCTCTTCCACCCCCCCCTGAACGGTTACTATCAAGAACATTCCATTCAGGTTTACTTCTGAGTAAATTTTCTATATAAAATCTACTTGTTCTACTCATCATAAGAAAAATCTCCTAATAAATTAATGAAAGAAAACTGCTATTTTTTGGCTAAAGCCCAAATACTTGCAGGATATAGCTCTTCATTTTTCAGACTATGCCAATATTTAACATAATATTCACAAATACCATTTTCAGCATGAGAACGTAAACATTGCCTATTTCCCCAAGAGCCAGTTTGAATATGTTCGAGAGGAAATCCACATTCAGCCAAAAAGTATTTTAATCCAGTTTCTGTCCAGCGCGTACAATCAACTGGACAGTGATGTACTCTGATTAAAAATGGTACTGTGATTAAAAAGTAACCTCCTGGTTGAACCATCTCATAAATATTACGTCCAGCACGGTAAGGCCATAGTAAATGTTCAAAAACCTGTTCTGCTATCACTAAATCAAAGGTTTCATCTAATTTTTGACTACAGATATCTAAATCTGGATAACTTAAGCTTTTATAAGAGTGAAAGCTAAAATCTTGCCATTGTTTACCAGATATTTCTAAAACCTTTAATTCTAATGGATTGATACTTTCAACCAGTTTTTTTGTTTCCTGGTTCATTACTATCCTAATCCACTGTTCACACTCATTACCCATGCGCCAGTAGAGATTGTAAGCATAACTAATTATTTGTCGCCAGCTTTTATATATTTTTTCCCCTAAAGAAATTTCACTGTCTTGACAAATTTCTCGCCAAGTTGTTAATTCTCGACGTAAAACTTGGGATATACCTGTTTTTAATGTTAATTTCATTAGACTAAAACCCCAATAAATTAATTTGCGAATAAAATTTGTTTTAACTTTTTCTCAAGCTCAGTTGTCTCTATCTCATAAGATTCCTTAGATCCAACATAACATCTATGAACATCATGATTAAAGCCTAAACATTGAGAAATTACAAAATAGCAGGTGGAAATATGTTCAGGAGGAAAAATTTCGATCACATCTAAAGGTTTTCCATAACGATAAATAATGTTTGCAAAAGCTGCGCCATGCTCCCCAACTATATATCTAGCATTAGCAAAGGTATTTATTTGATCTTCCAAAGATAGTTTACTACAATCAACACACTCAAATCCTAAATTAAGACACATTTTTATAACTTCGTCACGATTAGAAAGGCTTCTTTGAGTATTAGGTGGACGTAAAAGAAGTATCTTTTTATTTTCTCTAGGACTACTTGTGTCAAAATTTAATAAACGCAAATTTCTGAATATACCTTGTTTTGTTAATTCATGGGATCTGATACAAATTAACTGGTTAATCTTAATATATTCTTTGTCTTGAATAATCCAAGAGCGATCTTGAAGATTTGCTAATTTAATAGCAGTTTGAAAATAAGAAGATTTATAAAGTTTTTGGCAAACAATTATAGGTAAATCAGAAAATAAGTTTAAATCTGATAATAAACTCATTTTGGGTAAGGTGTCATTATAAAAGTGAAAATAGTTATTGTCTCCCCAAGGATGTCGAAGTAAAATAGCTTTTTCAAAATGAATATTTGACTGATTTATTTTATGAAAAGCTAATGGTAAATAAGGAAGGGCTACAGTTTGTCCTGTGGGTAAAGCATAGCATTCTTCAATGATTGCATTTGTTCTCGCAATTACCCCTCCCATTAATGGTTCTATAATTGTAGGTTCTTTGATTTCTATGACAAATTCTTGATGACGATAGGGACTATAGGTTGTTAACTCATAACATCGCTGTTTTGCTGATAAATCATCGTCGGGTAAAATGAGATGATCTGATTCTGTAGGTTTAAGAAAATCAGTATTTAAATAATGAACAATGTGGTCTAAAATTGAGTAAGATACTCTTTGCCAACCCAAGTTTCTGAGTTGAAGTTTTAACTCAAAGGGAATAGCTTGAATAATTTTTTTCATTTAATAACCTGCTGATATAATTGCATATACCGTTGAGCCTGTAAGTCAAGAGAATATTCTTTAAGGGCTATATCTCGACAATTTTCACTCATCTTTTTTTCGTAATGCTTTATCTTCCAGTAGCACAATACCATCAGAAAAATCTTGCGTATCTTCTGGTTGAGCTAAGTAACCAGTTATTCCTGGACGGACTAAATCAGGTACACCACCAATTTTGAAGGAAACCATTGGTGTACCACAAGCCATACCTTCTTGTAACAAGCTCAACCAACAAATGAGATTGAAAGCACGTCCTTAATTCACCCAATTTTCAAGTCTCAGTCCCGCAACTCGTCCAAACTCCTTGATATTATTCGTGACTAAAATTAATCCCAGCGAACGTGCATGGCCAGCAATCATTGTGTCATAGGGTCCGATAGGAGTGCCAAGCTTTGTGAGTTCCGCTTTAATTTGTCCAAAATGAGCGGCTGCTTTAGCTTCAAAAGGTTCAACTTCCATGCGGGCTACCAAGTTTTCAATGGTCAGTAAGTTTTGCTCTGTAACAGCAGATCGTTCTGCACCAAAAATAAGTTCGCCAAGGGTGACAGTAGAGATACACATCTGTCCATCATGTTTCTTAAACAAGGCTCGCACTTGCGCCGGTTTATTTTTCATCGTGTAGATCACGATGTTTGTATCAAGCATATACTTGAGCATCCTTTCAACAAACTTCAAAAAGACTCCCGAATTTGCTCTTCTGGCTGTTCACGAGAGGTCATGAAGTCTGATGAAACATTATAGTTATCAAACCAAGTGTCCCAAGATTCCCCGGCTGGGGTAATTATGCGGATGTTACCCACCGCAATAATGGTTACTTTTTTTACGGTTTCTGGCAATTCCACGATTTTGGGTAAACGAACAGCTTGAGTTTTATTCGTTCTAAAAACATTGGTCTGTACACTGCTCATAACACACCTCTATTAAGGGATATACAACCAGTATATCCTAAATGATGATTGCAGCGATTTTCAGTATTTAACACCTTGAGCAAGCGCACGTTACCGCAATACCTGTTCATATAGTTCAATGTACCGCTTTGCTTGCAGTTCTAAGGTGTATTCTTCAAGAGCGATGTCTACGACGGGCTACGCCTACGCCCGACAATTTTCACTCATTGTTTTCCGTAAATGCTCATCTTCTAGTAATTGGGTAATCCCATTACAAAAATCTTGCGTATCTTCTGGTTGAGCTAAGTAACCCGTAATTCCAGGACGAACTAAATCAGGTACACTTAGGTGATTAATAATTTTCTGTCTAGAATAGCTGGGTTACAGAGTAAAAAGCTCTCTGTATGTTCCATACTTTTAAGTAATTGATTTGGACTATTAACTAAATTAAAATCTGGAATACTATAAACTTGATAATTATATTTATCAGCAAAATAAACAAGCTCTTCAGGGTTAGAATTATAAGCTTGTAAGTTTTTCATATTCCACTCTATCAAAATACTAGGCTTTTCCTGCTGAATACATTGAATTGCTCCTTTCAAAACTTCCATCTCAGCACCTTCAACATCTATTTTAATAACCGAAACTTTTGGCTTTTCTCGATTTTTCCATTCTAAATCTATAGTGGTGACAGGAACTGTAGTCTTACCAGTTATAGGCATCCTATTCGTATTGCGAAATCCATCATAAGCTCCCAGATTCTTAAAAGAGAAACAAAATTCTAACTCTCCCATTTCTGCACCTACAGCTTTTTCTATCAAAAACCAGCGATTTGTAAACAAGCTACCTTTTAAGGTTCGTTTTAAGTAACTTACAGAATTAGGGGAAGGTTCAAAAGATACAACAGTACAGGAATCAACTTTTTTTAGAATTGGTATAGCCATCAATCCAATATTAGCTCCAATGTCGAAATAAAAGCTGTTGTCTGATAATAAATTTATAATAATTTTAATATTCTCTTTTTCATAAACTCCTTCAGTTAAATACTTCTGATAAATAATTGAGTTTTTTGGAAAAAAAACTTTTGTATCAAAATAAACAAATGATTTTTTTGCTACCAAGTATTTTAATTTGGTAAAAATTTTCTTAATGATCATTATTTTCATGATATGGACGTATAGAGCTTTTGTATTTACAATTTGGCAAACAAAGCATCTGCTTGTAAGAGTTCTCCTCCCGGTCCACGAAACCCAGGACTTAATTCCATTAAACGAAAATCTAAATTTTCTAACAAAGAATAAATTTCCGAAAAAACCGAAGATCCATCATAAAGAGGTTTAAAAGACACTTCAATCCAAATAAATTTGGTGATTTCTAAAGCCTTTTTCCCAGACATCAAAACCAAGTGTTCACTTCCTTGTACATCGATTTTTATTAAATCAATAGACTTAATATTGTAGCTAATGACTATATTATCTAAGGTCTGAGATTTACATTGAATTATCTCAGATTTGGATAATTTAACCTCAGCTAGTTCAGGCATTTGTTGTTTTATTTTAAGAATAGATGAGGTTGCTTCTGATTCGTTAACTTCAAAGTTAATATACCCTGGAGATTGGGATAAAACTGATTCTACAACATCATATTTTGGGTCAATGAATATTTTCCTCAAGGCGGAGGCTTTATGAGGTAATGGTTCAACCAATAAGCATCTAGAAATTCCACAAGACCTCTCAACAGCTTTGGTGAAATTTCCATCATGAGCGCCAATATCTATTAGCGATATTGGCGCTCCTACCTTTAGATAGCCTTTTAGTAAATTTTGTATTTCATTATAAGGTATGCCTAAAAATTTATATAGATATCTTTTCGCACGTAATACTAATTTAGTAAATAAAAACATAGTATCCTCATTGTGATTAATTTAATTGACTTAAATTCAGTCCTATTTCCAGTGAGCCATACATCCATGACTGCTCGAGGAAGCGAATACCTGCATGAGTTGAAGGTCGTGTAACTTGAAATTCAAGGCAGTCTTCGACACGGTCATAATACTCAACATTGGGGAGGGTTAAGTCTAGTCCAACAAAGTATGAACCGACCGCGAGATGATCAATACTGAACATGAAAGAAATATAGTTTTGTCCTTCTCTGAGAGAGATTAATTCGTTGGATTTTAATGCTCCCAACGAGCCAAAACCAACTGGATTACCAAACCTATCTTTTAGATGTAAATCTAAACTTGTTAGTATTTGACTTGGGGAAAAAACTTCAGCATCTATCTTAACTTGAGAGATTGAATAAGTATCAGTTAGTGAAATTTCTGCTGACACAATTATAGGTTTCTTATTGTTTTTGATAGCTCTCTTGAATGAACTTGAAGCTTTCGCACCTTGTAAGTAAAACTGCACTCCAGCTAATGGTTCACTATCTAGAGCCAAGTGACCTGATTGAAATACTATACAACGTTTGCACAATGACTGGATTGCACTCATATTGTGACTAACAAACAAAACCGTCCTTCCCTCCTTTCCCACATCCTCCATCTTCCCCAAACACTTTTTCTGAAATGCAGCATCCCCCACCGCCAGCACTTCATCCACAATCAAAATCTCAGGCTCTAAATGCGCCGCCACCGCAAAGGCCAACCGCACATACATCCCCGATGAATACCGCTTCACAGGTGTATCCAGAAATTTCTCTACCTCCGCAAATGCCACAATTTCATCAAACTTACGTTTAATCTCCTCCTTACCCATACCCAAAATTGCACCATTGAGAAATATATTCTCTCGTCCTGTCAACTCTGGATGAAACCCCGTACCTACCTCTAATAAACTGGCAACCCTGCCCTTAATTTTGATGTTTCCTTGGGTTGGTTCAGTAATGCGGCTAAGAATTTTTAACAGCGTTGATTTACCCGCACCATTCCGGCCAATAATTCCTACTCTATCACCTTGTTTAATCTCAAAAGATACATCCTTCAAAGCCCAAAATTCCTCAAAAGCAGGATTTTCATTCTTAGCTTTAGGATTTATTAAACTACCAAAGGATTTAACCTTATCAGTAATAACATCCCGCAGAGAAGTATAGCTTTCCTGCTTTTGATGACCAATAATGTATTTTTTACCCAGATTCTCAACGCGAATTACTGTATCAGACATTTTTAATCTTAATTACAAATTAGTTTTTAATATTACTTTTTCTGTGTATTAGGGAATTATATGCACCTAAAGCCTTTAACATCACGTCTAAATTTATTTGCTATCCATCGCTTTGGCAAAATCATCTGTAGTGTTACACAAAAACGCAGGATTTAATATTTCGGCGATGCTATAAGGACAAGTATCTAAAAAAGTAGCTAAACTTAATCCTGTTTCTGCTGAGGCTTCCCGTCGAGCATTACGATAAGCTTTGGGTAAAATAGCGGGAATATATTGCTGTAAACTAGGTTTTTCTGCTAGTAAATCTTGTAAGTCATCCCGTTGGTTAGCAATAGTGGTAAACCAACTTATAGAACGTTTTGTAGGCTGATGTTGCCACTTGAGTAAATGAGCTAGTAAAACCACTAAGCGATTTTTTAACTCATTTTTTTCTCTAATCCCCATAGAATCTAACTCTTCTGCCAGATTTTCCCAGTCTAAAGCTGTTACATCTCGACTAGCTAAAGCTAAGTGCTGCTGACTTATCCAAGCTAAAAAATCTGTTTCGTAGAGAGATGACTCAGACATAAAACCTTGAGAACCCAAAAGTATGTAATTATCTTAACCCTACTAAATTACATCTGCAAACTTTCTTTCCATTTTACGGAAATACCAAATACCACTAATTAATAGTAGAGCTACGAGTCCCAAAGACAGCAGAAAACCTGGTAAATATAACTGTGATTCTCCACCTAAAATAGCCCAACGGAAACCATCAATTACCCCGACAATGGGATTTAATGAGTAAATAAATCTCCATTCTTCGGGAACTACAGTACTACTGAATCCCACAGGGGAAATATACAAACCAAACTGGACAATAAACGGGACAATAAACCGAAAATCTCGATATTGAACATTCAAAGAAGCTAACCATAATCCTGCTCCTATAGAAGCAGCAAAGGCAATACCAATAAATAAAGGTAGCGTCAAAATTCGCCAAGTAGGAACAAAGTTATACCATGCCATTAACCCCAATAAAATTATTCCCGAAATCATAAAGTCTACAAAGCTAACAACCACTGCACTTGTCGGTACTATTAACCTGGGAAAATATACCTTAGAGAGTAAGTTGGCATTGGCTATCAAACTATTGCTGCACTCTGAAAGGGAATTAGCGAAAAACTGCCAAGGCAACATTGCTGAAAATACGAGAATGGGATAAGGCGCACCCTCTGATGGTAAATTGGCTATGCGACCAAATATGATGGTAAACACTATCATCGTCAGAAAGGGACGAATTAATGCCCAAACAATACCAATTGCTGTTTGCTTATATCTGACTAAAATGTCACGCCAAGCTAGAAAATAAAATAGTTCTCTATAGCGCCATAAATCTTGCCAATACTGTTTTTCTGCCCGTCCAGCTTCAATTATTAACTCTTGCTGGGGAACACTTTTTTGAATATTCATAGACAATAAAAAGAATTGAGGGCATGAGAACTTAGCTGTTTGGCATTCATCCGTGTAAACTCGCCCACAGAAGGATTTCCATGAGGATCAATTACTCCTGTTACCTGCTGCCATAGTTCCCTGGGTGCTAAGGAAATGTTATATGTGCCATCATCAGACTGACGCACATAATACCACTTCTTTTGCTGGCAGTGTTCACACCAAAAAGCCTCTAACCACTCTCCTTGTATGGGAACTGCTGTGTGATTAGCTATTGATAAAGATGCAGCTCGCCGACTTAACCCCCTTTGCTGTAACTGACCTGGTTGATCAGCAAAAAGTCTATACTTTTTACTCACACTATCTAGATAACAGCTATGAATAGGACAGTATATAGCTCTACGTTTGGAACGTTTCCGATTTCGGTCACACCTTTTCTGCAATTCGACCTCCTACATACAACTAACAAGGAAGGTTACGTTTGGAGGGACTGAGATCAAATAGACCATCGAAGCCCAACTCCTAAAAACTAGTGATTTATATTTAGAGAAAGTACGAAATTCTTGGTCGATACTTTGTTAAGTAAAATTTGTGTTTTAACCTTATGATAAGGTATCATTCATGAATTCATATAGGAAGTTGTTGGTAATCTTTTTACTGCCTAACTTATAGCATATGCAAGTAACTTTGAGGTATAAACTTGTTTGAATAATTAACAATTGCAACTCCTACTGAAATCCATTGAAGACCTTAAACCTCTCTAATATTCAATGCCTGACGCAAAACCTCAAGGTATTGTTGCGCGATAATTTTAGGTGTAAAGTTTGATTGCAGATACTGACGGGCTGCTTTGCCCATCTGTTTCCTTAGTTCTTGATTACGCCTCAGCAAGCGGATAAATTCCGCTAGCCCATGACCATCACCATGATCAAATGCTGCGCCACACTTTCCTTCACTAATTAGTTGTCTTAAGCTGGAATAGGGTGAACAAACTACTGCCAATGGCCTACCTGTTGCTAAGGCTGAGTAAAGCTTGCTAGGTAAGACTAAACTTTCACTAGATGGGTTAACACTTACTAAAGACAAATCGCTAGCTGTGAGAGAATAGGGTAAAACATCTTTATCTTGATACGGTAAAAATGTAAAATTGTTTAGCCCTAATTGATGGACTTGTGCAATTAATTCTTTGCGTTTAGCCCCTCCACCGATACAAACAAACTGTACTGGCTCATGTTGCAGTTCTATAGCAGCTTTTAATAATGTATCAATGTCATGACATCGGCCCATATTACCAGAGTAAAGTACAGTGAATTTATTCACTAAGTCATACTTCCAAGCAAACCAGTTTTCTTCTTTGGCTATGGGGACAATCAATTCTGGGTTAGCCCAGCTATGAATTATAGAAACCTTATCAGCCACCTGCGGACAGTATTCCACAACGCGCTGTTTCATCTCAGGACTCAAAACTACAATTCCTTTAGCCTTGAGCCAGACTCGCTGATTAATGGCTTGCCAAAGTTTTGCTACCCAATGATTTTTAGATACCACACCCAGGGTAATGGCAATATCTGGGTAAAGATCATATATTATGCAGACATAAGGCAATTTGAAGAGAAGGTTAGCTAAATAACCTACAATTGGTAAGAATGGTGGAGCAGTTGTTACTAATAATACATCGTTGCGCCGCCAACCTCTCAGTAGATAGAGGAAAGTACGCACGGTGTACAAAACACCATTTACCAGTTTACCGCGAATTCTCCCTGGAAAAAGTTGGGCGCTACGCGATCGCTGGATTTTAATCCGATCAAAACGTTCTAAATATGGAGCCTTATTTAAGCTAAAAGCATATCCAGGCTGACTGGTAAAAACCTCAATATTCACCCCATACTCTTCTAATTGCTTGACAAGTTCCTCAATCAATTGTCCTGTAGCCGCATAATCTGGGGGAAAAAACTGTGTAACTACAGATAACTTAATTGATTGCTGGACTTTGAGAGCATCGTGATATTCATCTGCTGCTCCCAGAGAAATGGGTGGCGAGATGACTTTTCCATTAATCGATTTGTTCAGTTTCATCTATCATCTTATTGTAAATAAATCTTTCTGGTGATCCACCGAACTACTTAAATCATTAATAAATGACATGGATCAATCAATTTTTACGTTTATCCCCTGAAATTTTTGTGTTTGATAGTGTTGACTGGGTTAATGATGCATATTAAATAGATTAGGTGAGCATTGCGATCAAAAATAAAGATAGATGATTAAAGTCTCGATCATACAAGCAAGACAAGATAATCACTCCATTAATCAGCAACAGCAACTTGTGTAGTGAGTCCTAAAGTTAATTATGCACCCGTTCAACTATCTCATCCAAGGTAGCTAAGTATAGTTTCCCAAACTACGTTATTCTACTGTGGAAATTTCATACTAACCTAAAATTACTTTGTTGTCATCGTGTACGGTATTCTTCATGAAAAACTTACGGTACGAAGTTAAACTTAAAACAAATATTTGTGCAACCGTACCTTTACTATAAAATTAAGTATTGGATTTCCTAAAATGGATATGTGATTACACTGTACTTCAGTCAAAATCCCATGATTTTTCGCCTAAAAATAGAAGTTTTACTATGATTGGCGGAAGCATAATTTTGATATTTGAGTTACAAATAATACCTATTGGACTGCTTGCTGGAAAATTAATCATGGATTAAACGTATATTTTCGATATATTTTTTGAAACTATTATCAAAATCCCCTGAGTTATAACTAGCTAATATCAGGTGTTATACTAAATCAGTAATATACTCCACAAAGGATTGAGTACATAAATATTTTATTTTTAAATACTGAGTTTGAAATCAACGTATATTTTAATGCACTGATACTACTAGTATACTATTTACAACCTTGGAATTAAATTGCCATATAATAAAAAGATATATACATAACGGTAGTTCCGTTAAAGATATAATAAGATACTTTACTATATGGCGTTCCTAGATGTGGTGAAGTAAAAATTTATATGTGCTTATCTGTTCTTGATTAATCTTTTTCCCCTTGGAAGATACTTCCTAAGCACTAATCCGAACATATCCTCACTTATGAGAGATTTATCGAGTATATAAGCTAATGCTATTATTTTTACCAGCAGAACTTATATCTTCTTATGGGTGTATGTATTAAGAAACTAATACCAAATTTTATCATCTTATCAATAAATGAAGAATCAAGTATATCAGCCTTCAAATCCCGAACAGAATATAAATTCCAAAAGTCCATTTATTCAACATTTAAATATGCCAGGGTATGAAGAACAAGAAGAATGGAATTATCAAGAGTTTCTGGGTTTGCTACAACGCAGACTAGTAGTGATTGTTGGGGTGGCGACAACTTTAATGACAGGTATAGCTATCAACTTGATATTAAATCCTAAACCAGCAGAATATGAAAGCAAATTTCAGATGCTGATTGAACCTGTTAATTACTCGAATCAAGTAGTTGATATTGTCAAAGAAGTTAATCCATTGTCATCTAATCAAGGTAATTTGGATTATGAGAGTCAAATTATAGTCTTGAAAAGTCCTGAACTGATACAAAATAGTATTAAGAAATTACAAGGTGTTTACCCATACATTAACTATAACTATTTGAGTAATTCTTTAAGGATTGTTCGTGTAGGTCAAACCAAGATTCTAGAAGTCAGGTATCGTAGTCAAGATCCGGTAGAATCGAAAGCAGTATTAGAGCAAATTTCTCAAGATTATTTAGAATACAGCCAGGAAAAACGGCAAACTAGTCTAGGTCAAGGACTAAAATATATTAATAGAGAACTGCCATCCATCCAAAATCGAGTAGATCAAATTCAGCGAGAATTGCAAATTTTCCAACAAAAGTATAATTTCATTAGTCCGGAATCCCTTGCGGGTCAAATTGCTGAAGAGAGTTCTGATTTAACTCAAAAACAGCAAGTAATGGAACAAGAGTTAGCCCAAGCTCGTGCTAATAATGCTTTCTTGCAAAGTGAAGATGGTATTAAGACATTATTGGATAGCTATCCTGTGTATCAAGAGTTAAATAATGAATTGCGTCAATTAGATATTGAAATTATCAGTGCATCAACTCTTTTGCAAGACGAAAACCCAAATATTATTACATTAAAAGAAAGACGAAACCAACTGCTACCATTAATACAGGAGGAATCAGACCGATATATCCGAACCAAGCGAGCAGAATCAGCTTCTTTGTTGAGGTCTTTAGAGGTTAATAGGCAAGAACTGCAAAAAAATCAGCAAGCCTTAGAACAACAGAGTAAACAATTACCGAATTTAATCCGGGAATATACTGAGATACAACGCAGATTACAAATTGCCACTGAAGGTTTGAGTCGTTTTTTATCTACCCGCGAAAATTTGCAAATTGAATTTTCTCAGACAGAGGTAGCTTGGCAATTGATTCAAGCACCGGAGCAACCAACAAATCCTGTTGTGTCTTCAAGTCTGATGCGGGATGTGATTGTAGGATTAGCTGCCAGTATCTTCTTGGCTATAGGTGCAGCTTTGATCATTGATAAGCTCGACAACACCTATCACAATGCATGGAGTCTCAAAGAAAGGTTACAGCTACCTTTGTTAGGCACTCTTCCCTTCAGTAAAGACTTGCAAAGAGGACAATTGGACACTATTCAAGCAGAAAAATCAATCAGTGAGTTTTCAGATTCAGTTAATCCAGAGGGGTCAAACTATTACAACTATCCTACAAATTTTATAGAATCCCTACGGGTGCTTTATACAAATATTCAATTGTTGAATTCTGATTCTGAAATACAATCTATTACTCTGACTTCCGCTATGGCAGGTGACGGCAAATCTACAATTGCTTTTCATTTAGCTCAAATAGCGGCAGCTATGGGGAAACGAGTATTACTTGTGGATGCCGATATGCGGCGACCATCTGTTCATGTTTTATCAAATTTAAATAACCTCTGGGGATTGAGTAATTTAATTACTTCAAATTTACCATTTGAAAAAGTAGTTAGACAACTACCTGAGATGAATGCTGTATCTATTATTACTGCTGGACCGCAGCCGCCTGATTGTGCAAAGTTGCTGTCATCAGAAAAAATGAAGGGGCTGATGAACAATTTTCATGACACTTTTGACTTAGTTATTTATGATGCTCCTCCTATGGTTGGACTAGCTGATGCTAGTTTGATAGCTTCTCAAACAGACGGTCTTCTGATGGTAGCAAGGATAGATAAAACAGATCGTTCTGTGTTGGAGCGAGTAGTGGCTGACCTGAAAATCGCACCTATCAATATTTTAGGTGTAGTTGCTAATGGGTATCAAGGTAATATCAATAGTGATTATTATCAACAGGTGTGATGATTGGCCAGTAGATAGACTAGTGCTATCTGCTGAAATTTTGACTAATATAATATGTTGTTTATCTCTGAGAGGATTTTATGCAGATAGTTAAAATTTGCTGATTTATGATGTTTTTGATTATACAGTGGGTAGTCTAAATTAAATATTAAGATGTAGTGTGGGCTTAGTATAGCTATGTCTACTAAGCTGTATACTAGGCTGCATTAGTGATATTTAAGTAAATGTACTATTTTAATATAGTACGTTTTGTATAAAGATATTGCGGGAATAAATTTTAATCAGGGGATGTTTTGATGGAAAAAATACAAAGGATTATCAATGGTAGTGGTATTTATCCAGTTATTAGCGTCAAGTATGCTTTCTGGAATTTAGGGACAACCTTGATAACTTTGCTTCTACTGTTTATGGGTTTCTCAATTGAATCAGCAGCAGCTATGGATAATGTCGTTTCTGAAAATTCAGATCCGGAATTAGGTGCATCTCAAAACCTCATAATATCTTCTATAGCATCTCCACTTAATTCACAGCCAAATGTTAGCTTACGCCAAAGATTGTTGGAATCTAAAAAGACTAATGTTCTGATTATAAGGGATGGTTTGACTACTAAGGTTAAGCAGAATAGATTCAGCAGTTCTTTACCTGTAGACAATTTTTTGCTGGAATCTCAGGACAAGCTAAAAAGCAATGATGATTATGCAATTATTAATACTGATTCGTATTTAAAACAGGAAGCAGAAGGAAATATCAATTTATGGCAGCATAAACCAGGTAAAGTTCTGGTACAACTAGACTCTTCATCATCTGTGGGTGACAGTTTTGGCGAGACTAATAAATTACGCCAAGAACTTTTAATTGAACCCATAGTCGGTCAGGATGAACCTCGAAAATCTGCTCCCTCTTCAACTGCTGGGACTCCTTCTGCTTATGGTGCTAGTTATGGTCAAGCCTATATTGGCGGTGGGTTATTTTTTCCTCTAGATCAAGATAAAGATAGGAATGATGGTTCTTTGTCTCTTGGTTTTGGGTTGGGAAATCCCATTGATTCTGTGGGATTGGAAGTTAATATCAATATTACCAGTGTGGGTGGTGGACCGACTTTTGATTTTGGCGATAGCGGTGGTGTAGGTTTTAAGCTACATAGATATGTAGGGGATAATACATCTGTAGCTATTGGTTGGTCAAATCCGATTAAATGGGGCGATGTGACTTTAGCTAAAGATACTATCTATGGGGTTTTCACTCAAGCATTTGCACTGCAACCAGATAATCCTCAGAATAACTTACCTTTAACTGTTTCTCTAGGTGTTGGGACTGGTGCTTTTAGTTCTAAAGGTGCAATAGAGGCAGGTGACAATAGTGTTAATTTTTTTGGAGGTTTAGGTTTAAGGGTGATTCCTGGAGCATCTCTGGTAAGTAGCTGGACGGGGAGTGCGTTGAATGTGGGTGGGTCTTTTGCCCCTTTCAAGGATACACAGATAGTCATTAATGCTATTATTACAGATGTTACCAATAATTTGGATACTGGCTTGGGTTTGGCGGTAACAGCAGGGTACGGTTTTCGATTTTAGATAGTGCATTATACGGAAATTACATCACAAATAAGACTCATGAAAAAACAACAACTCTCTCTTGCTCTCAGTTTGGCCTTGTTTGGTTGTCTAGTGGGCGCGCCCATGAAAGCAAATGCTGGTAGTGGTCCTGTTACCGGAGGTTCCTTTTTTAACTTTCTGGGAAATATACGAGGAAGTATTAGCGGTTTCACAGGTTTCGGCGGAAGTGGTTTCGGTTTCAGGTTTTCACAAAAAACTCAAGATGAATTGAATGTAGTTGCTACCAAGATATTGGAGGAATACCAAGATGTAAATATGCTATTTGCTGTAGTTCAAAATAAATCACTGATGGAAAATGGGGAAAGTCCTATTGTAGATATCAATATGCTGAATGCTGCTATTGTTAATTACAATAATACTGTAATGGAAAGTAGTCCTGAAGAACTGGAACGATTAGCAAAAGATCCAGAGTTTATCAGAACTGGTAAGATGCTCAAGGAATTAAGGGCTGTTCTGAAGAATAATTAACTGAATGCGAAACTCCCCACCTTCTCTATAAGATGCTATGGAAAGGATTTTACCAAGGTGGGGATTCGTCAGATGTCAGGTGATGATTATAAAATGCTCGGTAAATATGGGTGTTATTAAGAAAGAGATATTAAAATAAGCATTATCATTATAAAAAATAAAGAAAAGCTAATAATATCCCGATTTTTGATTATCTGTGAATTTGGTGATTAGCAGTTTGATGATTAATTGGTGTGGTGTACAGAAATCATGAGCATAACTGTGAGGCGTTTCTATGTCAGAAAAAAATTCTCCAGAGATTATTAATAGTGCTGTGACTCTGTTAGCTAGGTATGCAGAGGGGAAACGCAATTTTAGTGGGGCAAGCTTGGGTGATGCTGACTTGCAAGGTGTTGATCTGAAAGGATCTGACCTCAGCTACTCTGATTTGAGTGAAGCTAATCTCAATGGTGCGAATCTCAGAGGTTGTGATTTAAGTTTTGCAAATCTCAATCAGGCTAATTTGCAAGATGCTAATTTGCGTGGTGCTTTATTATTTTCGGCTGATCTGCGTGAAGCTGATATTCGGGGAGCGAAACTGGAAAAAGCAGATTGCGATCGCAGTACACATTTTCCTGAGAACTTTGATCCAGTGTCTGTGGGATTGCAGATTAAAGAAAGTTAATTAATTTTCGGAATATTGGTGTAATTATACACAACTATATTTTTAGTGAATGTGTAGATAAATAGATAATTTCAATCTACTACTTTAAGTAATCCTCGTTGCAAAGCATCAAATACTCGACTGATCTGCTGTCTTTCTTCTTCATTAAAACCTTCTTTAGATAGGAGTGTTGACATTAATAACTGCTGATCGTAGCGGGTAATTCTGCCAATAGTGAAGATATGCTTTAACAGCTTCTCCAACGGTATTTGCTTTGAGGAAACATTACTTTGCATATTTTTTCTGAAAAAAGTATTATTAGTCCTATAGCTTATAGCTTATAGGTTTAATATAAACCTTTTTACTAAATATGCCCTTAGTAGCACCACGGAATAATAAAGAATAACTAATTTTCAAGTACAGAATAAATCAGTATTGTCCGCATAGATAGAACCACTGAGGAATACACAATAGCTGATTATGACTGTTCTGCCTCCCTTTCTATACCTCCTTTTAGGTAGAATAACCAGGGAACTCAGTCAAAAGTAACTTAAAAATCATGGTATCAGCTCAAATTGGGATTATTGGTGGTAGTGGTTTATATAAAATGGCAGACCTTAAGGATGTGGAAGAGGTACAAATTGAAACTCCTTTTGGTTCGCCTTCTGATGCTTTGATTTTGGGAACACTGTCAGGAACGAAAGTTGCATTTTTAGCCCGTCATGGTCGTAATCATACTTTATTACCTTCTGAATTGCCATTTCGCGCCAATATCTATGCGATGAAGCAAGTGGGTGTAGAGTATTTAATTTCGGCTAGTGCGGTGGGTTCGTTAAAGGCTGAAGCAAAACCTTTGGATATGGTGATTCCAGATCAGTTTATTGATAGAACTAAAAATCGGGTTTCGACGTTTTTCGGTGAAGGAATTGTGGCTCATATTGCCTTTGCTGATCCGATTTGTCAAAATTTAGCTGGGGTGTTAGCTGATGCGATCGCATCTTTAAATTTACCAGATGTGGTTATGCATCGTGGTGGTACTTATGTATGCATGGAAGGCCCCGCATTTTCGACTCAGGCGGAATCCCATCTTTACCGCAGTTGGGATGCAACAGTGATTGGAATGACCAATTTACCAGAGGCCAAGTTAGCCAGGGAAGCGGAAATTGCTTATGCAACTTTGGCACTGGTGACAGATTATGATTGCTGGCATCCAGATCATGATAGTGTGTCGGTAGAAATGGTGATTGGTAATTTACAGCGCAATGCCGTTAATGCTCAAAAGGTAATTCAAGAAACTGTGCGACGTTTGAGTGAAAATCCACCGATAAGTGATGCTCATTCGGCGTTGAAGTATGCAATTTTAACTCAGTTGGATAAAGCACCTGCGGCGACTAAGGAAAAGTTGGGGTTATTGTTGCGGAAGTATTTGTAATTATAGCTATAGTCATCTCCCCCAACTCCTTTCCACAGATGGAGAGGGGAGACACAGAATAGCTGTCATAAGTAATTAACCAGACTTCACCCCACAGGTATGGAGAACAGAGAGAGAAAATTTAAGCTACTTGAAAATCAAAGTTGAAACTAGCCCAATTTTTGACATCTAATATATAGGAGTCAGTTAATGTAATGTTAATGTCGGATTTGACTGCACTAGCATTATGCAAATCTTGTAACAATACTTGGGCGATTTCTAAAGGTTTTAATAATGCTCCAAAGGGTCTTTGATCTGTGATGGGATACTTGGATTTTTCTAGGTATCCTAATGTTTCTTTAAAGGGGGCGGTGCTGAGAATCATTTGGTGTTCACATTCATAAGCTGGACCTGGGATCATCCATTCGGAAGAGGTCACGGCTTTTGGTAATAACAGGGTTTCACCTGGTGGAATAACTACTTGTTGAAACGGGGGCTTGGTGTTGAGAAAGGTAGACTCTTCAGATTGCCAGGGATAAAAGGCGATCGCATTCATCTTATTCTTTAATCCTACCAGCATTAAATATATCGGGCGATCGCTCTGATTCTGCAATCGGTATTGCATTCGACTCCCAATCGGGACAATGGGATTAGTCAGGGCTGTCAGCAGTGATTTTTTTTGCTGTTGTTCTGGGTTCAGACTGCGTGTGGTTTCCCGTTCCATGACGACGCGGGGGGATAAATTGTTAATGATCTCCAGAGTGGCTTTAATTGGTAACTGGGAAGAACCTTCATTTTCTGTGAGTCGCCATAACTTTGCGGCTAAGAGAGTGGGTAATTTTGACATTAACCTTTGTACTAGCAATTTCACAGCTTCCCCGGATTCTCCAGATGTGTTGGGGATCAGTTGGCCTGCGGGAGTGAATAAACCATAGCGGTTAGAAGTTGCTGAGAGTTTTCCAAACACACAATCGGCTGGTTGTTCTCCGGCGACAACTGTCGAAATATTCTCAATGGCGGCGAAAGCACTGGTAGCATCTACTCGCTCAATTCTTTCCAATCCAGTATCTAAACCAACTATCAAATTTAAATTTCTGGGTAATACCCGCACTGCTTCTTGGCATAGTTGTCCCACTTGTAGCGGGGTTTCTGGTTTAATTTTAGGGATTTGGGCTTTGGCGGTGAGGCCAGTGCGCGATCGCAATATTAACTGCTCTCCTGTTAATAGGTTAAACCGGGAATTAGCTCCATAGTTTTCTAATACTTGTGGTGGTAATCCTCCTAGAAATAGCTGGGCTGTTCTACCATCATCTTCTATAGCTCGAATCACGCCCTCAGCCCCTACTGTGAGGTTGGGAAGAAGTAAATTATCCACAGTTAAGGCTTTTTGGAGATTTTTCTCGTCATTATCCCATCCTGGCTGCTGATTGCTACCCAGCTTATGCATATAGCTTGCCACATGGGAAAGGCTGAATTGAATTGTCGTTGCTGGTGTAGTTTCCCACAAATATCGCGTTAAGGCGTAAGTAAATAAGCCAGCACTAAATCCAGAAAATAATATTTCCCTCGCTAACTGTTGAGTGTCAGAGGTCGCAGTTAACACAAGTTCATTACTGGGGTTAGAGTTTTGACTTCTGAGTTGTTGTAAAAACTCTAGTTCCTCAATTGCTAGTTGTGCTTCTGGTAATTCTGGGCGGGCGCGAATACGCCATCCTGTGGACTCGACTTTGCTAGGAGCATAATAACTGGTATCTAATACAGCTGTTACTCGTTCTGTAGGGAGCGATCGCAACAATAGCCGTACTGTTTCTTCTAATATATAGTTGACTATTTCATCTTTTTGTGCATCTTGAGGATTAGCTGGAACCAAAGCATTCTGCACAGTATCAATAAATCTGCCTGATTTGATGCGCGTACCATAGCCACTGAAGTGGAATAATGCCACATCACCAGCTTTAACTTGCTGTCCCAGGTGTGCCAAAAAAGCCTCTTCAATAGATGTCCTGGTGGCTTTTTCTGCCGTTAAAGTCAGGATATCTGAGGCGAGGAAGCCAAATCGATGAATTAACAGTTCTTTTTGCAGTTCCACATCGGTGAGACAACCAGCCAATGCAGGACTTTTTTGATATTGATTAATGCCAATCAATAATGCTAATTTACGTTGACTAGGCTGTGCTAAAGCTTGAGAGTAGCGATCGCTTAAAGTCAACCACTGAGCTTCAGTCACACCCAATACTGCGAGTATAGAACCAATCCGTTGTAAAAAAGTCCGACGCTTCATAATTAGCCATCAGTCCTCAGCCCGTCAGCTAACAGCTTATAGGGCTGAAGTCTGTAGTGTAAAGTTAAAGTTTATACGATTTGCTGATTATTAGTTATCAGTCATCAGTTAGCAGTTATCAGTTATCAGTCAAGAGACGTTTAAATCCCCCACCTTATACCTTGATACCTGTTCCCTGTTCCCTGTTAACTGTTAACTGATTGTTGCATAGCCCGCGCCAACTCCGCCGCCACTTCCGGACGGGAAAATTCTGGTGGTGGTAATTCACCACGGCGCAGCATTTCTCTGACTTTGGTTCCTGAGAGGTGAACCCGTTCTTCTGGCTTACTGGGGCTAGTTTTACTAGTAGCCATTTGTTTGCTGCGTGTGCAGTAAAAAGCGTGTTCAAACTTCATTGGCACAATACCCAATTCACCAGGCTCAAACTCGTCAAAGATGTGTTGAGCATCATAAGTGCCGTAATAATCACCCACACCAGCATGATCCCGTCCCACAATAAAGTGAGTACAACCGTAGTTTTTCCGGACTAAGGCGTGAAAAATCGCCTCTCGTGGCCCAGCATAACGCATGGCAGCTGGATTAATTGCTAAAATCACTCGTTCTTGGGGATAATGGTGTTCCAGCAAAATTTCATAGCAGCGCATCCGCACATCAGCCGGAATATCATCTTCTTTTGTCGCTCCTACCAACGGGTGTAAAAATAAACCATCAACGGTTTCCATTGCACACTTTTGGATATATTCATGGGCGCGATGGATGGGGTTACGAGTTTGAAAACCAACGATAGTCTTCCAACCCTTGTCCCTAAACATCTGTCGGGAAGCGGCGGGATCGATTTGGTAGGCGGGAAATTGGGAATGGGGATCGCGTTGCAATAACCAAATGTCACCAGCCAGATTTACAGAACCTTGATTATAGACTACCTGCACACCTGGATGTTTAGCGTCATCAGTGCGATAAACATTAATAGCCTCCTGATTTTTATCGTAGATATACTTTTGCGTTAATTGCAAAACTCCGATAAACTCACCGCTCAGGTTATCCAAACGGATCAGATTACCTTCCTGGAGAGGGGAGGCTATTTCTTCGGTTACTGACAGTGTAATGGGTATTGACCACGCCACTCCATTCGCTAGCCGCATTTCTTTGACGACGCGGGTGTAGTCTGCTTGGTTCATAAAACCCGTCAGTGGACTAAAACCGCCGATAGCAATCATCTCTAAATCAGAAACCGCCCGCGCATCGAGTTGGATACGTGGTAAAAAGTCGGCTTTTGAGAGAAATTCTGCCTTTTGTTCTGGTGTAGCGATACGGTTAACCAATTGTCCACCGTGGGGTGCAATGGCATCTGGATGTTGACTCAACGTAATCCCCTCTTTGACTTAACTGCAATTGTTTCAAACTATGTACTAACTTACCAAAATGCTGCTACGCAATTGACAAAGAGTTTGAGAATGGAGAGATGCGATAAATTGTGTCTGTAGAAGAAAGGGATAAGTTAGGCTTGAGTTAATGTATTTTACAGGCGGTGAAATATGACGGCTGTATCCCCTGTTGTGAAACCTGTTAGCCAATTACGGTTAGCACCTGGTAGTACAGTGACTATCCAGGATGTGAGTTGGGAGGAGTTTGAGTCTATTTTAAGAGAGTTGGGCGAAAAGCGATCAGCACGTATTGCTTATAGTCAGTCAACGTTAGAAATCATGGTTCCTCTACCTGAACACGAAAAGCCAAAGGATTTACTTTCCGATATCGTCAAAATTTTACTCAAGAAGACTGGGAAAAAATACGAACCCTTTGGTTCAACCACCTTCAAACGGGAAAATATCGCCGGGGTCGAACCAGATGCTTGCTTTTATATTCAGAATTACCAAAGCATGATTAGCCGGCGACGACTAGAACCGAATGATCCTCCTCCCGATTTAGCCATTGAGATAGATGTCACTTCTAAAACAACCCTCGATGCTTATCAGGCGATCGCAGTTCCTGAGTTATGGATTTACGATAATAGTAAGCTGACTATTTATTTACTTGAAAACGGGCATTATCTTAAATCTGATCATAGTCCTACTTTTCCCTATATCCCTTTAACGCAAATTATACCTGCCACCGTGGAAAGGTCTTGGCAAGTGGGAACTGTGCAAGCTTTAGAGGAGTTTGTTGATCAAGTTAATAGTTTCTAGTGGCGTAAATAAAGCCACCATATTTACCTAGTTAAGATTGCAATTAAGCGTATAAATCCAGGACTTACGCAACAATTGCCAAAAATATTGATTTATCAAACCGCCAAGCCGCCAAGAACGCCAAGAAAACGTAGATTATGCGTAAGTCCTAAAATCGTATATTGTATAAATACTGTCTGAAAAATTCACCAGATATGGTTAACCTGACTTTAGACGCAGCGCTGGCGATCGCAAATATTGCTTGTAGTAAGTTCTTTGAGTCAAGTTTCGGTAAGTTAGGCGAAAAATTTACGGAAACTGGAGTGCAAAAGATTGGCGAATTATATACGAAGATTCGGAAGAAACTCAGTGGTAATACGGCTGCGAATAATGCTTTAGCTGAAGTGGAAAAAGGTAAAGAAGATGCGTTACAGCGAGTTGCAGTTTATCTGTTAGATGAGATGCAAGCTGATCCTGATTTCGCCCAGGATGTAAAAAAGATTGCTGATGAAATTAACATTCATCGGGTGGAAGACAACAGCAGCCAGACTCAGAACAACTATGGTGGGCAGAATTATCAAACGAAGACAGGCGATCGCAATAATAATACATTTGGTAATGTCACTCAAAACTACTATGGAAGTCCGCCACCCGATTGACTGGATTCGTCCGTAGGAAAACGGATAAATTCAAACACCACTAATTCTATTATTAACTCGCTACGTCCTAATACTAGCTATTGGCAAGGACGGACAGATGAACTTGGGCAAATGCAGCAATGGATACATTCAGACAAGGTAAGGCTTATCGGTGTAACGGCTGCGGGTGGTTATGGAAAGTCGGCGTTAGTTGCGAAACTCTGTGAACAATTAACAGATTTTCCCCAGCAAATTTGGACAACTTTTAGTGATGCGTATCCTTTTGCAGTTTGGGGACGTTGGTTGTTGGATGAGTTGGGAAAACCAGCGCCAGAAAAACCAGAAGATTTGTTAATTGCTGTTTGCAATTGTTTGCAAACGGAACGATATTTACTGGTACTGGATAACCTGGAAACCTTGCTGCAAAATGAACAGGAAAGGCAGACTTATCTACAGTTTTTGCTACATTGGTTTAGTTCTAGCAGTAAGAGTGTAATTTTGCTGACTAGTCGGGAAAAACCAACTTTACCAAACAACACCCTCAACCAAAGTCATTGGCTACCACTATCTGGACTTTCCCCAAATGCCGGGGTAGAGTTATTGCAAGCGTTGGAAATTCAAGGTTCAGAATCGGATTTAGTCGCATTTGTCAATCAGACAGATGGACACCCTTTATTGCTGAAGCTGGTAGCTGGATGGCTGAAAGCTGAGGAGGGAGAAGAAGCGGATATTAGTCTTTTGCAAGCAGATATTTTTGATATATTAGGTTTGCATCAAGGTAATCCAGAGATGAGTATTGCTAAAATTCTGGATGCGAGTCTGCAACTTTTAGAACCCAGTTTACAAAATTGGTTGCACTATTTGAGTGTATATCGCCTGGCTTTTGACTGTTCAGCAGCAATGGAGATGTCTTCGGGTAATTTCGCTGACGAGACAGAAGTAAAATCACAGCTGCGAAAACTAGCAAAACGTTCTTTATTACAAGAGAAGAAACAGCAAGGAGTGTGGAAGTTTTATTTTCCACCGTTAATTCAAACTTATTTACAAAAATTATCTTCACCAGCAGCGCATGAATACGCCATCGCATACTACGAAAAATGTCGGAAACCGCAACTTTTAACTACAGATAAACTGGATGATGTGGCGGAATATCTGGAAATTTTTCATCATCACTGTGAACTGGGGGAATATATCCAGGCTTTTTCTAGCATCTATTACTGTGAAAATAATCACGATAATTGCGATGAATTTTTGAGAAAAAATTATTATTTTCCCATTCGGTTGACATTGTATGAGCATTTATATCACGAATGGCAGCAGCCGGAGAATAGAGATGAATTAAAGCGCTACAGTGATTTACTTCAAGTTTATGGCGATGTATTGCAGTTTCTCAACCGCCGTGATGAAGCTTTAGAACACTACGAAGATGCTTTAAAATTCTACCGCGAAATTGGCGATCGCTTGGGTGAAGCTAATACATTAAAAGCCATTGGCGATGTTTTGCAGTTTCTCAAACGTAGTGATGAAGCTTTAGAACGCTACCAAGAAGCTTTAAAATTCTACCGCGATATTGGCGATCGCTTGGGTGAAGCTAATACTTTACAAGCCATTGGCGATGTTTTGCAGTTTCTCAAACGTAGTAATGAAGCATTAGAACACTACCAAGATGCTTTAAAATTCTACCGCGAAATTGGCGATCGCTTGGGTGAAGCTAATACTTTACAAGCCATTGGCGATGTTTTGCAGTTTCTCAAACGTAGTAATGAAGCATTAGAACACTACCAAGATGCTTTAAAATTCTACCGCGATATTGGCGCTCGCTTGGGTGAAGCTAATACTTTACAAGCCATTGGCGATGTTTTGCAGTTTCTCAAACGTAGTGATGAAGCATTAGAACGCTACCAAGATGCTTTAAAATTCTACCGCGATATTGGCGATCGCTTGGGTGAAGCTAACGTTCTGCAAGAGTTTGGTAAATTACAACCAGAACCCCAGTCAGCACTCAAATATCTCCAGTCAGCACAAACCCTCTACATCCAAATTGGCAGCGTTTATAGTCAAAGTCGTAATTTGCTGTTTATCGCTGATATCCAATCAAAAATGGCAGATTTAGATGGTGCAATTAATTCATTAAATGATGCAGCTGCACTCGCCAGCACCATTAATTATCAACCATTTCAAGAATACGCCCAAAAGCGCATAGCCATAATTAACTCTCTACTCTCCTTTTTTGCACTAATAGCATCATGGAAAGATAGACTCAAGCATTTGTTTGAGCAACGGTGGTTAAAATTGGCGCTGTGTTTTTTACTCGGCTTAATTACTTTTCTGCTGCTACGCCGCTAAACACAAAATTAGTCAGGAATATTTTTGCTGAAAAGGGTATATATGAGCGCACCTTTTCCATTATCTATATAATACACTGTCAACTCATAAAAAGTCAACAGTCTCAGCCCAGATTAACGTGAGTTCGACGGACATCAAAAACCCCTCTCCAAACCTCTCCCCTGCAAGGAGAGAGGCTTTAAAACCTTGATTCTTCCGTTGGCAACTAGTAATTTTTCTGCCCCTTTCCGCGTCGGAGAGGGGTTGGGGAGAGGTTCATCGAATTCACGTAAATTAAAGCCATTGAAATTTCCGACTTTTCACCCTGTGGAAACCTAACCCCCCAGCCCCCTTCCCTACTAGGGAATGGGGAGAATTTAAAGCCTCTCCAATATAAAAGTTTTGCCTTTTCCCTCTCCTTGTAGGGGAGGGTTAGGGAGGGGTAGGAGAGAGGTTTGGAGAGAGGTTTGGAGAGAGGTTTTCGGTGATTAAATTGCGCTGCCTAACTAACTAAATTGTGCAATAATCCCGCCACCTAAAACTTTGTCGCCGTCATACCACACAGCAGCTTGTCCAGGGGTGATGCTGAATTGTGGTTCATCAAACACCAAACGCACACGGGAGTTTTCCAGAGGAATCACTGTGACTGGTGTGGGTTGAGAACGATAACGAATTTGCACTTCGGCGCGAATGGGTGTGGATGGTTCAGCGATAGAAACCCAATTTACTTGATTGACTGTGCATTCAGGCTGAGTTACCTTGGTGCGATCGCCTACAACCACTTTATTATTAACTGCATCTAATTCAATCACATACAACGGTTCAGCCGCCGCAATTCCCAAACCTTTACGCTGTCCAATAGTGTAATGATGGACACCATCATGTTGTCCCAAAACTTTGCCACCGACATCCACAATATCCCCCGGTTTGGGTGCAAGATATTTATCCAGAAATGCCCGCATGGAACCGTTGCTTTCCACTAAACACAAATCTTGACTTTCTGGCTTATTCGCAGTGGTTAACCCGTATTCTGCGGCAATGCGGCGGGTGTCGGCTTTTTCTAGTTGCCCTAGAGGAAATACGGTGGCGGATAGTAAATCCTGAGACAAATCATACAGAAAATAAGATTGGTCTTTGTTACGGTCAACAGCTCTTAATAACTGGTAACGTCCAGTAGTTTCGTCATAGTTAATTTGAGCATAGTGACCAGTAGCAATGCGATCGCATCCTAACTTTTCACGAGCATATAGCACCATAGGCCCAAACTTCACCGTTTTATTACACTGAGAACAAGGCAGAGGTGTGATTCCAGCGCTGTAACCAGTCACCAGAAAATCAACAATCTCGGTTTGAAACACCTCACGAATATCCACAACCTCGTGGGGAACCCCCAACTGTTCACAGATATCAGCCGCGTCGATCATTCCTTCAGAGCAACATTGACCCTTACCTTTCATTAACCAAAGGGTCAAACCAATTACTTCATAGCCCTGATGATGCAGAATAGCTGCGGCGGTGGAACTGTCAACACCACCAGAAAGACCAACGACGACTTTTTTCATATAATTTTTTTAAGCTATTGGCTGCTACTGATAGAGATAAAAACCCATCCTCAACAGCTTGATGGCGAAATATTGACTTTACTTCTTACCTGGATTTTTATCTAATCCCAGAAACACTACAGTTTCGGGACTCTCCAATTGTAGCACATACATCTTCAAAGCCTTGCTAGTCAAGCACTTCAGTTTGCTAGTTAACTAACAATAGCTTTCTGCCTATTTTGAATGTATTCATTGCCACTTGAATATACTACATATATAAAAGATACTTGCTATAACAGTGCATTTATTGCTTTCAAAAGAAGAATTATCTAGGAATCTTGTTACTACTATGTACAGTCACGTATCAGGTAAATTTACCAGCTTTGAGATTATACCCTTGTTTTTGGGTAGTTGTTTGGCGTTGATGCCTCAAACTAGTCTTGCACAAACACTACCTAATGTTCAGCCAGCAGTGGAATTTAATCAGTATACCCAGAATTTTCAGCGTTATTTAGTGTACGTTGATAGTGGTAATTCCCAAACTTTGCAACAAGTCCGTTTGATTGTACCTGATGCTTATATTCGCCAGTACCAAGGGCGTACTATCATTCAGTCGGGAATTTTTGGTGAAATAATTAATGCTCAAAATCTGGCCAGACAACTACAGTCATACGGCATTAATAATGCTCGAATTGTGAATTTTAGTGATGGTCAAGAAGTTAGTTCGGTTAATTCTGGGCAATCTTCAACGTCAAACTTTCCCGTTCAGACACAAGGTTCAGCCTACTATGCAGTGATTCCGGCTGATTCCATAAATGTACCCTTGATTGCAGACAAGATTAGATTGAGTAGTGGATATTCTGATCTTATATTGGAAAGACAACGACCACGAGGACCACACGTCGCAGTTGGGCCTTTTACTAAATATTCAGTAGCCGTGGAATGGGATAAATATCTGCGAAAGTTAGGATATCGTAACTCCAGGGTTTATTACGGTAAGTAGATTTTATTACATTCAATTTCAATGAAGGGTGGGCAAGACTTGTACTCAGGGTAGTCGAAATGCCCACCAAAAATTAGCACAGGGATTCAGAGGAAGAAGAAGCTGAGGATTCAAACTGATGCAAGCTAGACAAGCACAGGTTTCACAGGTGGTAGTCACTGCTAGCCAAATGCGGGATATTGAAGGGCGAATCTTTGCGGCTGGAATGCCTGTGGCGGCTTTAATGGAAAAGGTGGCGGGATTAATTTCTCTGCGTGTTCAGGCGGTGGCGGGATCTTCTGTGGGGATTTTCGTCGGTCCTGGTCATAATGGGGGCGATGCTTTGGTGGTCGCCCGTGAGTTACACTTTCGCGGCTATGAGGTGTGGCTATATTCTCCTTTTTCTAAGTTTAAGGAGTTAACTTCCCAGCATTTACAATATGCCCAAAGTTTAGGGATTAAGTGTTATCACGATGTTGAGCAGTTACCGGATTGTGATTTTTTGATTGATGGGTTGTTTGGGTTTGGTTTAGAAAGACCAATTACTGATCATATTGCTGTGGCGATTAATCACCTCAATCAATGGGGTAAGCCGATTTTGAGTATTGATATCCCTTCAGGTATACACACTGATACAGGTGAAGTATTAGGCACTGCTATTCGAGCCACTCATACTTTTTGTTTGGGTTTATGGAAGTTGGCTTTTTTACAAGACCAAGCTTTAGAATATATCGGCAAAGCTGAATTAATTGATTTTGATATTCCTGGGGCTGATGTGCAAGCTGTTTTAGGGAATCCACCGCAGATTAAACGCATTACTTCTGTTACAGCACTTTCAACTTTACCTTTACCTCGCCCAGCTGTAACGCACAAGTATAAGGAAGGTCATTTACTGTTGATTTGTGGTTCCCGTCGCTATGCAGGGGGGGCAATTTTAACGGCTTTGGGGGCGCGTGCTAGTGGTGTGGGTATGCTTTCAATTGCTGTACCAGAATCTTTAAAGCCTATTTTAGTGTCGCATTTGCCGGAGGCTTTAATTATAGGTTGTCCAGAGACGGAAACTGGGGCGATCGCACATCTGCAATTACCTGAAAATACTGATTTGAGTTCCTTTAGGGCGATCGCCTGTGGTCCTGGTTTAACAGTGGATGCTGCGCCCATTTTCCCAGAGGTAATTAACAGCGAGATTTCTTTAGTCCTCGATGCTGATGGTTTGAATATTTTGGCAGATATGGGAACCATCCCCACATTAGAAAAGCGTCAAGCGCCAACAGTTCTGACACCCCACACAGGGGAATTTCAGCGATTATTCCCTGATATTGCCGACCCCAAGTCAGACAGAATCAAAGCAGTGCAAGAGGCGGCGGTGCAAAGTGGGGCTGTGGTCTTATTAAAAGGGGCAAGAACTGCGATCGCCAACTCCCAAGGTGCAATTTGGGTTAATCCTGAAAGTACCCCAGCCTTAGCCCGTGGTGGTAGTGGCGACGTATTGACCGGGTTAATTGGGGGATTATTGGCACAAGCTGCGACTAAAGAAATACCTGTAGAGGATATCGTCGCAACCGCCGCTTGGTGGCATTCCCAAGCCGGGATTTTAGCCGCCCAAGAGCGCACAGAATTAGGTGTCGATGCCTTTACCTTGACTCAATACTTGATGCCAGTTATCAAAAATCTAGGCAACAACTAGGCAATGCCCAAAATCTAATAATCTGAAACGTAGTGGGTGACCTGAGACTCGAACTCAGAACCAGCAGATTAAGAGTCTGATGCTCTACCATTGAGCTAGTCACCCGCAAACAGAACCTCATCTTAGCATATTTCTATGAGACTTGCAAGAGGAGAACCAAAGAACAAATCATCTTTAACCAATGGGATCATTTCCCGGATTAACAGCGTGAAGCGGATACCTCATGAATAAAAATATCTATGTCAAAAAAATTTTGATTCTAGCAGCAAATCCTGATAATACTATTCGCTTGCGTTTGGATCGGGAAGTAAAAGAAATTGATGAAGGATTACGACGAGCAAAGAAGCGAGAGCAATTTCAATTAGAACAAAGATGGGCAGTGAGTTTGCGGGACTTTTACCGAGCAATTTTGGATGTTCAACCCCAAATTGTCCACTTCTGCGGACACGGTGCTGGACAGGATGGTATTGTCCTGGAAGATGAGACTGGACAGGTGGCGTTTGTGCCGGCAGATGTCCTAGCCAGTATGTTTAAACTATTTGCCCAAAAAGGTGTAGAGTGCGTAGTTCTGAATGCTTGTTATTCAGAGTTACAGGCGCAGGCAGTTAGCCAATACGTTAATTATGTGATTGGCATGAATAAAGCTGTGGGTGATCAAGCCTCTATCGCCTTTGCTGTGGCATTTTACGATGCTATCGGCGCTGGGGAAGAGGTAGAGTTTGCTTATGATCTGGGCTGCTCTCAAATGATCGGTTTTTTAGAGCATCAAACTCCTGTTCTCAAGAAAAAAGAGTTAATCGAGTTAGTTAATACTTCCTTTAACACAGAAATTATTCCCCCTAACCCCTACCAAGGGTTATCTGCTTTTGAGGAAGAGGACGCACCTTTCTTTTTTGGACAAGAGAAATTTGTTGATAGTTTAGTACAAGCAATTGACAAACAACCATTGGTAGCTGTGGTTGGCCCTAGTGGTAGTGGAAAATCTTCTGTGGTATTCGCGGGGCTGGTTCCTCAGTTGCGAAATGAAGAAAACTGGTTAATTGAATCTTTCCGTCCAGGAAATGAACCTTTCTATCAGCTTGCCTTTGCCTTAGTGCGGCAATTAGAACCGGAAGTTGGTGAAACTCAACAATTGCGAGAAGCTGTAGGATTAGCGAGTGATATGCAGCAGGGTAAAATTACTTTGCAACAGGTAATGTCTCGCATTATAGAACTTAACCCTAACAAACGTTGTTTGCTGATTGCAGACCAGTTTGAGGAACTATACACACTTTGTCAGATCAAGGAAGCACAGGAAAGTTTTGCTGATACATTGCTGAACGCTTTTCAGCAGGAACATCTCACATTAGTCTTAACTTTACGAGCTGATTTTTACGGCTATGTACTTTCCCATCGTCCCTTTCGAGATGCCTTACAGCAATTTACACCACAGTTACTGAGTTCCATGAGCCAGGAAGAACTACGCTCAGTAATTGAACAACCTGCCCACAAGCTAGAAGTACAATTAGAGTCTCAATTAACACAACGTATCCTTGATGATGTAGGGCAAGAGCCAGGGAACTTGCCATTGTTAGAATTTGCTCTCACCAGGCTGTGGAAAAAACAGCAAAACCGAGTGCTAACTCATCAAGCCTATGACGAAATTGGCGGTGTCAAAAAAGCCATAGCTGATCATGCCACTCAGGTTTATCAACAACTCAGTAAAGAACAGCAACAACAGGCACAGCGAATTTTCGTGCAGTTAGTACATCCAGGACAAGGAACAGAAGATACTAGGTGCATTGCTACCCGTGCGGAAGTGGGAGAGAATAATTGGGGATTAGTCAGTTATTTAGCAGGACATCAAGCACGTTTATTAGTAACTGGAAATCGTGAACAGGAAGATACCGTTGAGGTGGTACATGAAGCTTTGATCCGGGAATGGGAAACCCTACAAAAATGGATAAATGCTAATCGTCAGTTCCGTACTTGGCAAGAGCGGCTCAAGGTAGCATTACAGGAATGGAAAAATAGCAAACATGACACTGGGGCTTTGTTGAGGGGTGTACCCTTAGCTACGGCAGAAGATTGGTTAGACAAACGCACAGATGAATTGACTCAAGAGGAACGAGATTTCATTCAAGTTAGCGCTCAACAACGGGATAGGGAAAAACAAGAACAAGAAAACAGGCGACAGCACGAATTGGCTTTAGAACGACAAGCAAAATCTCGACTGCAATACTTGGTAGTTGTCTTATCTGCTATTGCTAGTATTACTACAGGTATTCTTGCCTATCCTCTCGTATTACGCTGGCAAGCAGCTAGGCTGGGAGAAATGGTAACAATTTCATCTGGTGAATTTATTTTTGGTACAGATGATCCTAAGTCCGATCTGGGCGAACAGCCCGAAAGAACCGTGTATCTTCCAGAATTTGAAATTGAAAAGTATGAAGTCTCCAATCGTCAGTATCACTTATGTGTTAGAGCCGGAGATTGCTATTTACCTGTAAAAGGGCTGATTAGATTCAATGACAAAAGGACTTTAGACCATCCAGTTGTCGGGGTTACAGTTATTCAGGCAAACCAATACTGTCGTTGGTTGGGGAGACGCTTACCAACAGAATTAGAATGGGAGCGAACTGCACGAGGTTTAGAGGGTCATTTATGGCCGTGGGGTAATAAAAACCCAACACCTAAATATGCAAATATTGTTATTGGTAAAAACGAACCAAGAAACACCAAACCTGTCAAAAGTTATCCTGAAGGTCGTAGTATGGAAGGAGAAGTTCACAACCTAGTAGGCAACGTTTGGGAATGGACGGCATCTTATTCTGATTGGTCTTCTGACTCTGATCAAAACAAGCATATTTGGGATGGCCAAGTGGAAACATTAACTTGGGATAAGCCGCTAGCTTTACGAGGAGGTAACTGGAAAAACATCATACCAAGAATTACGTATCGCACAGGAAGTTTACCAGACAGTACTTATGACAAAATTGGTATACGCTGTGCTAAGTAATAATGAATATGGTACTTTGTGTATTAAACTTAAATAAGAAATAATACTTAAATATTTTCTCTAAAAAAAAATGTCTGAATTAAAATCTTTAGAATTTTCGCCTCCGAAGCCTTGTTATGAAAGTATTGCCTACTTTGATAATGATAAGGGACAAAAGTTTATTATTAAAGTCAGTAGCTATGATCAAGCATCTGTCGAGGAGTACACAAAAAACTTACAAGCTCACTTAGAATATGTTTCAGAAAATGTAACTGTTACTTCTAACTTAGCAACCGAAAATACTTTTATTGAAGAAGAAACTGAAACAGACCCTACTGAGACGCAATTACAGAACAGCCTTGAAATTGTTATCAAAGCTAATCAACCATTAGGAATGGAGCAACCAAAATCTCTGAGTTTTCGCTTGTCAAATTTGATGGAAAGTGTTGATATTGATGAGAAAGAAATAAAATTCGCTAAGATTTTTCCTGCCCAACAAGGGACAAAGATAACTATTAAAGTAACTAGAGGAATAGTATCGGCTCAACTTTTGAAAGACAAAAAGCCTGTACCAAGACAAAAAATAGAAATAGCTGCTGGAGACGAAAAGCACTTTGAAATTCCTGTAAATTCTTCTGACAAGTACTCTGTTGCAATTACTGGGATCGCTAAGATTACAAGCGAATATGAAATTAACGGAAATGCCTAGTTACGTGAAATATGATAGTAATCTATAGGCTGTAACGCTCTACAACTGTCTCACAGCAAGTTTCACCTGCTCCGTTATCCAATTATCGCTGGTATAAGCCGCCGCACTCAACTTTCTATTCGGGGGTTTTTCACTAGCAACAGCCGCCAACAATTCTTCCAGAGGATTACTTGTTGCTCTCCATGCACGTGTCACCCTACGAGGTTGGTCTAAAGCTGGTAATTCTAGACAACGGAAATTAGTTGCACCTACAGTTGCAAACACCTTAATAAAATTCACACCTTCTTGATATCCATCTGGAAGGCTAGTATGGATGCGAACAAATGTTTCCATTCCTGAATCTAAAGGTTCAAAGTCAGCCGCACCGCTAGGATATATCTGAGAAATACTCCAATCTGGCTGAATTGCTAAAACGGTAATATTCAAAATTTGAGCAGACTGATTACGAATACGTAGAATGACGTTTTCATCAACGTTCAGAATAGGATAATTACCAGAAGTATTCAATAGTAATAATTCATGTCGATTTTCTCCTTGGCATAACTCAAATTGCAGCTTACCTGCTAAAGAAGACAAGGGATCATTATTATTTAACTCTAAAGTGGCTTGATATTTAGCTAAGTGTACCAAGCGGTTGACCACTTTACTAGCAGCATTTAATTCACCTACAATTAATGATGGTCGCAAATTAATTAATTCTCCCCCAGCATCAAGAATTTCATATTCGCCTTGTGTATTGACAGATACTTGATAACTGACAGGTTCATCACTAGGTTTATCAAGAGACAAAAATTCTACCCAGCTATTGCCTTCAACTCTTGTTTTTGCGGCTTTGACTGCTGCCAAGGCTTCTGTAATATTTATACCTGAAGTCAGTTGATTATCTGTAGAGGATAACAGGCGTACCCTGCGGACCAGCTTTACACTAGAACTAAGTTGTAAGGCATAAGCTCCATCTTGAATCATTCCTGCTTTTAAAGTAGGTACTGGCTGAATCGGTGTACGAATCACCTCTTGTTTTACCAGAAGTTGAGTAATTTCTGCCCAGGATTCCTCAGCATTCAATTCTACAATTTTAACCAGAGCAACTCGCTTGTGAGTCTGGGTTAAATCTGTTGTGCCTAATTCGTAGATAACAAACTCTACACCTCTACACAAACCTTGTGCTTTCCCCGCTTGCAACAGGACTCGATTATTTGCTACATCTACTCTTTTAACAATCACAGCAGAGGGAGAAACTATTGATTGTCCACTGAAAATAATGCGATCTCCCTCACCTTGCAACATAGGTGTTTGCTGTTTAAACTGGCTATTGATTTTTGCCAGGATACGTGAGTGTAATACCTTGTAAGTAATTTCATTTCCCAGTGTTTGCAGAGAGTCCAATAGCCAATAAGTCAATGCACCGTTGTGTTCTTTACCATTGAAAGGATACTCATACGCATACTCATTATCCCGACAAGCAGCTAATAAAACATAGCCTTGGGGTTGGGGTAACCAACCACTGGTGGCTGTCAGATTGCGAGTTACTACTTGCCCTTGTGTTAACTGTTGCCAGTTTTGCACTAATTCTTCAGCAGATGCAAGTAGACTATTTTGGGGTCGTAGTGTTGTATCAATGAAATTACTACTCAAACCGCGAATTCCAGGCTCATCTACTCCTCCCCTTGTTGCACCTCCAGAATGACAACTGTCTAGCACCATTGTGATAATTAACCCTTTATCCACCATATTCTGGAGGATTTTTGCTAATTCTAAATCACGAATATAGCGGCTTTCTGAGTTGCCAATATTCATCGGTACAATGACCTCATCAACACCGAATTTTCCTTTAACTTCTGGATAAATTGTTACCGCACGTCCACCGTGACCGGAATAGTGAATGTATACTTGGTCTTGAGGTTGAGCCAATTCAATTAATTTTTGAAATTGAATAATAATATTCTCATAGGTTGGTAACGTTTCCCCAGTCTCTTTTGGCTGACTAGGAGTATCCGAGTGAGAAGCTGTTAATTTAAAAATTTGCAATTCTGGTACTTGCAGGGTTTTTTTCAAAAAAAATTCTACATGATTAATATCGCGTGAACATCCCCAAAGGCTTTTGTAAGAAGAACCATCAGGTAATCTGTTTGGTAGATAAGCATCAATCCCTATTAATAAAGCGAAGAATTTGGAGGTAGGTTGAGCATCTGTTGTAATTAATTCATGTTGCATAAACTGAGAGGATATTTTACTCATATCTTGCACCTAACCCATAGAAAACAAATAATATAGGACTTACGTGTTATTGGTGGAGAAATATGGATGCAGATAAAAAAGCCGTTGTATCACCGGTCAATGTGCGATCGCACGCAGAAGCCGAATTAGAACTGAAGCTGCGGGAACTCAAGTTTAGACAGGAACTGAGAAAAGATTGGATTTTATTTATTGTTCGGGATGTTGTGATTTTCTCAGTGGCGATCGCCTTCGTGTTCTCTATCTGCGGCTATTCCCTATTCATCCTCATTAACAAGTAACGCACATTTAATTAATTTAGCATCTACGCATAATCTACGTTTTCTTGGCGGTATGCGCTTCGCGCCCGCTACGCGAACGATAAATCAAGATTTTTGGCAATTGTTGCGTAAGTCTTCTGATTTTTTTATTGCCAAATAGGGGATGAATTAAGTATGTATAAATAGTGAAAACAAGTGCAGGATATATGCCTCTGAATAATTACAGAAGTTTACTATATTTTCATGCTTATTTGTTAATTATTTAGATTAATTTATTAAGCACAAAAAATACTTCCGCCAATTACGGGAATCAATCAGTGTATTATTATTTCAGAATGATTCAAGGGTCTTATATCTATTTATTTAACTGCCTCATGTATCGGATGTCATCAACGACACAAATTATTAGCTTCTCTAGTAGCAAAATATTTTGATACCAGACACAATTTCAGTTAAGCTAATAACGAGGCTCAGTTTATACTTACTGAAATCTGAGGACAAGCAATAAATGTGTGCCAATTTATATCACATCCTGATATAAAGACAACAATTCCGTCTGAAGGGCAGTAATGCAACCTAAAAAAAAGTTAGATCAACTATGGATCATACGCTGTTTTGCCGCAGTGTTACTATTTGGTCAAGTTATGCTGCGTTTACTCCAAGGAAAAACTTACTACCGGAAAATTTTGTCCCACATGGTAACTGCTGGGCCGAGTTCGGTGTCTCCAGTTCTCCTTGTGGGTGGGTTTTCGGGTATGATTTTTACTATTCAAACTGCCAGAGAATTACTCAAATTTGGTGCAGTAGATGCAATAGGCGGTGCTTTTGCGTTAGCTTTTTGCCGAGAATTAGCACCAATTTTGACAGCGAGTATTGTTGCAGGTCAAGTAGGTTCTGCTTTTGCCGCCGAAATCGGTGCTATGCGAGTCACAGAACAAATTGATGCTCTTTATATGCTGAAAACAAATCCTATTGATTACTTGGTGCTTCCGAGAGTAATTGCTTGCATTTTGATGATGCCAATTATGATGATTTTTGCTTTAATTATAGGTATCACTGGCGGGGTTTTTGCTGCATCACATTTTTATAATATTGATCCGGAAACGTTTTTAGAATCTGTAAGAACTTTTTTGCACCCATCAGATTTAACGATGATTTTAGTCAAGGGACTGATTTTTGGCGCTATTGTTGCTATTAATGGCTGTAGTTGGGGACTAACGACGAAAGGAGGTGCAAAGGAGGTGGGAGAGTCAGCAACAACGGCAGTTGTCACTACTTGGGTATTAATTTTTATGATGGACTTTTTCATCTCTGTGTTGATGTTCGATAAGTCTATAATTTAGCTAGAGTCTCAAATTACAGGTGGATATGCTAAAAAATAAACATCCTTTGATGGGTGTTTTGGCAATTATGTATAATCATTTACTAATCAGATTTTATCTGAAAAAATAACATGAATTACGTAACAGTATGAAAAAATAAACCACAAATGACACAAAGTTAAGAGGGTTCCCAAGAGTTATTGCGTAAGTCATACATAACTAATTTTATTGCTAAAAAAGTATCAAATTCTACTTTAAATTATTATTTTTACTAATCATTTATATAAAAAAATCATAAATATTACTCGGAAACGAGCCATGAATAAATTTGATTGCTATATTGTAATAAATAATTAGTCTGGTGAGGATGAGGAAGGCTGTGCGTGATGATTTACGTTCCTTAGATATTAGTCAGAAAGAGTTACGAAAGTTGACTAGTTTACCTGTTAAAGATGAATTGATTATTCTTAGCCATCCTGTAAGGAGAATTTTTCAAAGGGTTATACATAAACTTAAGGGGTCTGAGGGAGCAACTGTAGTTTTTATTAGTTGTTCTATTTTGGTTGTTAGTTATTTGGTTTTTGATGTAATTATTAGACTCTTTGCTAAGTGGATTATAATTCCTAGTTGGTTATTGTTAATTATTTTAGGTTCTTGGGGTAGCGGTATTACACAGATTTATTTGTATTTATCATGGCGAAAAAAGCTAAAGATTCTGCATAAGAATATGACAAATTCTTTAGAAATACTTTTAAGCGATGTTGATAGATATAATACGATGATTAAAGCAATTGATATTAATGATCAAATAGAAGATGCTGGTAATCCTGGTGTGGTTATTAAAGAAAGAAGCAAAGTTATTGCTGCTCTGAAGCTGACAAGAAATGATTTAGTCAGAGCTTTGAAAACTGAAAGGATTTTAAGAGAAAATAAACATTTTATTCTCACGAATACAGAGTTATTTGCTAATAATTTAGCGACTTTAACGGCAATGCAAGTGACAGAAGAAGCTACGGAGCATGGTAGATTACTCAATGAAGCTTTGCAAATTGCTTTGGATGTGCAACTAGAAATGAAAAGGTTGCAAACCCAAGGCTAAAAGTAATGTTATGGGTTTTTGCCTGAAGCTACCCAGGACTGCGATCAAAGGTCTAACATAAAGAGGTGTGAATTTAGCGATCGCCTATAGGTATGGACTGGAAAGAAATTAGAGGTAACTGGGTACTGATACCGCGCAAGCCTATCGGGATTATCCATTTTTTGGGAGGTGCATTTGTAGCTACTGCACCCCATCTGACTTATCGCTGGTTACTGGAACAACTGGCTGACAAAGGTTATGTGATTATCGCTACGCCATTTGTTAATACCTTGGATCATGTGGCGATCGCTAAAAGGGCATTACTCAACTTTGAACGCACCATAGAAAGACTACATGATGCTGGGACATTACGCCAGATGTATCTGCCTACTTATGGACTAGGGCATAGTATGGGTTGTAAACTACACTTACTCATCGGTAGTCTGCTACCCGTAGAACGTGCCGGTAATATTTTAATTTCCTTCAACAACTACGCCGCTAAGGAAGCTATTCCTTTAGTCGAACAGTTAAATTCTACTTTCCTGGTTGAGTTTACACCCTCACCACAAGAAACCAACCAAATCATACATGAAAGCTACAATATTCGTCGCAATTTATTAATAAAATTTAGTAACGATACTATTGATCAATCAGCACCTTTAACCAAAATATTACAAGCTCGCTTTTCAGACATGGTGACCACACAAACCTTAGCAGGTACTCATACTACACCCTTGGGTCAAGATATCAAATGGCAACCTGGAGGATCATTTACCCCATTTGACGCTTTAGGACAATGGTTTAGACAAGAAATTTACCGAGATTTAAACCAGCTAAAACGCGCCATTCTGTTATGGATAAATCCGTTGTCATCTCCATAGAGTATTTTCTGATTTTCTAAATAAATAATTTCCGTGAATTAATTATTTTCTGATATCAAGAGGCAATTCATAAGATTTTTAATCGATTAAAACATTATGAAGGTCTTTTAGATTGATTATTTCAATTTTTTATTGACTTTTGAATTAGCATTTTATATGTTTCAAATTCTGGTAATTGATGATGATATTTCTATCCAAACACTCCTGAAAAGAATGTTAGAAAGGCAGGGCTATCAGGTAGTTACTGCGAGTAATGGAGAAGAAGGAATTGCTCAGGCGATCGCATACCAACCGGCACTAGTGATTTGTGATTGGATTATGCCAGGATTAAATGGGCTAGAAGTCTGTAAACGCATGAAAACAGATCCCAAATTATCCACTACATTCTTTATTTTTCTGACCTCTTTAGATTCCATTGCTGATCGTGTCAAAGGATTGGATGCTGGTGCAGATGATTTTATCTCTAAACCTATTGAACAAAATGAACTGAAAGCCAGAGTGAGAGCCGGATTGCGCTTGCATCAATTAAGTCAGGATTTACACAACCAAAAACTATTATTAGAAACAGAATTGACAGAAGCCGCAGAATATATGCGATCGCTCCTACCTTTACCCAGTACCGAACCTTTGAGGATCAATTCTCGCTTCATTCCTTCCCGACAACTCGGTGGCGATTGTTTCGATTACTACTGGCTAGATTCCGACTATCTAGCGATATACCTCCTAGATACAGCCGGACATGGACTCAAAGCCGCCCTTCCCTCAATTTCCGTTCTCAATTTATTACGTTCTCGCGCCTTAAAAGGTTTGAATTACTATCAACCCAGTGCCGTACTTAAAGCCTTAAATCAAACCTTCCAGATGAACTATCAAAATGATAAATATTTTACTATTTGGTATGGAGTTTATAACCGAGTTAATCGGCAGTTAATTTATTCTAGTGCGGGTCATCCCCCTGCAATATTAATATCAGGTACATCTCCCAAAAATACTAATATTGAATTACTAAAAACTCCAGGAATGCCAGTGGGAATGTTCCCAGATACCAAATATGTTGATGGCTATTGTCATATTGAAAAATCTAGTAATCTCTATATTTTTAGTGATGGTGCTTACGAAATCACAAAATCAGATGGCACACTTTGGAGCTTAGATGCTTTCATTCAAATACTTGTTAGTATACAACATACTCTTGACCGTCAATTAGAGCAGGTCTTGAATTATTTGATTGCGTTAAACTCCAAAGAGGCTTTTGATGATGACTTATCAATCCTACAAATTAATTTCGATTAATTATTTTTTAGATAGTAAAGTCTGATGAAACTGCTCTTGATCAGCAAATATCTCGAATACTTTATCCATACCTGTTAATTCAAATAATATTCTCACTTGCTCATTAATAGAACAAAGAACTAGCCTAATATCTGCTGCTCGTAAAGTTTTAAAAGCTAAGACCAAAGCCCCCAAAGCTGAACTATCCATAAAGGAAATATCTTCACAATCAACTAATATAGTTTTCGTACCAGCTTCTTTAATATCAGTAAGATGTTGTCGTAGTTCTTCTGAGTTGGTAGTATTGATAATTCCACTAAGTTTCACGATCTTGACTGCTTGATTCATCATAATAATCCCCAGATTTTTGTTAAAAATGTCATGATTTTGTTAGTATTATATCCGAATAGGTAGAATTTGGAAAAACTAGCAAAATTATAGACAAATTAGTGAATGATTAGGCAAACATCATAAATCCTAGATTGAAACTAAAAAAGTATCACAAATTTCACTTTGTCAAAAAAATATAAACATCAGATTGTACTCAGAAAACTTTTACAAATTATCATCCTTAAAATCACAACTTTAATTTGTCCCTTAATACTTACATAGTAAATACAAAACACCCCACTTTCATCGAGGAGTGGAGTGTTAAATAATCTCAGATATAGAGAATAACTTAAACTTTGGAAGACCTTAAGTTATTCTATAACTTCTTTCACTTGGTCTTTGATATTTTCTTTAGTGTGAATAACTTCCGCTTCAACCTGTTTAGCTTGACCGGTAGTTTTATCTTCTGGATTACCTGTGATTTCGGCAACTGCTTCTTGTACCTTACCTTCGATATTTTTCGCAGTAGCTTCTACTCTTTTTTCAATGCTCATATTCACTTTATAACTATCAACTATTCAATAGACTATCACTAAACATTTAGTGTCTTTATCTATCATTGGATGTATTCTGGGGAAGAAAATATACAATATTTATATTATTGTTATCTACCGCCAGAGATAAATTTAGGCTTTGGGCTTCATACTAACAGGACTTACGCACAATTAACGGCAAAAGCAAACACAGAATAAACAGCGTAAGTCCTCATTAACTAACTAAACATTCACCTTAGCTTTTGACCAAATCCCGTTTTCATCTTCGTCAAATTCCTGATGAACAGTTTTCCAAGCTGCTTGTTCAGCTTTGAATTCATCATCTGTCTGATTTAAGATGGCATTATAACGATCCATAAATGTCCGTTGAGCTGCTTTAGAAAGGTGAGAGCGAACTTCCACAGATAAATCCTCTGGACTTTTACAGGGACCGGAACAAGGATGGGTCAATGTTTTATCAGTTGTATGAATTTCTTCGCCTCGACAACTTTCCAGTAATAATTGAAATTCTCCCTGGCGATCGCTCGGTACTTCTGCCATTAAGACAAACTCACCAGCTTGTAAGCGGGTTTGATAAATTGTAGCTTGATCTTCCGGCATTCCCCAAGCAGTTAAAGCCGATACTAATCCAGCGCCAGCACTCCCGGCGATCGCACCACTCGCAGCACCTAACAACAACGCACCAATAGGACCGGCTGCGACAATTGGACCCACAAACGGAATGAATAGCACACCCACACCAGTCAGCAAGCTCAGAAACGAACCAAACAAAGAACCAAAAATAGCTCCCGTTCTTAAGCCTCCCAGAATCACATCTTTCTTACTAATAAAACCAGAAATTCGCGTTTCTGACTGGAAGTCTTTCCCCAGGATCGAAATATGATCTCTAGGTACACCCCTATCGAGTAAACGTCGAATCACTTGGTCAATTTGCTTTTCTGCTTTAAATACAGCTGATATGGTACGTTCTGCTTGATAAACTTCTGGCACTTGATACTCCTTAAAACTAATTTTCGTTATAGAAAAAGTAGATTGACTTTGATGCAGTAAATTGAAATTATCTACTTATTTTCTATTCTTGAAAAAACCTATGTACAAATTATGCAAAATATCGAGACTATAAACATCACCCAGAGGAAAGATTATTCAACATAATTAATTACCACTTAAGGTTAGGTTTAATATGTCTATTAACGGATAAATACTATGGTCAGTGAGACCCAAGAACCACAAACCCGCCAGTCAGGATAAGCTGATAGATTAATTAGTTCTATGAAAAATAACTTTAATACTCTCAATGGTCAATCACCGATTGTCATTGCACATCGGGGAGCCAGTGGTGAATTACCGGAACATACTTTGGCGGGTTATCAACTGGCTATAGAACGCGGTGCTGATTTTATTGAACCTGACTTAGTTTCTACCCAGGATGGGGTATTGATTGCCCGTCACGAGGCTAATATGATTAATACTACCGATGTTGTAAATCGTCCAGAATTTAGCGATCGCCACACCACCAAAATCATCGACGGAGTTACTCACACAGGCTTTTTTGCCTCAGACTTCACCCTGGCAGAAATCAAGACCCTGCGGGCAATTATGCCCCAAAACTTCCGCCCCCAACAGTTTAACGGTCTCTATGAAATTCCTACCTTAGTAGAAATCATCCAGTTAGTGCAGCAGGTAGAAACTCATACAGGCAAAAAAATTGGCATTTATCCCGAAACCAAACACCCAACTTTTCACGATACTTTGGGTTTGTCCCTAGAAGCACCCCTGCTAGAAACCCTAGCCAGAAATAATTTTACTGACCCCAATCGAATTTATATTCAATCCTTTGAAGTCAGCAACCTGAAACAACTCAGTCAACAAACCGATATACCTTTAATTCAGTTACTCGGTGCAAATGGGATCAATCTTGATGGTTCACTCATAGAAACTCAACCTTACGATTTTGTCGTCAGTGGTGAACCCCGCACCTACGCTGACCTGCGAACACCAGCAGGTTTAGTAGAAATTGCCACCTACGCCTCTGGTATTGGTCCCTGGAAACGGATGATTGTCTCAACTCTCTCCGTACCCACCACCCTGGTAGAAGATGCCCATACCGCAGGTTTACTTGTACATCCTTATACCTTCCGCAATGAAGAACGTTTCCTAGCTGCTGAGTACCAAGGTAATCCCGCCCTGGAATACATACAGTTTATTAATTTAGGTATTGATGGCTACTTTACAGACTTTCCTGGTACAGGTCGGGAAGTCCGCGACCAATTGGGGTGAAGAAATTTAAGGTACTTCAATGGGAATTAAACCATTTTCTGGCAAATAGTCGCGGTAACGTCCTTCGTCTGCTAGGACTAATACTAGGCGCACGGGATAATCTGGCGAAATTTGCAAATCAGCCCAGGGGACGGCAATTTCTAAGCAATCATTTAAAGCAACTTGGGCGCGGGTATAACGGGGACACCATTCATAATGTTCTCCAGCTTCCTGAAACTGGGTTGATTGGGTGAGTAAGTTAATTGCGAGATGGTGGTGGTAGTGGTAATTAAGTGGGGCGATATCTGGAACATCTGCGATGGGGATGGGGCTATTGTGCATTGTCTTATTAGGGTAGAACCACAATAAGTTCAACTCTTCAGGTAAATCTCGTCCGGGAATTACACCATTTTTCAAGTCTAGGCGCACATAGAAATTTAGGTGATCTACGCCGTACCACAGGCGCTGAATGACGCTGCTATTGTGCATAGTTCCCCGCGCCCCGCCAATTTCTATGCGTCCGGCTTTGTCCCAGTCCTGTTCATCACCTTTACCATCAATGATGGGATGGATAAATCCTTGTGGTTTATGGTCGCCTTGGGCTTGATGATTTTCTAGGGGTTGGCGGAGATAAGATGGGGCTGGTTCATTTAAGGCTTGGTAAATTCCTAACAGGTGTTGCCGAAATAATTGGTCGAAAATGGCATCCTGATTAGAAGAATGTCCTTCTCCAAACCACCAGAACCAATCGGAACCTTCGGCGGCGTATAGGGCTTCCCAGGCTGCTGGGTTGGTTTCTTCGGTGGCTTCGGGATGTTGGGCGAGGGTGGCTCTGGCGTGGGCTAGGTAGTCCCAGGCGCGATTTTTTACCGGGTCGCCGATCCAGGTGGTGAAACTACCATCTACCCAGGAACCGCTATGTAGCTGTTCTGCGGGAATTGTGGCTGTGGGGGGAAATTGTTCTAGAAATTCGGAGACGGTGACTAGTTTGAGATGGGGTTCGTCGCTTAAGCTTTGATATAGTGCTTCTAAGAAGGGTTTGCCGTCTTGGGGATAAAATTCCCAACAGTTTTCGCCGTCTAAGGCAATGGTGACTAGCCAAGGTTGTTCGCTATGGCTTTCTTTTTGCATTTTGGCGATCGCCTGTAAGTGTCCCACCAAGTCTGCTGCGGCTTGTTTGGGGGACATGGAACTGTAGGTAAAACCAATTAAATCTGACAATCTATGGTCACGAAAGACAATGGAGACATCACCGGCGGGAGTTTCCAGGCGATAGGGTCTATATAATAATTCTGGTTGCTGGATGTTTCCGGCTCCATCTCGGTAGAAAAAGTGTTTCAGCGACCAACCCAAAACCGCTTCATCTGAGCAAATCCACTTGAATCCTTGTTTAATAATATACGGAAGAATTTCTGGGCTGACTGATTGCTCGGAAGGCCATAAACCCCGTGGCTCCTGCCCAAAACGCTCTGTGTATAGTTCCCAAGCCTTACGCAAGTGGCGGGGAATGTCTTCTACCCACTGAAACCGATGTTGAGGTAGTGTCATTCCAGGTACTGCTATCTGCCCAGAGTTGGTATCAGCTAATAAGGGCAAAATCGGGTGAGTGTAGGGCGTGGTGGTAACTTCTAGCTGCCCAGTACCTTGCATTTTCCGGTGTTGGGGGATAATGCGGCTGAGAATTTCGCGCTGTTTGGAATATATGCGCTGGCGATCGCTTAAAGTAAAATTCCGACCCTGCTTAAACCAAGCTGCAATTTCCGGATCATCCCAAAACAAAGGATCAATCCAGGCCAGATTATGCCATGCCAACAAATCACTGTAATCTGGCAATTGCCAATTAGCCAAACACCAATCCTGCCCCTTTTCCTGTCTTTGGTCATATAACTCCCTATAGCGGGGATGGGGGTCAATTAGAGTATGGTGATTAGCATCAAAAAAGTGTTGGATAATAAATTCTCTTTGTTCCTGAGTTATTTGAGCATCAGGAGTCAAACTCGCAATTAAATAAGGATCAAAAGCAGTCCCTGCAATATAATCTTCTAGCTGTAATATTAGGGACGGGACTAAATTTACCGTCTGGTGTAACTTCGGATACTTCTCTAAAATTAATATTAAATCTAAATAATCTTTCGTGCCATGCAATCTCACCCAAGGTAAGCGGTAATCCTGACTGGTAGAAGGGACTGCACTGCTGTTAGGAGATTTATACAGAGGCTGGTGTTGATGCCAAATAAAAGCAATGTGTAATGGATGAGACATATAAAATGGTAGAAAATGAGGAATTGGGTGTGGGGTAAAGACTATAGCTAACCCCGGAAACCCGCAAAATCGCACCTTTATTTCTCGTCTCCGCTTGCGGTGAACCAGCGCTGTAGTCGGGTTTCCCACCGTAGGCGAAGGGGTTGGGGGTGGGGTTCAATATTCTGTTAACAGGAATTGATATGATACCACCACCCCGGTAATTACATTATTTGCTCAATTTCCGCGATTTCGGGAATAATTTCCTTCAGACGACGTTCAATACCCATTCTCAAAGTCATAGCAGAACTAGGACAAGAACCACAAGCACCTTGTAACCGCAGCTTCACAATTGGGCCATCCAATTCTACGAGTTCCACGTTACCGCCATCAGATATCAAGTAAGGGCGCATTTCATCCAAGACTGTTTCCACGTTTTCAATTGTCAGTTCCATTGTTTCAGACCTCTTGTATTAGGAAAATGTTGATATTCCTAGTTTAATAACTTAATTTTAGATACAATCGCCCCTAGATTTTGTGTTGACAAGATTTCCAACGCTGATATGTCAACAACTGCTGGTATCTTATACCATTTCTCGATCAAACCGTCCTGAATTTCCTTCCTGTTTTATTTGTCTACTTTCCGGCCTCAAGCCCTGGGAGTATACCCTGCGCGACTGGTTAAGCGAGACAGCGCAACCCAACGCATTTGTTGGGTTTCATGCTTCAACCCAACCTACGAATTAAGGCTTTTTTCAATTTGGCTAAGGTATTACTCAATGACAAGAACGTAATACAGGTTGTTGATACAGAGGTACTGTGAAGGTGACAGTGGAACCGAGTCCTTCGCCCAGACTGTAAAAATGGACTTCGCCACCCATGGCCTCTATCAGCTTTTGGGATATAGCCAGTCCCAAACCAGTACCGCCATACTGACGAGTCCGGGAACCATCAACTTGAGAGAATAATTGAAAAAGTTTATCTTGTTTGTCTAGAGAAACACCAATGCCTGTATCTGCAACTCTTACCCTGACCATTCCTGGAAATTCTTCTCCTTGGAATTGGGTCGGCTTCAACATTAAATCAGCGCTGACAGTAATGCCACCTTCTTGGGTAAATTTAATGGCATTGTTCGCTAAATTCAGTATAACTTGTAACAGCCTTTGGTAATTACCTTGAACAATAATTTCATCTGATGTGGGCTGTATCTGTATCCGAAAACTCAAGTTTCTGGACTCTGCTTGGGGACGCAGAAAATTTTCCACATCATCAAATAGCTCGTTTAGCTTGACTGGGGAGCAAACTAGCTCCATTTTCCCAGCTTCGATTTTGGCTATATCTAAAATATCGTTAATAATATGTAGCAGATTTATGGATAGATGATGGGCTTCTGAGATGAACTGATGTTGTTCTTCCGGGTCATCTGCCATTCCTTCTAAAATCAGCTTTAAAAATCCGATCATTCCGTTCAGGGGAGTCCGAATTTCATGGGAGACATTAGCTAAAAATTCGCTTTTGAGGCGGGATGCTGCTTCTGCTTTTTGACGGGCTGCTTCTAGTTCTTTGTATAAGGTAGCATGAGCGATCGCCGTTCCCAACTGATCGGCAAACTCTTTTGCTAGTTCTAGTTCCCCATCCGTCAATGGATAAAATTCATCTCGCAGACTAATGGCAATTAATCCGTTAGCCTGGTCTTGATAGCAAGTTGCGACTACTAAGATCTTCTGTTGGGGAAACAGATTATACCCCGATACCTCCATGACGACGGGTTCTAATGTTGCCAAGGCCTGGGCAAAGGCTGGCTCAGAAGTTACATTTATTTCTAAGCCCAGCATGGAAGCACGGTCTGGCTGATGATACTCTGCAATTACCCGGATTTTAGAACTAGAAGGGTAGTAAGGACAGATAATGCAACGCTCTAGCCGCAGGGCTTTTCCCAAACTGTCAACTGTTTGTTGCCAAATGACATCTAAATCCAATGTCCGGCGAATATTTCTGGTAATTTTATTTACCAGTTTCTGGTATGGTGGGCTACCCCCAGTTTTCCGCAGTAAACGTAAAGCCAATTCTACCTGTGTAAGTTCCGGTGCGATCGCCTTAATTTCTGGTTTGTTGCGAGTCATTTGTAACAACCGTCCCATGACCAAAACTGTACTCGCAGTAGTTCCCAATGGTGGCATCATTGGGGAAATCACTAACTCCAACTCCAACAATTCTTGGCGGTAGCTAAACCAGCATTGCAACCTCTCCGGCACCAAACTAGTTAAAATCCGGTGCAGTCGTTCCAAGTAAGCACCATTGTCTAGAGGAACAAAAACTTTGTCCTCCTGGCATTGATTAACTATTTGCTTCGGATTTAATCCCCAGAGTTCGCTCTGCTGCCAATAAAATGTCAGATAGCGTCCTGACCCATCTTGGGTATATACCAACTCAGAACCGACATTGGGCAAAGATTTATCGGTTTTACTAGTCGAATATTCCAGATTCTGGGGAAAGAAGTCAGCCAATTGGGAGTTAGCAATAATAGTCATTAATCGAGTTGGATAGACAAATGGCAACTCAAAACGGTTTAGCTCCAGCTGCTCAAAAAAATTTGGCGTAATTTATTACAGCTTTTGCATCCTTACATTCGGTATTTTGGCTTTTATTGAATCTAGATTGAGCAACTTTACATGATTTTTATTTTGTATTTACTGTTTGTTTATTGATGTCAATCATTCCACTCACCCCGTGGCGGCACAGGTATGCGCCGAGGAGTTCTTGTTAGTTCATCATCTCTGGGAATTTCACCGCGTAACCATTGACGAATTGCCACCTCAATTACTTTACTCGGATCATTGGTGAGGTGCTGAATTTTTTCTACTAACTCCGAGTCCAGGCGGACAGCGATTTCTACCTTATCGGTTCGTTGTTGCTCCGCTCCGGTAGCTTTCTCTTTCATATTCATAGGTTTATATAGTCAGAGATTGTTAGGTCTAAAGCTTTGTCCTGCGGTGATTATCTACCATGAGCGTGAGTTAAGTCACTACTATGAAGCGCTAATTGACTACATAGTGAGATTTTTTCGCCAAAATCCTATTCAACTCACAAGATTTAATTTTCAAAGGTAAATTTGATCAAAGTCGCTCAACAATGGCTCTAGAATTTGTGTCAGTAAACCAGTAGTTATAGGCAGTTACGCTGTGTAACTGCCCACGGTCTCTACATTATTTACCTATATATATTTATTGTACGCTCCTGATTGGTCAATCCCATCATGTAAAATAGACATTACATATAGACTTTACATATATTTTTTAAACTCAATCTTTAATAATCCCTGGGCTAGATATGGTGGGAAGATGGTAAATCTGAAATTCCAAATTGTTTCATGCTCCCAAAACAGCGTCTGGGCTAATAAAGCATTAAAATATATGAAGTAAATTCCTTGTTTAACTTTACCTGACACTTCAGCAAAAATAGTATATGACTGACGTTCCCGCAGATCGCATTCGCAATTTTTGTATTATTGCTCACATTGACCACGGGAAATCTACCCTCGCAGATCGCTTGCTACAAGCTACTGGCACTGTGGATGAGCGCAAAATGAAGGAGCAGTTCCTCGACAACATGGATCTTGAACGGGAGCGCGGCATTACCATTAAGCTGCAAGCTGCCCGGATGAATTACAAGGCCAAAGATGGTCAGGAATATGTTCTGAATTTGATTGATACCCCTGGCCACGTGGATTTTTCCTATGAAGTTTCCCGCAGTCTTGTGGCTTGTGAAGGGGCGCTGTTAGTAGTAGATGCTTCTCAAGGTGTAGAGGCGCAAACTTTAGCCAATCTCTATTTGGCTTTGGAACATGACCTGGAAATTATCCCGGTTTTAAACAAGATTGATTTGCCTGGCGCAGAACCAGAGCGGGTAATTGCCGAAATAGAAGAAATTATTGGTTTAGATTGTAGTGGTGCTATTCTGGCCTCTGCCAAAGAGGGAATTGGCATTAGTGAAATTTTAGAGGCTGTGGTAGAACGCATCCCACCCCCCAAAGACACTCTGGATGCACCTTTACGGGCATTAATTTTTGATAGCTATTACGATATCTACCGGGGTGTAATTGTTTATTTCCGGGTGATGGATGGCAAAATCAAAAAAGGCGATCGCGTTTATTTGATGGCATCCGAGAAAGAATACGTCATAGACGAATTAGGCGTACTTTCTCCCACCGAAAAGCAAGTAGAAGAACTCCACGCCGGAGAAGTAGGCTATTTTGCCGCCGCCATTAAAGCTGTAGCTGATGCGCGGGTAGGAGACACCATTACTTTATCTAAAGCTAAAGCCACAACCCCTTTACCTGGTTACACAGAAGCCAAGCCAATGGTATTTTGTGGGATGTTCCCCATTGATGCTGACCAATTTGAAGACCTGCGCGAAGCTTTAGAAAAACTGGGACTCAACGACGCAGCCCTGCAATACGAACCAGAAACCTCTAGCGCTATGGGCTTTGGTTTCCGTTGTGGGTTCTTGGGGTTACTGCACATGGAAATTGTTCAGGAACGTTTAGAGCGAGAATACAATCTGGACTTAATTATTACAGCCCCTTCGGTTGTTTACCGTGTAATTACCCTGAAAGGGGAAGAACTGTATATAGATAATCCCAGTCGCTTACCCGCTCCCAACGACCGCGAAAAAATTGAGGAACCCTACGTTAAGGTAGAAATGATTACGCCGGAAACCTACGTGGGCAGTTTGATGGAACTGTCACAAAATCGGCGCGGCATTTTCAAGGATATGAAATATCTCGCCCAAGGACGCACCACACTCACTTATGAGTTACCTTTGGCGGAAGTAGTTACCGACTTTTTTGACCAGATGAAGTCGAGATCGCGCGGTTATGCCAGTATGGAATATCATCTCATCGGCTACCGCGAAAATCCCTTGGTGAAACTGGATATCATGATTAACGGTGATCCCGTTGATTCCTTAGCCATGATTGTTCACCGAGATAAAGCTTATGGTATGGGGCGGTCAATGGCAGAAAAACTCAAAGAACTCATACCCCGACATCAATTTAAAGTGCCAATTCAGGCATCAATTGGTAGTAAAGTCATCGCCAGTGAACACATCCCCGCCTTGCGAAAAGACGTACTCGCTAAGTGCTACGGTGGCGACATCAGCCGGAAAAAGAAACTCTTGCAGAAACAAGCCAAAGGTAAAAAGCGGATGAAATCTGTGGGAACTGTGGATGTACCCCAGGAAGCTTTTATGGCTGTGTTGCGTTTAGACCAAAGCTAACCACCTTCACACCTGAATATCCAAAACCTGTCCCTTTCCTGATTCAGGAGAGGGAAATATTTTTTTATCGTTGTTTTTTTTTGACGAGCAACCTTTGTTTCCGTCGTCACCCACCGCAACATCCCTAGTCCCCAATTCCCAGCAATAAAAAACAGAAAGTCTTTTCTCCTCTTTCTCTGGTTGTGTTATTTTGATTTATCAGCTCTGTCCAAAAATTGTAGTAAATATACTCACTAGAATTAGCATCTTTGTATTTTTAGATAAATGTAGTTGTTTAGAGATTTATACCGTATAGGAGAGTTTAATGAAAATACTGGTGCTGAGTTGGGAGTTTCCGCCGAGGATAGTGGGGGGAATTTCCCGTCATGTGGCGGAATTATATCCGGAACTAGTGAAGCTAGGACATAAAATCCACCTACTTACTTCGGAGTTTGGTGAAGCGGCGATGTCTGAAATAGTTGAGGGAATTCATGTTCATCGCGTAGCAGTTGCAAATAGTCATGACTTTTTCCACTGGGTAGGAAATCTTAACCAGAGTATGGGAGATTACGGTGGTAAGTTAATTCTGGAGGAAGGAGGATTTGATTTAATTCATGGTCATGATTGGTTAGTTGGAGATGCTGCGATCGCTCTAAAGCATAACTTTAAAATCCCCCTAATTGCCACCATCCACGCCACCGAATACGGTAGACATAATGGTATTCATACTCCTATTCAAAGTTATATAAATCACAAAGAACATTTACTAGCTGATAACGCCTGGCGAATTATCGTCTGTACAGACTATATGCGGCGAGAGATCCAACAAGCCTTACATAATCCCGAAGACAAAATTGATATTATTTATAACGGGATTCGACCAGAAAAGAAACAACACGACGACAGCTTTCATGCTCAAGCTTTTCGCCGCCAATTTGCCGCCGACCATGAAAAAATTGTTTATTATGTTGGTCGCATGACTTATGAAAAAGGTATCTCTGTATTAATTAACGCCGCCCCTCAAGTCCTAAAGTCAATGGGAGGGAATGTCAAATTTGTGATTATTGGTGGGGGAAATACAGACTCTTTTCAACATCAAGCCAGAGATTTAGGAATTTTCCACAAGTGTTATTTTACCGGATTCCTCTCGGATTCTTACTTGGATAAATTTCAAACCATCGCCGACTGTGCCGTATTTCCCAGTCTTTACGAACCCTTTGGTATTGTAGCTTTAGAAAGTTTTGCCTCTCGTGTTCCTGTAGTCGTATCCAATACCGGGGGATTTCCCGAAGTAGTGCAGCACACCAAAACAGGCATAGTTACCCAGGCCAACAACCCCGATTCCCTCGCCTGGGGAATTTTAGAGGTTTTGCAAAATCCTGGTTATCGCCAATGGTTGATTGATAACGCTTACAGAGATTTAGCCCAACGCTTCAACTGGACAAAATTAGCAAAAAAAACAGAGGCAGTGTATCAGCGAGTTCTGCAAGAGCGATCGCAAACTATCTGGCATTAAATATTACAAGAAATCCAAAGCTTTTAGTCACATAGTCTAGAGAATTAAAGATTACTCCAGATTCTTAGACGTTAAAAAACAGTACAATCCCTGTACGCTGGAAATTTTCCCCTTTTTGGTGCGAGAGTTAGCAGTAATTGTGGTTTGCACCAGCAACTTAATATGACCAAGGTATTCCCAAACATAGCAAAGTGGTTAAAGACTCTAGGAACCTCATGGATAAAGATGGGAGCCGAAATCATATCCCGTCTCAGAGCATTCCTCACACCCCAGTACCAAGAGAAAATAGATTTACGTCCCCCCTTAGCAGGCCCTGTGCATCTTTTAGGCGGTGGTGGACCAGATGTTGAAGAAGCCATTCAATGGATGATTAATCAAGTCAGAGAATCAGCTAGCTATTCCCACAAAGTTAATGTTATAGTCCTCCGCACTTACGGCGGTGATGATTACAATCGCGTCATTTACAATATGCAGGGAGTTAACTATGTAGAGACCCTAGTCATTAGCAATCGCCAAGATGCCAACAGACCAGACATTCTCGATAAAGTTAAAAATGCTGGCGTAATCTTCTTTGCTGGTGGCGACCAATGTCAATACATCCGCAATTGGAAAAACACCAAATTGGAAACGGTGATTAAATCAGTTTACGCCAAAGGCGGTGGTATTGGCGGCACTAGTGCCGGTGCAATGATTCAAAGTGATTACGTCTACGATGCTTGTGCTTCTTCCGAAGAAGGTATTGAAACCAGAGAAGCCCTCGAAGATCCTTACTTAGATATTACCTTCACCTATAACTTTTTTCCCTGGAGTCACTTGAGGGGAACCATCATCGATACCCATTTTGACCGCCGGAAAAGAATGGGTAGAATCATGGCTTTTATCGCCCGTCAAATTCAGGATGGCGTATCCAAAAGTGTTTTAGGGATAGCCATTAACGAAGAAACATCAGTTGTGGTCGATAAATTCGGTATGGCTAAAGTCATGGGTAGAGGTGCAGCCTATTTTGTCTTAGGAGACCATCCACCAGAAGAATGCAAACCCGGAACACCCTTAACATTTTGTGATTACAAAATTTGGCGCGTTCCCCGTGGCGATACCTTCAACCTCAGAAATTTACCCAGCAGAGGTTATTATCTCCGCAGCGTCAAACGCGGACGGTTGTCTTCAGACCCCTATTAAATCAGTGAACAGTTAACAGTTAACAGTTATCACGCCGATTTAGTCGGAATCTTTGACAATTGTTAATTGGGAACTGGAAAACATTATTCTACACTCTTGTGGTGCGGGCATACTATGGCAGACTCAGTACAAGTCTTGCCCGCCTTTATATTCTCGCTCTCGTCGTCATAGACTGTAAACTTTCAACAGTAGAAATTACCTGCTGTGCTACCGTGTCTATTTCCTCAGCCGTATTAAATCGTCCAATACCAAACCTGACCGCAGCATAAGCTAACTTTTCCGAATGTCCCAAAGCTGTCAGCACATGAGAAGGCGCTGTACTTGTAGAAGAACAAGCAGAACCAGAAGAAACCGCCATCACTGGCTGCAAACCTAACAATAACGCCGCCCCATCTACATCCTCAACACTAATATTTAAATTTCCCGCCAGTCGCTGGGTGAGATGTCCATTCAGGTGAACCCCTGACAATTGGGAAAGCTGTTCCCATAACCTTTGTCTCAGTGCCATGAGGCGTTTATTTTCCGTCTCTTGGGCGGCTAAAGCAATTTCGACAGCTTTGCCAAAACCGACAATTTGGGGTGTGTACAAAGTCCCAGAACGCCTTCCTCGTTCATGTCCACCGCCATGCTGTTGGGGTGCAATTTGCACTCTCGGATTACGCCGACGGACGTATAAAGCCCCAATACCCTTTGGTCCATATACTTTATGTGCAGTCAGCGACATCAAATCAACTTTCATCGCCTCTACATCCAGGAAAATTTTACCAATAGCTTGGGCTGCATCTGTATGGAAAATTATCTGATTTTCCCGGCACATTTCCCCAATTTCTGCCAACGGTTGTAATACCCCAATTTCATTATTTGCAGCCATGACTGAAACCAAAATTGTTTCCGGTCGCAAGGCTTTTTTTAACTCAGTTAAATCAATTAACCCATCTGGTTGAACTGGGAGAACAGTAATCTCAAAACCCAGAGATTTTAAATAAGTACAAGGGTCAAGCACTGCACTATGTTCTGTAGCCACAGTAATAATATGCTGACCTTTGGAAAAATAAGCTTCAGCTACACCTTTAATAGCTAAATTATTCGCCTCTGTTGCACCACTTGTAAATACAATTTCTTCTGGTATCGCATTAATAGCTGCGGCTAATATTTCCCTTGATTTTTTTACAGCCGCTTCTGCTTCCCAACCGTAAACATGACCAATACTAGATGGATTACCAAAGTGTTCTGTAAAATAGGGAATCATTGCGGCTAATACCCGTTCATCTACAGGTGTAGTCGAGTGAGAATCGAGATATATAGGACGAATAGACATAAATTAACTTAAAATTTGGCTGAGGTTTTTTAAAATACTGAGGACTTTATATAATTCATTTTCTCTTTTTAATAATGTAAATTGGTCAGACAAAGCATAGTGGGGAATATTTTCTTGAATAAACTTCAGAAAAATAAACTCACTACCATTAGTCACACATCCAAACACAGCTTTTTCTGGATGAGGATTAGCTAACATATAAGTCAGTGCTTGGGGTATAGCTTCTAGAAGAGAAAAACTAGAGCGTTTAGATTCAATTACCAATAACCAGAATTGTGCTTGAATTACTAGAACATCAATTCTACCTCGAATAATTTCTCCGTTATCTTCCGCCGAAATTTCAATTGATTGTTCACTTCTAATAAAAAAGGGTTCGTCATAAAACCCAGCCAGATTTAGCAAAGGTGATAAAACGACTAATTTTACGGTTTCTTCGGATAAAGGAGGATATTTTACTAACCGCAGAAAATGAGATTTTATTTTGTCTAACTCTTGTTTTTCTAAATCTCTAGTTTCCGGTAAATTCTCCAACCATTCTGGAAAAAAGTTCTCATCTTTAGCCTGTTGCAGACCAAATCTGTCTTCTAAATAGGCGAGTCCAACATTTTGCGCTTGGATAAATTGAACCATATTTTTCTGAGAATATATAATTTGGTTAATTAGAACAAACCATTACCTAAAGCTTTGACCTAGTTTCATTAAAATTTGGACAATTTTATATAATTCATTTTCACGTCTATATAAACTGAATCTATCAGACAAAGCATATATTACGGCTTTATTTTGTTTAATTAATTTGATAAATTGGAAATCTTCCCCATTCATGATTAACGAATAGACAGGATAATCAGAAGTAGGCGCAGCTATCATGTAAGTAAGTGCTTGAGGTATTGCTTTCGCTAAGGAAAAACTAGAACGTTTAGATTCTATAATCAATATCCATAATTTATTTTGTATAACTAATACATCGATTTTACCCTTAATAATTTCCTGAGGCGATTCTGACCCTTCTTGATTAATAATAGTTTCGCTAATCTTGATAGATTCTTCTGTGGCGATGTAAAAGGGATAACGATAAAACCCAGCTAAATCTAGTAAGGGAGACAGGACTACCATTTTTACTGCTTCTTCTAGCAGAGGAGTAGTTTCAAATAAGCTGAGATAGTTACTTTTAACTCTATCTAAGTATTGCTTTTCTAATTCAGAAATTTCAGGTAAAGAGTCAAACCACTCTGTAAAAAATTGCTGGTCTTCCGATTTCTCTACAGCAAAATTTTCTTTTAAGTAAGCGAGGGTGATATTCTGCGCTGGAATAACTTGAACCATGTTTGTTGCAACTGGCGAAAAGTCTTATACCTACCTCGATGATAGCGCTATTAGGCTCACTGAGGATTTGAAGTGGCTGCTAATTCCTGTAATTTAGTTAATACTGCTTGTGCGTGACCTTTGGTTTTGACATTCGGCCAGGTGTAGGCAATTATCCCATCAGGTGAGATGAGAAATGTTGACCGGGCGACACCCATATATTCTTTCCCCATGAATTTTTTTAAGCGCCACGCGCCATAGGCTTCTATAAGATGATGTTCTGGGTCACTTAAGAGGGTGATGGATAAGCTATGTTTATCAATAAATTTACAATGGGCTTTTTGTGTGTCTGGACTGACACCTAATATTTTTGCTCCCAGGTTGCTGAAGTCTGGAGTCAAGTCTGTAAAGTCTTTGGCTTCGGTGGTACAGCCTGGGGTATTATCTTTGGGGTAAAAGTAGAGTACAACCCACTGTCCGCTAAAATCACTGGTGCTAATGGGCTGATTATTTTGGTCTGGTATGGGTAGGTTAGGCGCAGTTTGTCCAGTTTCGGGGATGTTAGTCATGATGAGCGTGATATGAGAAGGGCATCAAGATTTTACCTGGATTAGGCTACCATGAATTTTTTATCACGCAGAGGCGCAGAGAGGAGAGTTAAATATATTCAAATTCAGCAATTTTTTTCTTTATCTCATGTCACACTATTTATATATTTTGCTAGTTACAGGCTGCTTATTCTTGGCTGAAATTCCAGTTAATTTCTAAGTTTTATTGTGTACACTATATCCATCCTGAAAAAGTTTAGGTTACCAAATTACGAATTACGAATTACGAATTACGAATTAAAAATATGCGACGTGATTTTACTAACCGCGATGAGTTAATAGCCTACCTGCGGGAACAATTCCCTGATGCGCTAGAACGGGATGATCATATTAGTGAAACTGTGGGAGGACGTAAAGCGGCTGAGAAATTACTCAAAGAAGTTGATCCAGTCGCTTACGAGAAAACACGTAACTCTTTAACTGGGGCTGTAACCAGACTTTCCCCCTATATTCGTCATGGGGTTTTAAGCTTGCGGGAAGTTCGGGATGATGTGCTGGAAAAAGTACAAGACCCGAATGATGCTAGTAAATTGATTAATGAATTGGGATGGCGTGACTATTGGCAGAGATTATATCTTAAGTTAGGCGATCGCATCTGGGAAGATCAAGAAGAGTATAAAACTGGGTACACCCCAACAGATTACGCTGATAAACTACCAGCAAATATCACCGCAGGGACTACAGGAATGGTTTGTATTGATAGCTTTAGCCAGGAATTGCGTCAAACTGGCTATTTACACAACCATATCCGGATGTGGTTAGCCGCTTACATTGTCCATTGGCGGCGGATTCGTTGGCAAGCTGGAGCTAAATGGTTTTTAGAACACCTACTAGATGGCGACCCTGCAAGTAATAATATGTCATGGCAGTGGGTCGCCAGCACTTTTAGCCATAAACCTTATTTTTTCAATCGTGAAAACTTAGAACGCTATACCAAAAGTGTTTATTGTCGCCAATGTCCCCTGTATGGCCATTGTGACTTTGAAGATAGCTATGAAAAATTAGAACAACGACTATTTCCCCAAGGTGAATTTACCAAAAAACCTAATAGTCAAAGTTGGCAAAGAGGCAAAAAAGGTAAACAATGAATAAACCAATAGTTTGGGTACATGGAGACTCCCTCAGTCCGGAAAACCCCGCCTTACAAGAATACCCCGCAGCCCCAGCTATCTGGGTATGGGATGAGGAATTAATTGCAGAATCGCAACTCAGCCTCAAACGGATCACATTTATTTATGAATGCTTATTAGAATTACCCATAACTATTCGTCGTGGTAAAGTAGCCCCAGAAATCTTAAAATTTGCCCAAGAAAACCATGCTGATTTAATAGTAACAACCACCAGTCCCAGTCCCAGATTTAATCATATTAGCGACCAAATCGAAAAAACCTTACCCCTAGAACTGTGGGAAACCGACCCATTCTTAGAATACGACGGACACATAGACCTGAAAAGATTCTCCCGCTATTGGAAAGTCGCCCAAAAACACGTTTTTGATTAACTCTCCCTCTCCGCGCCCCTTTGCGTTTAAATCTTAAAATGCTAACCACCCTCGCTGACAGCCAAAACATCCTTTCCGACCTCATCACCCGCTACTCATCCCGTGTAGATTACCTAGTCATCCGCCTCGAAGAATCAGAAGGAACAGATATTTCACTACGTGGAAACCAAGTAGAAACACTGAGTGAAGGCATTTCCATTGGTGGACACATTCGCGCTTGTTATCAAGGTGGGTGGGGATTCAGCAGCTTTAACCAACTAGCGACCATTAGAGAACGCATTGAAGAGGCGATCGCCGCAGCCAGAATGGTAGGTGATGAAAAAACCATCCTCGCCCCCATAGACCCAGTACAAGCAATATGCAGACTACCCCTCATCGGCACTGACCCGCGCAACATTCCAGTGAGGCAAAAAAAAGAACTGTGCGATCGCTATACTGACCTATTAAAAAGCACTGACCATCGCATTACCACCACCTCAGTCCGCTACAGTGACAGCGCCCAAAAAGTAATTATTGCTACCTCCGAAGGAACCTTCATCGAACAATCTTGGGTAGATATGGAAATGGGCTTCGCCGCCACCGCCAGAAACGGTGAAACCGTCCAAACAGGGAGAGAAACTACAGGTTCTCGCAAAGCCTACGAAGATTTAACGGTTTTGGACGAACAAGTCACAAGTGCCGCCAAAAGAGCTATTACCGCCTTAACTTTACCACCAGTCAAAGGTAATACCTACACAGTAGTCATTGACCCCATCCTCACAGGTTTATTTGTTCACGAAGCCTTTGGACACATTTCCGAAGCTGACATGGCTTACGAAAACCCAGACCTATTAGAAGTCATGAGCATTGGGAGGCGGTTCGGCACAGAAGAACTACAAATTTTTGATGGTGCAGCCCCAGAAGGTCACAGAGGTAGCTATTTATATGACGATGAAGGAACACCCAGTACTACTACGCAACTAATTCAAGATGGTATTTTAGTCGGACGTTTACATTCCCGTGAAACCGCAGGGAAATTAGACGAAGCACCCACTGGTAATGCTCGTTGTCTGAACTATCAATTTAACCCCATTGTCAGAATGACAAATACCTGGATTCAACCCGGTAAAACACCAGTTGCCGACTTATTCTCTGGGATAAAATCAGGAGTATACGCCCGGAACTGGCTAGGTGGCATGACTAACGGCGAAATGTTTACCTTTAGTGCTGGGGAAGCCTGGATGATTAGAAACGGTGAAATAGCCGAACCTATAAGGGATGTCACCCTAGCGGGAAATGTCTTCCAAACCCTAGCCGATATTGAAGCCATTGGCGATGATTTTTATTGGGATGAGTCTGGCGGTTGCTGTAAAGGTGGACAGAACGGCTTACCCGTTGGTTGTGGTGGTCCCAGTCTCAGGATTCGGGATGTAGTAGTTGGGGGAGAAAGCTGAAATACTCCCCAATTTCCATTACTCTGAGCGAGAATCTCCTCTTTCCTCTCGGACTTGGCGTAACTGTTGGATCAGTTTTTGACCAGATTCTAGAGTAGAAGACAGTGAATTGTTATTGACTTTCGGTGTACTCGATGAATCGGGAATAACCACCGATCCCGGCGCTGGCTGCTCATTGTTAATTTGCAGTTCTGGTAATGGTTTGAGACTAGCAGCCGGTGTCTGCTTTTGATTACCTTCAGCAGCATTGCCGTTATTTTGAAAACGCAGACTAAAGGGATAACTACTGATTTTCTGATTTCCTTGAAGAGTCCTGTTACTAAAATATTCTCTTGTCTTTGACTGCAAATCAGGAGAAACTGATTCCCCTTGGAATTTAATATCTAAAACCCTGCCTTGAGGATCTACCACTAAGAAACCCAAAACAGTACCTTCAACATTGGGCTGATTAGCAATAATCGTTTCCCTGATAACTGGTTTTTCTTGGGAATTTGGGTATGCTTGCTTAATGTTTTGTCTCAGGTTTTCATAAGAGGTTAATTGAGCTATGACTCCCTGTGTCCGATTGACTTTCTCAACGGGCAAATCAGGCGTTTTGGGTGCATTTCCTGGCTGCCATTTGGGAATAGGTTGACTTCCCAGCACTAGCTTATCTTGAGCTTGTGGGGTTGGTTGCAGCCGAGCAATTAGCTCTTGGTTAGCATTAGTTGTAGCCCCACTATTAGCAGTTTGGGGAGTGGTATTTCTGGTGGTAGTCGCGGCGGTTCTGGGCAAATCCGGAGGTAGTTGAGAAGGATTTACCTTTGGTAGTCCTTCTACGGGAATTGCTTGGTTTGCTATTTTAACTTCGTTGTAATTAAAACTGGGACCGGATGAGGTAAATTTTTGATTAACCGCATTGAAACCAGAGCTATCAAATGCAAATTCTTCTCTGGAGGGTACTGACTCCGAGGCAGAAGGAGCGCCCGGCATAGGCCTAGCTGCTATGTTCGGTACTGGTAGAGGTCTGCCGGAGGGTAAGGAAACATTGCGGTTAGGAACAATCCTATAGTTAGATGTGATGTTTGGTGGCAGTACAGTCTGTCTATAAACAGGAGGCGGTAAGGGGGGTAATAAACTCCTCTGGGCATCCAGTTTGGGTGATAAAAGTGATGGTTGTTGCGGTAATTCCGGTTGGAAGGCCAGTTGGGATGGTAATGTGCTGGGAATATCTGGTAAACGATTTTGGTCAGATTGACTTAATTCCAAGATACCCACTGTTTTGGGAGATACTGATACCTGAGATGATGGCTCAGAATCTACGGGCATCAATGGCACAATCATGGCAATAGCACCATGAATGCCAAGAGAGGCTATGGCTGCGATTCCAGTGGGCTGGCTGAGGATATCTGGGATATTTTTTAGCAGGGAGACGTAAGACATAGCTGTTATCGTTCACTCGGCTCGGTTGCGGTTGACTAGCAAAGTAATTTTATCTTAATTACAAGGGATGCATCCTGTGGAGAATCATAACAACCTATTCTGGGAATGAAAATGGCAGCATAGGTTGTTTCCTGTTGTTAATTTTTCGATGAGAAAATATTTGTCTGGTTTACTAGGTACGGGAAAATAATCAGTTTTGAATTGTCATTTTTATGAGGAGTTGCACAGTATGGCTGGGAATCTAGGGTATCTGGATCTGCCATAGGCATCAGATGAACTATATTTGTTGCAGTTGCTGGTTTTATTACCCCAATATTTTGGCGTGTTTTCTGTCTTTTTACCAAAGAGCAACCTGACTTTTAAAACACAGTGTAGTTTAGCCTAATTCTACCACATCAACCCCATTTAACTCTGTAGCCAAACTGCCTATTTACCTGGATTTTACCGGGATAAAAATGGTAAGAAAAGCAAATTGACTGTTGCTAACCCATATTCCCTAAAAATGCCATTACCCACAATTATTGTGCCTGGATATTTAGAAAGTGCGATCGCCTACCGCCCATTAGAACAATCCTTACTGCACTTAGGCATACCCACTATGACAGTACCACTGCGGCGGCTTGACTGGTTACCTACCATTGGCAGGACTGTCACCCCCATTGTGGAGCAACTCGATCGCACAGTTAAAGAAATGTTGTACAAACATAATACTCCTCAAGTCAATTTAATTGCTCACTCCGCCGGTGGTTGGATTTCCCGCATATATCTAGGAGATCAGCCTTATCCAGTACCTGGTGAGATGAAATCCTGCTGCTGGAAAGCTCACCCTTTAGTTAGGAGTTTGATTACCCTGGGTACACCCCATATTAGCCAAGAACGTTGGACACGGCGAAATTTAAATTTTGTCAATCACCACTACCCCGGTGCTTTCTACCAAAGTGTGCGTTACATTTGTGTCGCCGGTAAAACTATCTTTGGTACGAGAAAACCCGGCGGTTGGTTAGCTTACAACAGTTATCAACAAACCTGTGGTCAAGGTAATACCTGGGGAGACGGAATCACCCCCATTGCGGCGGCTCATCTGGAAGGTGCAGAAAATCTGATTATTCCCGGTATCAAGCATTCTCCCAGAAGCCCAGGAATTTGGTATGGCTCCCCAGAAGTTTTAAAATCTTGGGTGCATTATTTGTAGTGGAGTGTGGGAGGTTTGGGGGGTGTGGGGAGTGTGGGAGGTGTGGGGTGAGTTTAGGAAAATTTACCTTTCCTTGAGAAAAGTTACATAAATTTATTTTTCTTAGTTAAGATCGTATTAAAAATACACATTTAGCTAAGAACAGCAAGGGGACAGAATGGAAAGTACCCAGTTCGATAGAATTTCCCGGCGAGTGGCGACGATTTTAGCAGTGGCAATTCTGAGCCTGTGCTTGATTTACATCACTACAGGCATTTTGATTTCTTTTTACTACGAACCCACCGCCGGCGGAGCGTATGAATCTTTGAAAACAATTAATACACAAGTCCCTTACGGGTGGTTGTTCCGCAGAGCGCATGATTTAGCTGGGAATGCCCTCATCGTAGTGGCGCTGGTGCAAATTGTTGTGATGTTTTTAGGGCGGCAATTTCGCAAAAGTTGGCTGACTGCTTGGATTAGTGGAATTTTCTTAACTTTAAGCGCCATTGGTCTAGACTGGACTGCCATGCTTTTAGATTGGACTCAAAAAGGCTACTGGCGTTTTAGCATTGAGCTAGGAACCATTGAAGCCATTCCTGTGATTGGTGGGCAATTACGAGACATCCTTACAGGTGGTGGAGCCATTAGCACAGTCACTGTCACGCACCTTTACACTATCCACAGTTATATTCTCACCGTTGCTGCTCTGATTTTGGCTGTGGTACATTTATCAGCTTTAATTTGGCAAGAACAGCAAATGTATAAATTAAATGGATTCAATTCTTAGGCGCGTCACCGGTAAAAAGTTGAGATAATTTCTCTAAGGGTAGTTCTTCCACCTCTGGTAAAGTTTCTAGAGACAAGCGAGTTGATTGGCTACCACCGGATAAACGCTTTAACAAATTAGGTCTGGGGTCATGCAACAAGTATATGATGCGATCGCCTACTAACCACTCTTGACTAGCTGGCATCACCTGTAAACGGTCTTCTCGTTCTACCAACAACGGAATCAAATCCCCCGTCTTAATCTTGTCTTGGATGCGGTCTTGTTGCTTACTAAACTCCACATCATTGAGTGTAGTTGTCCCCAGCTTCACCCTGCCATCATTGAGGTACTCATTCCAAGTCTTAATGGCTAACTCTGTCGTAAAAGCTTGGTTAACCTTCTGATTATTACTGGAATTAGCTTGGGGGTTACGGGGAAACACTGCCAACACACGGGGCGGACTAAATTCTTCCGCCGCCCTTTGAGCCAAGACAAAATTCACCTCACCATTATTAGTCATCGCCAAGAAAGTTCCCATAGAAGCCAATCCAGCCTCTTCTAAAACCGAAACATCCAGCGCACTACTAGAAATCACCCGAATATCTTCAGCTGCGGCTTTGGCACAACGTTCCGGGTCAGTGTCAATCATCACTACTGTTTCTCCCCGTTCTTTAAAGAAACGAGCAATCAACAAACTCAAGGGATTGCAACCCACAATCACCGCTCCTGTGGCATCCTTGGAAGTGATCCGCAGCCATTTAGCAATGGTTCCAGCCGTTAACCCTTGACAAACCACCGTCATGATAATTGTCAAGAATACTAGCGCTTTAATAGCATCACCACCATTAATCCCGCGCTGTGTCAACGAAATGGCAAACAAAGAAGCCACAGAAGCCGAGACAATACCTCTAGGGGCTACCCAACTTAAAAATAGTTTCTGTCGCCAATTCAGGTTACTGTTCCAAGTACAGCAGAGAATATTAATGGGGCGAACCACGAACATCAGGACTAAAACAGTAAATACACTACCCCAACCCAAGGCAAACACACTAGCAATGGAAAGGTCTGCCGCTAGGAGAATGAATAGCACCGAGACGCTGAGAATTGTCAGCTGACCTTTAAAACTTCGTAATAGCCGCTCTTCTGGTACTGAGGAGTTAGCGAATACTGCACCTGCGATTACCGTGGTCATCACTCCCGATTCACTGCGAATCGTCTGCGCCAGAGCAAATAAACCCCAAAGAATCGCCAGGACTACCAGATTTTTGACTTCTGAGGAGAGAAAATTGGCACGCTTAAAAATCAAGCTCATCAAGTAACCACCTACGCCACCAATGATCGCACCAATTCCCAGACGCATCACTAAACCGATAATGGCATTGATGGGGTCAGCATCGCCGTTGATAATGGTGTCCAGAACCACGAAGGCCAGAATAGCTCCTACGGGGTCGATTAAAACTCCTTCCCCTTCCAATATCGTTGCTACTTGACGATCTACGTTGATTTGTTTGAGCAGGGGACTAATCACAGTTGGCCCTGTGACTACAATGATTGAGCCGTAGAGAAAAGCGATATTCCAAGGAAATTCGCCCAGCCAGTGGGCGGCCATACTCCCACCAATTAAGGTGATCAGTGTTCCCAGGGTGACCAGTAATTGGAGACTAACGGAAACTCTGCCCAATTCCTGTACATCCAGGTTGAGTCCGCCTTCAAATAAAATGATTGCCGTTGCTAGGGCAACAATCACTTCTAGCCCCGCGCCCAGGACATGAGGATGCAACACCCCCAGCCCATCGGAGCCAAGGAGAATGCCTAGTAACAATAACAAGACAATACTGGGTAAGCGAAAGTATGCAGCTAACACCTGGGCGGTAATGCCTGCAACAACAACGCTGACTATCTGTAGGGTTATTTCAAAAGATGCTTCCATGTTGTAGATTTTGAGCTATATATTTCAAAATCTTTTGTAAAGAATAGTAAATATCACCTCTACAGAGTACAGCATCACATCCTCTGTCCCCAGGTAAATCCAGAGTTTTTTCATACTTGGTCGTTTATGTTACTTAATTTGGCAATTATGGGGGCAAAAATCGAATGGTGCTAGGGCGGATATTAACAATCTGTAGTTACAAGTGAAAAATTGTCGTTATGACAAGGGGGGAAGAGGCAGGGGGGCAGGGTGCAGGGTGCAGGGGGGAAATGTTTTCCCAATACCCAAGACCCAAGTTGCACTGAGCGTAGCCGAAGTGTCCCCAATACCCAGTTATAGTATCAAACACTAGAAACAATTCCACAGCAACATTAGTGTCTACTGATGTTGTTAGGTTATGTCCTTGATGCACAAATTCCACTATAGGCTATGTGTTGCGGCCCATTCTAGCCTTGAAAAAGTTTTTTGGGAGAACCTGTTGACATCCCCTGTTAAATCAGTTATTTTATATAAAGTCTGAGTCTTACGCCCCCATCGTCTAGAGGCCTAGGACACCTCCCTTTCACGGAGGCGACGGGGATTCGAATTCCCCTGGGGGTATTTCCAGAATATCATATGAGACTTTCTCATGCCTAAAATAGGCTTTTCTAAGGTAATTTTGTAACCGGAAAAGCCTATTTAATTTTTAACCTAACTGCTCTAAACGCTGGTGAATAGCTAAAAGATTTGTCCGCAGATCATTACTGAGACGACGTTCAATGATACTGATGGGCATGGTTAGTTTCGGCCAAACTTGAATGGTGTAACACACAGTAGTACCTTGTTTCTTACCCTGAGAATAAGGCTGGAAAGACCAGCTACCAGAAAAGCCTTTGAAATCTCCCTCTACCATGCAGAAATTAATTTCTTGAGGGAAGTATTCTTCTAAGTCCAAAACTACACGGGCAGAAAAGTTAAACTTGAGTAGGCGTTGAGAGCCTATTTGTTCTAATCTAATGCCACCGTGAGGATGATCCAGCAAAGAACTTTTAGCTAGGTTGGGAATGAAGTCAGATAAGGCTTCATAGTCTGTGAGGAGTTTCCATATCGGTTCCACGGGGTGAGGGATTTGGATTTTAGCGCTAATTTTCCTCTGCCTTTCGGCTATTTTCTCCACGTTCACTACTACATCTGGTAAACCAACTGCATCAATGGCTAAGTTGTTTTCTAGCTGTGTGTGATCGCTAGTGGTGCTGGAATCAAGATTTTCGGTGAGGTTGTGTTGTTCAGTCACTGTCAGTATATGCTTTGCTGTTATGGGAAAATTGGGGGAGAGTTAAGGTAAAACAAACTTCGCTGACGGGAGAGTCTGAAATTGGTTGACTCTCAACGGCGATCGCCCCATTTAAGTGCTGTACTAAAGATTTGACAAGGGCTAATCCTAGTCCAGTACCAGGGTGCCAACGTCCTTTACCACGACGGAATTTGTCGAAAATATAGGTGGCTTCTTCTTCGGAAATGGCACGCCCTGTATTGATCACTTTAATAATAACTTGATCGATTTGTGATTCAACTTGGTGAAATGCTTCTAAGTGAATTAACGTATCTCGCTCAGAATAGTTATAGGCGTTATTTAATAATTCTTGGAGAATCCGGTCAAAACTCTCTAGTTCTGTTTGTAGTGTTAAAGGCTCTTTAGGTAAATCTACGGTAATGCTTAAACCTTTATTTCCTAGCCTTTGAGAAAAGGCTGCACCGATTTCCTCAATTTTACTGTTTAAATCGATGGTCTGAAACTGGATGGGTTCTGGGTCAGATTCTAGTGTTTGCAAGGTGAGCAAGTCATTAATTAAGTTGATTTCCTTAGTACATTCCTGCTCTAAGATGTCTAAATACTTAGATTGACGCTCCGGTGCTATTCCTGGCAGACGTAAATTTTTAATTGACATCAGCATATTTGTCAGGGGGTAGCGCAGGCGATCGCTCATGTTGCTCAAAAACTCATCTTTGAGTTCATTGATTTCACGGAGTTGTCCCACATATTGCCGCGTTTTATCATGCAATTTGGCTTGAAGTTCCAGACTGCTTTGTAATTTCGCTGTCCGTTCATCGACTACAGTCTGTACGTGCCTTAATGTCTGTGATTGAATGATGGCATTGCTGAGTTGAGCGCAGACCATTTCCAGAAGATTTAATTCTGCTGGTTGCCAATTGCGTGGTAATACTTGTTGTAATACTAGGAATCCTAACACCTTACCTTGATTCTCTAATGAGATTAACAGCACTGTTGGCAAAGCTTTTATTTTAAATAATGGGGCGACTGTAGCAGCTGTTTCTATCCCAATAGATTCACTGATGATCACTGGGTTGCCCAGATTTTGAAACACCCGTTGACACAAGCTACACTCTGCCACAGAAAATGTCTGATTTAAACTTTCCCCTTTCCTCTTCTGAAGATTTTGGCTTCCCCGGTTCCATTCTCCAGCCACGGTAGCTTTAGCGTTGGGAATTTGTTTTTTAGGTTGATGTTTAAATAGTGGATCTGTATATTTCAATAATATTAACAAACCCCGATCTACCTGTAGTGATTCGGCTGTAGCGGCGATCGCTAACTGGAGCATTTGATTTAACTCCAAATTACTCCGACTCAGTAGAGTTAACTGCTTGATTAAGCCTTGATGATAGTTATTTTTTTCTAGATACTGATCTTGACTAGCAATTAACTGTGATTGTGTTACTTGATCAAAAGCGATCGCGCAGGACAATGATATATTTTTTAACAATTCTTTTTCTGACTCTTGCCAATCGTAACCCTGCAATTTGAGCAAAAAAATCACGCCGTTATTTTTGCCCCTGAACTGCGTAGGGATAGCCAAAACTGCCTGAATCGGTAATGGTAAATATTCACACCCAACTAACAAACTATTTTGAATAGTCGAAATATCCTCCATTGTCAATGCTTCAGCAGCAGATTGTACTACTGGCAAGTCCATAATTAACTGTTCCATAGGTAACATCTCACTAAGATGTGTCCTTCTGAGATACTCCTCAGAACACCAATTAGCAGCAGTCGCATTACCTGTAGCTTCCTTATTTACTGTGACTAAGCAGCAACAATCAACATTAAAGCTAACCCCTAACAATTTGGCAATCTCTTGTAGCATCAAAGCTGTCACCGAAGTGTTAGCAATGATGTGGTTGATTCTTTGTACCAGATGGTTGACTAGTTGTTCCGAATGCTGCATCAGCTTAAATGGGTATGATTGTAGCCGATCTATTTCATCCGGGTATCTTGATGGCAATGATAGATAATTATTCATTTATGGCACACTTTCGGATACTTAAACCATTTTTCGTCTACTCAATTTCTTGAACTATCCTTCACTTTTTATGACATAGTGACACATCAGAAAGTGGCACATCTTTGATGAAGAATTTTTATACCCTGTTATAGTTCCCTCTATTTCAGATGCCCAGGTTACTGGTACATTTACCTGATGTTCATAACAGGATAAAAATATTGAGAATCTAGTGAAATGATGCACCCAGATATAATTTAGCTTCTTCAGAAAATTTTATTAACTAATTATAGAGCTAGGATATCTGATCTCTAACTATACATAAACCGTATTTTCTCTCGATTTAAGAGAATAAACCTAGGACTATAACTGTATTAATACTGGAATTACGACTAACCTTAAAGATTTTTCACTAAAGTTTTTTGAGAGACTAGTAACTTTACTATTGGTGTGACAAAGACTCATATCTGATAATTACTGGGTATAGAACCCATCTGAGTGAAAAACTAGTTCCCAACACGTCCATTCATGCAATCATCCTTCGTGCTGCACTGACCAGGATAAAAGAAACATAACTTTAAGCAGATATGAGATAGATACTTGATTCGAGTTGAATAGAATTTTAATCTAATGTCATATAAATATAAATTAGCATATATATTTATTCCCCTAAAATCTACCCATAGCTAGATGGAAACTCAATTATCAATACAGCCCACTTCCACTCGTGAAATGGGCTGTACTCATCGGTATAAAAAATTAAGAAGCTAAACTGGCGACACTCAGAGGAACCATATCGCCATTCCTCGTTAGCCCTAGCAACATAGGTTGTTGGGGTGGAATCAATTGACCTGTGAGTACACAACGTTCTTCTTGCTGCGCTGTCGCTGTAATACTAGCCCGAATATCGGCTTGGGAAAACCGGGGTTTCCACTCACCTGACTTTTGTTGTACATAGCTCCAGAGTATATCTCTGATTAAAGCTTGATATCCTTGATTTCCAGCCATTTCTTTGAGTTTATCTTTCAGTTCCCGTTCCAAGCGGATGCTGGTAACTTCCATTTCGGTGGTGGGAGTGCGAGCGATTGTATGCATAACTTTTGCTCCTGAAAAGCATGGAGAGTATGGTAATACAAGTGTAGTATGTTTAAACAAATGTTCAAATAGGTAAAATTGGCTGTCAATTACTTAACTAATATCTGCTGATAAAGCATGGAGCAGAGAAGAAAGAATTAACCGCAGATGGACGCAGATAAGTTTGTAACTAATTAAATTAAGAAACGCTGTATATAGCTGGGGAGTAGGAAGTGGGGAGTGGGGTAAAAGCCTTTCGGTGTCTAAGTTTTATGATCAGTTTATGTCCTAAAGTTTTTGGCGGTTGCTATATCTGAAATTGGATTATACCTCCAGGTAGATACAAGTGTAAGCAGTTTAGAAGTAGAACTATAGAAGCTGAAATTGGCTGAAGAATATCTGTGTCTAATAGGATGATTAATTAAGTATTGACATTTTAATTATTGAAGGCGGGAAGCCACTAATTTTGTTAAATATTTGATACCTGATTCCATTTATGAAAAAGCACAGATTAATATTTTTATACCGATTTTTAGCGACTCCAGGGATTGATTAATCTGAGAATATTCCTTGGATGTGTTATTGCAGTTTTTATTGGGAATAAAAGATGAAGATTGTTAATTTTGTTTTCTCTATTTTACGCCCAGCGCGGTTTGTAATTGTGGCTTCTGCTTGTATGCTGCTATTTTTATCCAGTGTATTACCTGCTTTTGCTATCAGTAGCTATCAAAGTGATCGACGGGAAGGGACTACACGGCTGCTGGAAACTCAACGCAAAACTGACGAAGTGGCTACATCTACACCCTTGACTCGGAAAGAAGTTCAAAAAAATTCCAAGAAAGGACTCAATGAAGTTCAGGGAGATGCTGATATTGATAAGATGAAGAATCCAGAAAATTCACAGAGTTCAACTTCAGTAGAAGATAATGTGCAGAATTTATTAGAAAAAGTGACTGGTAAACAGTAACCTTTACCCGTAATTAGGAATACGATAATATACAAAGCTCCGGTTGCTGATAATCGGGGTTTTCAGATTTTTATATATAATTGAATACATTTTTAGATATCTATTGATTGAGGAAAGTTTAATTATTATTGATCTTTACAGGATATTTTCTGTATTGAGATTGACTGTTTTTTCCAAGTTTGATGGTATGTTTGTTTTGTGCAGTTTCGCTGATATTTTGATTAATTTAAGAGTGCTTTAAGCATTTAATCCAATTGTTATATAATATGGTATAGTCAAGAAAAAAAATCAGGAAGTTTGTGGCTCTTGTATTGTTCATATAAATATGAAAATGGGTGAGCATTTACCAACATTTACTATATCAGTAATTCCCCAATCCCCGACAGTAGTGTTTTCTACTATGATGACACGAGAGCCAATGTGAGTTGAGGGAGATTTCGGGGGCTAACTTAAGATAATTTATTGTGCAGTCGCGCCTGTCAGATGATGATCTGCTGCTTAAATCCCGATTGCTCAAATCCCCTAAATCCAGAAAACACGAAGTTATGCCGAACTTGTAGCACCCCGTTAGTGCCACTTTTGCGAAATCGCTTCCGCGTGATTCGGGTACTTTCCGATGAGGGGGGATTTGGCAGAACTTATTTATCCGAAGATACAGATAAACTGAATGAAAGTTGTGTAGTTAAACAATTAGCGCCAAAGTTTCAAGGAACTTGGTCACAAAAGAAGGCTGTAGAGTTGTTTGCTGAGGAAGCCAAGCGTCTACAGGAATTGGGAGAACATCCACAAATACCAACTCTGTTAGCTTATTTCGAGCAAGATAATTGTTTGTATTTGGTACAACAGTTTGTAAATGGACAGAATTTGTTAACGGAGTTGCAACGGCGAAAAGTTTATAGAACTGAGGAAATCCACGGAATTTTGGGGCATTTATTGCCTGTTATCAAGTTTATTCATGATCGTGGTGTGATTCACCGTGATATTAAACCAGAAAATATTATCCGCCGACATGGTGACGGACGATTAAGCCTGATCGATTTTGGTTCATCGAAGCAATTAACGGCGAGAGTCCAGAAAAAAATGGGTACGTCTATTGGTTCTCATGGTTATTCGCCTTTGGAACAAATCAGAGATGGTAAGGCTTACCCTGCTAGTGATTTGTTTGGTTTGGGGGCGACTTGCTTTCATTTACTGACTGGAGTTTCTCCGTTTCAGTTGTGGATGGAATATGGCTATGGTTGGGTGACTGATTGGCGAAAATATTTGCGGAGTCCATTGAGTAAGGAGTTGGATTATGTTCTCGATAGACTGTTGAGTAAAGATTTGCAGCAGCGTTACCAATCAGCAGATGAGGTGATTAGCGATTTGACTCCAAAACAATTACTAGCGCTACCCGCATCTGGTAAGTCTTGGGGTAAAGAAACAGTAACTCAGGTTTCATTTTTACCGGTTAAATATAGTTTACTGAAAGGTCTGGTGTTGGTATGTGCGTTAGTTCTATTATTTGGGATTGAAGATTCTTGGTATCAGCAGTATCTCCGTGTTCAAACTGTTTTATGGTCTCGGTTGAGTCAACATGATAGTAATTCGGTGGAGTTGGCTGCTGAGGCTGATGTGAGTTTACAGAATATTACTTTGGATCAGGCTCTGGAAGGTCATGAATATTTGGTGTTATCTGTGGCTATTAGTGGTGATGGTCAGATTTTTGCTAGTAGTGGCGATCGCCTGATCAAGGTCTGGAATCTGGCTACAGGAAAGGAAATTGCGACTCTCAACAGCCATTCTCAACGGGTAAATGTCGTAGCTATCAGCCCTGATGGACGGACTCTGGTGAGTGGTAGTGATGATAAAACTATCAAAATCTGGGATTTGGAGACTAATCAGTTAGTTCGTACTCTCCGGGGACATTTGGATTCTATTCAAGCTTTAGCTATTAGTCCGGATGGGATGACTCTAGCTAGTGGTAGCGATGATCAAACTATTAGACTTTGGGATCTTTCCCAGGGAAGATTAATTAGTACGCTGACTGGTCATACATCTTGGGTGCGATCGCTGGCTATTAGCCCGGACGGGATGACTCTGGCTAGTGGTAGTTTTGATAAAACCATTAAACTGTGGGATTTGCAGAAAGCAACTTTGCTCGGTACTTTGGGGGAAGATGCGGAAACGGTGACAGATGTGGCTTTTAGTCCAGATGGGATGACTCTGGCTAGTGCTAGCCGCGATCGCACGATTAAATTGTGGAATTTAGCGACAAAAGAGAAAATTCAGACGTTCCCAGAAAATCCGGCGACGGTGACAGCTATTGCTTTTAGTCCAGATGGAAGAACTCTGGCTAGTGGTGGGCGCGATCGCATGATTAAACTTTGGGATGTGGTCACAGGTGAGGAAATACTGACTCTGGTGGGACACGCTGATACTGTGACTTCACTGGCGATTAGCCCTGATGGTCAGACCTTAGTTAGTGGTGGTGAGGATAACAGAATTATGATTTGGCGGGTGTCTGACCAATCGCGCCCCTGACTAAAATTACTGTACAATCCACACCGGAGGCGATCGCTTCGGGGATATTACCTTGTACTGCTTGCTGTAATAATCCTTCACGAGAAGCCCCGACCACCACCACATCATAACTTTCGGTTTTCACGAGGTTAATTACTCCTTCAGCCACGGAATCAGCTTGGACAGGAATAGCTACTACATTGCTGGATAATTTGCGGCGACGCATCAATATGCGGACGGCTTTTGCTAAAACTGTGATTTCTGGTTTTAACTGCGATGGTTTGAAGACCTGGGTTAGCCGAATATATGGATCATTCCCCAATGTCACTAAGGCGGGTAATAATTTAATTGCTACCGCCGCATTCGGTCCCCCAGCCATTGTCACTAGCCAGCGATTGAAGTGGGTAGTTTTACCCAGTTTGATTAGCATCACATCGCAGGTGGCTTGGCGAATGATCGTGTCTACAACATTGCCGAAAATCTTACCTGGGGTAGAGGTTTCACCTTTCCAGCCCATTAAAATCAGGTTGATGTGTCTTTCTTGGATGGTTTCTAAGATCGCCTGGGCGGGATCGTGGGCGACTCGAATTTGGGTGTGTAAGGGGATGCGCCACTTTTTCGCTAAAACTTCGGCTTGTCTGAGTAAACGGCGACTTTTGGCGGTTCTGACTGCTGTTTCTGATGGGGAACTGTGACGAGATACTAAGATGATTTGCACACACTCTATTTCATAGTGGCGATCGCGGGCAATAGCGGCGGCCATTTGTAAGAGAATGGCGGCGGTTTCGGGATTCGCTACTGGTACTAATAATCGACCTCTGCCAATGTTGGGCGATCGCGTTTGATAAACTACATAAGAAGGTTCCGGCTGTGATTCTGGGGTCAAGTTGCCATAATTGAGATGTTCAGCCTGGGCGCGGATAATATCTGCACGGGTAATAATCCCAATTAATTTTCGCCCTTCCACTACTGGTAAACGGCTGATTTGATATCTATCGAGTAAATACAAGACATGACTCAGGTGATGCTTGGGTTTCACCGTCATGGGAGAGTGGATCATAATTTCCCTCAGTAAGACATCCTGGGGTGACTGTCTATCACGGAGAATGTAGGAATCACTATCCCTTTGGGTGACAAAATCCGATTGGGTGATAATTCCGACTAATTTGCCATTCTCTACTACAGGAAAGCCGCGATGATGGGAACGAGAAAATACTTGCATTGCTTCTTCCAATGTCATCTCTGCATCCAGAGTTTCTACTTGTTCCTGCATGACATCGTGGGCTGTTAACTTGGTTAATATGCCTTCGGGAGAAACAGCTTTGGTAATTGTGATCCCTTTTAGCTGTAAGAGTTTGTCATATAAGGAACCAGGTATGACTTTTTCCGAAACCAAGTAAGCGGCTACAGAGACAATCATTAACGGTAGTACGAGATTGAAATCTGTAGTCATTTCAAACACAATCACAATGGCTGTAATTGGGACTTTAGAAACGGCGCTAAAAAAACCTCCCATCCCGGCTAGGGCGTAGGTAGTAGGGGAATCTACTTGCAAGAAATAAGAGGCGGATACACCCACTAAGTGTCCTAAACAGGAACCTAAAATTAGACTAGGCGCAAATAAACCCCCAGGCGCACCGGAACCAAAGGCGATCAGGGTGAGGAGAAATTGCGAGACAAAGGCGATCGCCGCAAATGATATATTAGGTTCACTAATAATCATATACTCTCGTAAACCCGCATAATTACGGAAAGATTCCGGCAGCATTGCCACTAATAAACCGGAAACACATCCAGCTAAGGCCATTTTTAGAGGTAAGCTGAGGTGGAAAGATTGATAAATTTTGCTACTAGCGATCAAACCACGATTAAATAATGCCCCCAGACACCCGGCTAAAATCCCCAATAGTAAAAAAAAGGGAATTTCTGCTAAGGTAAATTTACTGGAGTGTTCCATTAATTCCAGGTTGAGTTGCAAACTACCGCCACCCAACAGACGGGAGACTACACCACCAATAAAGGAAGCAATAATGGCGGTTCCTAAAGTCAGCCCGGATAAATCTTGCAGTAATTCTTCAATAATAAATAGTACACCAGTGAGCGGGGCATTAAAGGCAGCCGCTAAACCCGCACCCGCACCAGCTGCAATCATCTGGCGGCGATGATCTGGGGAAGTGGGAACCCATCGACTCATTCCTGCTGCTAAACCCGCCCCGACATGAACGGTTGGCCCTTGTCTCCCCAACGCCATTCCGGAACCCAGGGTGATGATCGCACTGATTAACTTGACAATTGCGACTCGCCATGATAAGGCAATCGGCACATTAGCGAGAGTAGCTTTAACTTGGGGAATACCGCTACCTGAAGCTTCTGGCGCAAATCGATTCACTAACCAACCGGCGATGAAGCCAAAGCCCAGACCAATGGCAGGTAAGATTAATATGACTGGGAAGTTTTCGCTAGTTTGGACTCGCCATGTACCTAACGATGATGATCCGACTTTCAGGAATACCGCAGAGAGAGCGGCTACTAGACCAATAATACAAGCTTCGGCGATCGCTAAACCTTTTCTCGGTTGTAACCAGGGGCGAAAGCGCTGAGTTAACTCAGAAAGCGCCATCATAATTAAAAATCAATTATATAAAAACCAGCTCTCACTATTGATATTAAATTTTGATGTAATATTTAATATTTTTTGCCAGTGATTGACAATCCTTCTACTATTAGTGATGGAGTATAACAAGAACCATTCCAATCAGCATCACTACCTAGTGCTACCAGTTGTTTGAGAACTGTATAAACATTACCTGCCACCATTGTATCTTTAACCCGGCCAATGATCTCACCGTTTTTGACCCGGTAGCCCAAATCAATATTTATGGAAAAGTCACCAGAAATCCCGTTACCACCACCTAGCATTTGATCGATAATTAAACCATCATCCATTTGATGAATTAATTCTGGTAGTGATGCGGAACCGGGCTGAATTAAGAGATTATATAATTCAGGGGTCGGATAACTGCTGAGACTAGGGCGAAAACCGTTACCAGTGCTGTGAATACCGAGTTTTTTTCCGGTAGTGCGATCGCCATAAAAATTTTGTAAAATCCCCTCTTGGATAAAGACTAACGCCTGAGTGGGAGTCCCCTCATCATCAAAAGGACAACTATAGGGGCCAGCCTGGGGGTCTTGGTAAAGGGTGAGACTAGGTGATATCACTTGCGTACCTAGACGTTCTACCCAAGGAGAAGCTACTTCCAGAATCCGCTTCCCATTTAAAGCTGCTTGTACAGTCCCCCAAAGCATATCAGCAGCTTTAGAAGTAAACAAAACTGGAACCCGACCAGTGGGGGGTGGAACATTATTTTTAGACCACTCTAATCTCTGTAAAATTTGATGGGCTAATTTTTTTGGGTATAAAATATCTCGTTGGGTTTGTCCATCCGCAACACTTAAAAAATCATTACCCCTCACCCATTCGGCTGACATATAGCAACTTAGGGTAGTATCATTGTAGTAACAATTTAAACCTTGACTGTTCACAAGTCTAGTAGTTTCTACATCACATTCCCAATCACTATTACAAAGCACCTCTGGATAGACATCACGGATGAGAGCAATGGCTTCTTTACCCCAATTGACTAATAATTCTAATGGTACGGTTTGCCCGATGTCTGGATAAGATGCTTGAGAATGTTGGACTAATTCCACTGCTTCTGGTTGATTCAGCTGACTTAAAGCCAAAGCTCTTTCCACCATTGTTTGGGCATCGACATCACCATAAGCTACCGTTAATCCTGGTCGCCCATTGCGCCACAGTCTGAGTGCTGTACCTTCAGATTCACTGGTTTCTAGCTGTTTGAGACGGTTAGCCTCAAAAAATACGGGACGGGAAAGCGACCGCGATTGATAAACCTCAGCCGTTTCCGCTCCCGATTTGATAGCTACTTCCAGCAGCTGTTCCGCTAGTGTATCTTGTGACAAGTTTTCAGAACCCATGACCCTCTGTGAATTATGGATGGTGGATTTTGAGCTATGGCTAGGGACTGGGGACTAGGTATTGGGTACTAAAAATCTTTCCCCCCTGCTCCCTGCTCCCTGCTCCCCTGCTCCCTGCTCCCTGCTCCCTGCTCCCCTGCCTCTACTTATGCCAGATTTAAATTTTGCAGGAGCCAAAATCCCGTAAAAGATTCGGCTTCAGGATCTGACTGGACACCAATAAAATGGACTCCATTAGCTTCTTGTTTAGCTTTCTCATAACCCTTGGCTTCTGCTAAAGTCTGGGGATTTTTGATATTAGCCAAAATCCAACTTTCAGTAGCACCAGTTTCTAAAACCAATCTTTCCCCTTGTTTAGTATCAAAATTCAAGCAAGCCAATTCCAAACCCGATAGCCATCCAGCAATGGGTAAAGCCCTGGGGGAGAAAATTAATACACCAGGAATGCGAGTTTCCGGGGTGACGTTTGCTAATTCCAGGGGAAAAGCTTCACCAAATCCAATGTCCCAATCTGGCATTTCCGCAAATTCCGCAGCTTGTAGGCTGACAAATGCCCACTGTTTACCTTCCAAAGCATCTGGTAATCGTTGGGGTAAAGGGCTATCTAAACGTACAGAGGGATGATTTGCTCCTTGATACCCTGGTTCTTGAGGATAAACTTCCTCCATTCGTTGTCTCAACCATTGATTGAGAACTAAAATGCGCCGGCTAGCTTGGGCGGGTATCCCCGCATCCTGACAAGCTTTAGTAATCATATTGTTCATTTGACGGCGAAAGAAGCGGATTTTGATTGGTGCTTCTTCTGCTTTTTCAATAGCCTCCTGTAACGCCGTCCGCAACCAAACCGAATTCACCTCAGTACTAGGACAATACTTGGCATAACGAAATAGAGATTCCGGTTTTGTGCGAATATCCGAAGGACTTTCACAGATTAAGACTTCCCAAACTTTTTTCTGCTTATCGTCCAAAATAGGACGAGAGTAAAAATCGATTTCCCAAATACTACCCATGTTTTGCCGTGAGATTCTGGCGACTTGATATTTTCTTATATTTTCATCATACGAGGGAATGGGGACTGGGGAGTGGGGAGTGTGGGGAGTGGGGAGTGTGGAGTGTGGGGAGTGTGGGGAGTGTGGGGAGTGTGGGGAGTGTGGGAGGTGTGGGAGGTGTGGGAGGTGTGGGGAGTGTGGGAACGATTTTTATTAATCCAGGACTAATCAGCGAATGGGAAAAAGAGGACGGGATACCAGCTTTGACGCAATATTTCTGCCCCGCAACTGGAAACTAACCATTCTTGGAGTTTACCTATTGTGCCGGAAGAGACTGCGATCGCACTAATATTAGTCATGACTCCTGTCTCTAAAATCTGGGTGATGGGGTTTCCTTCCAAGATTTCTGTCTGTACTTGTACATTCACTGACTCTAATTCGGCTTTAATCTGAGATAGCTTTTCCTCAGCTTGTTCTGGGAGGATTCTTCTCGGTGATCTGGGATTGTCGATGTCTTCTAACACCCAACAAAGCTGACAGTCTTGGAGATATTTATCGGACTGATTTTCAGCTAACTGTTTAACCTGTTTCACCACATAATTCGAGGCTTTACTGTCATTATAGGGAATTAGCAAAGAGCGAAAAAGGTGCTGACAACGGAGTGTTAATTCCTCAGCAGTATAAGCAGAGAATAATTGAGGACGCAATACTAATAAAGGGATCTCTGTCTGGCGGGATAAGTCAGCCATCGTACTACCCACTAGTTTTTCTGTGAGGCTGCTGCGGCTTTGAGAACCCAGTATAATCAGTCGAGATTCGTGGGTTTGGGCTACTTTCAGGATTGTATCTACTGGCTTTCCTGATTCCACTTCTATTGTTACTTTTACGTCACTAGCAGTTTCACTAATGGCTGCTGCTAGTTGGGTTTTAGCTGCTGCTACTTTTTCAGTATCTACTTGGGGAATAATGCCTTTTTCCCAGAATGGAACAACGTGGAGAAACACAATTTCTTTGATTCCAGCCAGCTTTAGACTGGGAATAAATTGTGATAGACGATGCAACCCGTCAGAAAAATCTGTGCAAATTAAAACTTTGTCAAACATAGATAATTAATAAATAATTTCAAGTATTGGATTTGCAGATTTTGATTCTGCACCAGGATATGAATTATGGTGCTGCAAATTTATGGTTAATTGGTGCAAAAGTACTTAAATTCTCTCACATTGTTGACGATTGTTTCAATATGGCTTGGTGCATAAAATTTCTGGATTCGGGAGGGCGATCGCTAAATATCTGGGTGATTTTTGCGCCTCTATGCTTTGCACCAACTCAAGGAGGGTAGAATAGGTCTTATTTCTTACCGTCAACAGAAAAACTATGACCATGAATTTTACTCTCCAAGGTGCATTTGCTAATGGTTCTGTGCTGAAGGTGATTAGCGGCTTGAATAACTTTGACCGCGATCGCGTCGCTGCTACAATCAAAGCGGCTGAAATTGGTGGTGCGACTTTTGTGGATATCGCCGCCGATGCTGCTTTGGTGCAGATGGCTAAAAACTTAATTAATTTACCAGTTTGTGTATCAGCAGTTGAACCAGAAAAGTTTGTGGAAGCTGTGAACGCTGGTGCAGATTTAATTGAAATTGGTAACTTCGATAGTTTTTACGCCCAAGGACGCAAATTTGAAGCGGAGGAAGTTTTAGCACTAACTCGCCAAACCCGCGCCCTGCTGCCAGAAATTACCCTATCTGTGACTGTTCCCCACATTCTGGAACTAGATCAACAGGTACAACTAGCGGAGGAACTTGTAAAAGCAGGGGCTGATATTATTCAAACTGAAGGCGGTACTAGCAGCCAGCCGACACACGCCGGAACCTTGGGATTAATTGAAAAAGCATCCCCCACCTTAGCCGCAGCCTACGAAATTGCTCGTGCAGTCTCCGTACCTGTACTGTGTGCTTCTGGTATTTCTAGCGTCACCGCACCCCTGGCGATCGCCTCTGGTGCATCTGGTGTTGGTGTGGGTTCAGCAATTAATCAACTCAACAGCGAAGTAGCGATGATTGCTGCGGTTCGTGGTTTAGTGGAAGCCTTGGCTACTGCTAACAGTCGCGCGATCGTTTAATTCAGTAGGGGATTGGGTATACCATCCTTTCCCCCGCTTCAATCAGTAAATTCACGGTTTTTGCAGATATTATCTTTACCTTTAATCCTTAGCAATAGAAATATCATTGGACTTAATCACCGCATAAGCTTCTGTCCCTTGAATTATTTCTAACTCGTCGGCTGCATTTGTCGTAATAATCGAAGTTAACTCAACTTCATGCACAACCATCAATGTTACTTGAGTATTCACTTCTCCTCTAATAACTTGTTTCACCACACCTTTGAGAATATTTCGAGAACTTACTTTCAGAGGTCGCTTAGGCGCAGTAGTTTCTACTTCCAAAGCATCAGCAGGTTTATTTTCTCTGGATTTGGTTGGTATTCGTGATGGAGACGATGCAGGTCCATCCAAACCACGTACCAACTCTCGCAAAATTTCGGTCTTTGTGCGTTGAGAATGTTGACAAAATTCCTCTAAAATTTTGCGTTCTTCTTCAGATGTTTGAAATGTAACCCATCCTTGTTCTTTTCTTGGCATAAGATTACCAATAAAATTGGTTATTTTGAATAATTTTGCTAAAATTCCATCCAGCTTTGATTTTACTCAAAAAGTCTACCTAATTTGGGTAAAACTGCAAGCTAGTAAATTGAACCCCTTATCTGAGATTACTACCAATCAGGAGACACCTGAGTAGCGGTCATGATTTACGCCGCATAATCTCATTGTTATAAAGGAATCCACATCATGTCTTGATTGCAGATATAGCGATCGCCGAGGACGTGAGGACAACAACAGATCCTGGAAACTTTGCCATTAGAGGATTTTAAGCTCTTAGCTATAGTTGACACCCGGAATTGACAAGTAGCATACCAACCATATACTAAAAAAATTGGTAAAAAATAGCAATAAGTTGGTATTCTATGAAAAATGAGAAATTGCACCATGAAAAGCAAACGTTTTTTTAGTCTGACCACTTGGATATTAGTGGCGTTTTTAGCAGTCGTAGGTTGTAATCAGGTAACAAACAACACTCGTGACGTAACCTCCACCCCACAGGCTCAGGGAACAGAACTGATAATATCAGTAGCCGCGAGTATGCAAGATGCTATGAAAGCAATAGAGCCTTTATACCGAGATAAATATCCCAATAGTAAAATTACTTACAACTTTGGTAGCTCCGGCTCACTACAACAGCAAATTGAACAAGGAGCGCCGGTTGATGTCTTCATTTCGGCTGCTGAAAAACAAATAGAGGCTTTAGATCAAAAAAATCTTTTAGTTCCAAGTACTCGTAAAAACTTATTAGGAAATGAAGTTGTTTTAATTGCTTCTCAAACAGCCACTGGTATCTCTAACTTTCAAGATTTAACTAATAATCAAGTCCAACGATTTTCCATTGGTGAACCCGAAAGTGTCCCCGCAGGACAATACGCCCAGGAAGTTTTGACGGCTCTGAACCTGTATGATGTCATAAAACCGAAAATTGTCTTCGCTAAAGATGTCCGTCAAGTTTTGTCTTATGTCGAAACTGGTAACGTTGATGCGGGTATTGTCTATGCGACAGATGCTCAGAGTTCAAACCAAGTAAAAGTAGTCGCCACTGCACCAAAAGACAGTCATAAACCCATTATTTATCCTATAGCAGTGATTCAACGCAGTCAAAACCAAGAAGCGGCTCAAGAATTTGTTCAGTTTCTTTCTAGTGACACTGCAAAACAAGTATTTGAGAAATACGGATTTACTCCCCTCAACTAAAGGGAGTGTGGGAGTGTGGGAGGTGTGGGGAGTGTGGGAGAAAGATTGTAATTTCCTACTGACCAATGACTAATGACTAATGACTAATGACTAATGACTAATGACTAATGAATTAAGTATCACTGTACCCAGTTACCAGCATTGAATTACATGGAAGCTGATTTATCCCCTTTATGGATTTCCCTCAAAACCGCTTTAGTTGCTACAATTTTTGCCTTTTTTTCGGGAATTATTGTCGCGCGGTGGATGCTGAATTATCAAGGTAGAGCTAGAGGTTTCATAGATGGTATCTTCACTTTACCTCTGGTTTTACCACCGACAGTTGTGGGTTTTTTACTACTACTATTATTTGGGATCAATAGTCCAGTTGGTAAACTTTTAATGGGACTGGGTGTAACTCTGATCTTCTCATGGCCAGCGACGGTAATTGCATCTACTGTGGTGGCTTTTCCGTTGATGTATAAGACAGTGCTAGCAGCCTTTGAGCAAGTCGAAACCGATTTTATCAACAGCGCCCGGACTTTAGGATCTCCCGAATGGAGGATATTTTGGCAAATTATTCTGCCATTGGCTTGGCCTGGGGTTGTTGGTGGTACAATTCTCGCTTTTGCTAGGGCTTTAGGTGAATTTGGAGCTACATTAATGCTGGCGGGGAGTATTCCCGGTAAAACCCAAACTATACCCATCGCCATCTTTTTTGCGGCGGAAGCGGGGAATATGCGTAAAGCATTAGTTTGGGTATTGGTGATGGTGGCGATTTCTTTAGGTGTGATTGCGGCGATTAATTCTTGGTCTACTGCTGAATTTCCTGCAAAATCTCGGAGGAGAAAGACTGACACTGTTACGAAAAAACTGTTTAATTTTCTGATTTTTGGTCAGTTTAAAGATACTGTAATTTCCAAAAATGATTCCTCATATCCAAAATTAGCACGAGAAAAGATTGACTATTCCGGGGTTCCCAGGTCAGAACCAGAACTTATAGTCAATCTACATAAGAAGTTACCCGATTTCACTCTAGATGTTGCGTTTACCGCCGATAAACATCCTTTGGGCTTGTTAGGTGCTTCAGGTTCCGGTAAAAGCATGACTTTACGTTGTATTGCGGGATTGGAATCTCCCACGCAAGGAAGAATTGTTTTGAATGGGCGAGTTTTATTTGATAGTGAACGGGGGATTAATATTCCTAGTCGTCAGCGTCGGGTTGGTTTCGTATTTCAGAATTATGCTTTGTTTCCTCACCTGACAGTAGCCCAAAATATTGGCTTTGCTCTGCAAGATTTGCCGAAAACAGAACGTCCCAGGCGTGTGGCAAAATACTTGGAGATGATACATTTGACGGGTTTAGGAGACCGTTATCCGCATCAACTTTCTGGGGGACAACAACAGCGTGTGGCTTTGGCTAGAGCTTTGGTAAGTGAGCCAGAAGCTTTACTTTTAGATGAACCCCTTTCGGCTTTAGATAGTTATTTGCGAGATCAGATTGAAAAGTTGCTGATTCGGGTAATTTCCCAGTACCAGGGGATAAATTTGTTTATTACCCATAAGTTAGAAGAAGCTTACCGGGTTTGTGGAAATCTTTTAGTGCTTTCTCAAGGACAGGCGATCGCCTATGGGTCGAAACAAGATATATTTCATAAACCACCAACATATACAGTGGCTCAAGTCACAGAGTGCAAAAACTTTTCTCCGGCTCGGTTGATTAACTCACACACCATAGCCGCATTGGACTGGGAATGTAGCTTAAGTGTGATTGAACCTATTCCAGAACCTTTAAATTTTGTCGGAATTCGCGCTCATCAAATTAGCTTTTCTCATCAACCCCATGAGGATAATACCTTTCCCTGCTGGTTAGCTGACACCAGTGAAACACAACACCGAACAACTGTTTATATCAAGTTGCATGATTTACCTAACGGTGCTGATGATTATCATTTACAGGTGGAACTCTATAAGGAAAAATGGATGGCACTTAAAGACAGGCCGTTTCCTTGGTATGTTCGATTAGATCCCCTTCATCTGATTATGATGCGGGAGTAAGCAAGTTAGTTCTCAAGATTCTGAGCCTAATATACTAAATCCCCCGCAGAGATGGGGGGAAGTATGTTAACAGGACTTACGCGAAATTATGAAAAAACGTTCGCGTAGCGTGCGCGTAGCGCATACCACAAAGGACACAAAGAACACGTAAAGCCTTCGGCATAGCTGCGCTTACCGCGTTAGCGTCTCCCCTTGGGAGAAGTCAAGAGGGTTTGAGAGAGTTTTTGCGTAAGTCCTAGTTAAGTCAAACTATCTTTTAAGGCATAAATTACTTGATCTTGCTGTTCTTGCTTTAGTTCTGGAAACATGGGTAAAGATAGCACTTGTTGAGCCGCTAACTCTGCTACTGGTAATTGTCCTGGCTGATAACCAAGGCTTTGATATACTGGCTGTAAATGTAAGGGATGAGGATAATAAATCATGGAATTTACTCCCCGTTCTTGTAGTTGATTTCGCACTGAGTCTCTGTAGGTGGCGATAGCACCATTTGTCCCCTGACTTAATATACGAATGGTGTATTGATTCCAAACACTCATCCCGCCGGCTAGTTCTTGTGGTGCAACAATACCGGGAATTTGACTGAGAAACTGTTGGTAATAAGCGGCGATCGCACTTCGTTTACTATTCCAAATATCTAAATAACGGAGTTTAATTTGCAGAATAGCGGCTTGCAAACTATCCAAACGACTGTTTACACCAATTTCTTCATAGTAATAGCGATTTTTCTGCCCATGTTCCTTGAGGACTCGCAGTTTCGCCGCTAATTCCGGATCATTTGTGGTTATAGCTCCACCGTCGCCGCAACCACCCAAGTTCTTGGTAGGGTAGAAACTAAAGCAACCAATATGTCCGATGCTACCCACTTTTTGATTATTCCAAGTTGCACCTGTGGCTTGAGCGCAATCTTCTATAACTGCTAAATTATGAGCATTAGCTATGTCCATTAGTGCTGTCATATCCACAGGTTTTCCAAATAAATGCACCGGGATAATGGCTTTGGTTTGAGGTGTAATTGCTGCGGCTACTTGCTGCAAATCTAAATTAAAATTATCACTATCAATATCAACAAAAATCGGTTTTGCACCCACAGCACTAATGACTTCGGCGGTGGCGACAAAGGTAAAGGGTGTGGTAATTACTTCATCACCTTGACCAATTGATAAAGCTCGCAAAGCTAAGTAAAGTGCATCAGTACCAGAGTTACAAGCTATGCAATTACTGACATTATGATAAGCAGCGAACTGTTGTTCAAAGTTCTCAACTACAGGACCGCCAATATAACGCCCAGAAGCTAATACTTCTAAAACTGCTGCACTTACTTCTGCTTCAATATGGCTGTATTGTTCTTTAATATCAAAGGCAGGAATAGAATTTATGCTTTGGATCATGAGTTTTTATTTTATCTAAAAATACACAGGATGCTCTCCGACTACTAATTTTTGCCCTGGTTTATTTTTATTAATAACCTTGGTTAAGACTTTCGCCCCAAATCAGCATCAAATTGGGTTTTTACGGAAATTATTTTATGGACAAGGATACCATTAGTAGGTAGAAAACGTGATAGATATAAGCCAAGATCCCAGAGGTGGAATTAAAGTTCCAAGTGTGCTTGCTGTTCAATGGAGAAAACTGGGGGGAGGAAGTAAAATGACGCAGCAATATGTGCAGATTTTCTGGTGAGGATAATGCAGGATTTAATCAAGTTGGATGTGGTGGATTTAGCTCTGGCTGTAGGTTTGATGGCGATCGCCATTGGTTTATCAGCTTGGGAAAAATTAGGCATAGAGTTAAATTTAGCGATCGCTACAGGTAGAACTATTTTACAACTACTGGTATTGGGATACGTTTTAGACTTCATCTTTGCTTTAAACAATGTTTGGGGGGTTTTGGCGATTTTAGCAATAATTTTGACTATGACCGCAATTGTTGCCCGTAATCGCATCAGTCCCAAAATTCCCCAGGTTTTACCCTTGGTTGGGGGCGCAATTTTTATCAGTACTACGGTCACAGTTCTTTATACCAATTTCTTAATTATTCAACCGGAAAGATGGTACGAACCTCGTTATATCATTCCTCTGGCTGGAATAGTCTTAGGTCATGGGATGAATGCAGCTGCGATCGCCGGGGAACGTCTTGTGAGTACCATTAATAGCCAGCAAGTAGAAATAGAAACACACTTAAGCTTAGGTGCAACTCCCCAGCAAGCAGTCAATGAGTACCGCAAACAAGCCATCAAAGCCGCATTTTTACCTACTCTTAATCAAATGATGCTCATGGGAATGGTCGCTATTCCCGGAATTACCACCGGACAGTTAATTGGCGGAATCACACCTGTAAATGCTGTTTCCTACGAAATTTTAATTATTTTCATGGTGGCGATCGCTAATTTGCTCACAACTATATTAGTCACCAGAGGATTGTACCGTCAGTTCTTTAACTCCGCCGCCCAGTTGGTGAGGTAAGGGAGTGTGGGGAGTGTGGGGAGTGTGGGGAGAAAGATTGTAATTTCCTACTGACCAATGACTAATGACTAATGCCCTAAAATAGAAATTGACGTTCCCCAGCAGTTACAGTGTCTGAATCTCTGCCCATACGCGATCGCTATGTCGTTTTAATTGATCAAATTGTCGAATCCACCCTCAAGGGCAAAATTAGCTCTGTAGAAATGGTGTATCAAATGCTGCAAAAAAATATTGTGGCGGGGACGGGGGAAGTATTGGAATTAGTGTTGAGCGATCGCCTCAGTAGCATTCAAGCTCAAATTGATGGTGAGACAGATGAACTGAAAATAGCCAAAGCGAACCGCAAATTAAGAGCGCTGAAAACCATTCAAACTCAATGGGAACGATATTCTCAGCAAAATCAAGCCACAGAAGCGATCGCCACCGCAGTTAAAGAAATTACCACAGCCTCTACAGATGAACGTCTGGCTATATTCTTAGCTGTCATCGACCCCAATCAGAAACAACCGCCAAATGTCCCACAACTACAGCAATTAGCCAAAGGATTACAACAATTTGCTCAGGTAAATTCTGACCTAGAGGAAATCTCCCTGGGAATTACCCGTGGTCTAGCCACTTGGCAAAGATTACAAGACAGCCTAGTCAGCTGGATGTATGAACAAAATCAGCAATTGGGTTTTGGTGGTGTTCCCGGAGAAACTGGCCCTTGGGCAACTTGGGCAAAAAAAGTTAATAGTCACATACTCCAATCGCTGCTTCGCACCTTAGCAATGGGAGAACCCACCATTGAATTTGCGGAAAAAAACAGCAGTATTCCCCTCAGTGACTGGGTAGAAGTGGCATTAGTTTTACAGTACCTACAACGAGGTTTAGTCAATTGGTTTGACCAACAAGCTTACAACGTCCAAGCCGGCTCTAAGTTATCAATTTCCACCTTTTTAACCTTTGCAGTCATTTGGAGTCAGTTAGCCAGTGGTTTTCAGAGTCAAGCCATCTACACTAATGGCTGTTCTCAAATTATGCTCCAGATTCTGCGAAACTTTTGCCAGAGGTCATATTTTCCCCTGTATGGCGGCATTTTCGCCTCTTTTTCGGGCAGTTATTTACGAGATGCACTAGATTATCTGGATGAACCACTGCGACGAGTTGAGGGAACCCAAGAAAAAGCCAGGATTCTTACACTTTTAGGCTATTCCCAACGGGCGTTAGGAAAATATCAGCGTTCGATTCAGTTTCATCAGGAAGCTTTGGAGATTGCTAGACAAGCAGGCGATCGCCCCTGTGAAATTGCCAATCTCAACCACCTCAGCCGTACCTATGTACAAGAAAAGAATTACACTGAGGCTATTAATTACAGTCAACGCGCCTTAATGTTGAGTCGCCAAACAGGAGAACGCACAGCCGAAGCCAATGCTTTGGTTAATTTAGGTTACAGCGAAGTTATGCAGGCGCGCAAGCTAGAACAGGCAGAAACAGAAGTCTATGAAGCCGCTATTAACTATTTGGAACAAGGCTTAAAGTTATCAGAACAAATAGGAGATATTCAAAGTCAAGCTTTATGTTTTAATAGCTTGGGTATTGCTTATTTAGTTATAGGTCAATCAGCAGCAGCAATTCCCTATTTAGAAAATGGGTTTAAAACAGCCCAAATTGCTGGTGATTTATATTTGCAAGGGCGCAACTTAGCCTATTTAGCAAAGGCTTATTATAATTTACAAAATTCCGAAAAAGCTATTTACACTGGCTGTTTAGGAATGTATCTCCTAGAGCAAATTGCTTCTAATGAATGGCGACAATCAGCAGGTTTACTGGCAATTTTAAAAGGGCAAATCGGCGCTGAATCTTTCCAAACTTTTTTACAGCAACATCGTCCCAAAATCATCGCCATTATTGGTGTAGATGGCTATGATTATATCCCCAAATTGTTAGCAAGATTTCAGGAAAGTATTTGACGGCTGGGGTTGTGGAATTAGAGGCTGAAATAGCTGTTTTTGCCTCCTTCTACCCTGTGGATAACACGGAAGCTGTATTGTAACAAAAAAATACTAAAAGATAGCTGATGCGATCGCAATTTTTACCGATTTAGTGTAAAATAATAGATATAGCAAAGCCCGGCGACAATACCAATGTGAACCGGGAGTTGCAAACTTATATGGAAATAACTCACCACTAAAGGCGAGGCGTTTTCCAGAGACGACATCAGGAGCAATCCATAAGACGACATCAAGAACAGTCCATAAGACCACATCAGGAGCAATCCTTATGAATATATCAGGAGCAATCTCTATGCATAGATTAGCAGATAAAGACCAAATTGATCAAGATGTTTTTACCGATCTGCAAAAACAAGTGCAACAAATGACCCGCACTTTCATTAATATGTGCCGATCAGCCTACTCTGCCAAACTCAACTCTAACCGTGCGGAGTTAAAAGCCATGCAAGAGTTATTTGGCTGGACAGGAAGCACCTTAAACCCCTATGCAAAGGTAGGAAAGTACATAGCGGAGATCGAAATCAGCAATCTAGATTTGCTGGATTGCAACACTATTAAAGCGCTGTGCTACGATAAATTTCAGCCAATATTAGAACGCCTCAAATCTGAACGCCTCACAGTCGCAGAAGTCCGCCAGGAAATGGCAGAAATTAACCAAGAGGTCAAAAAAGACAAACCACCCCAGCAAATATTGGAGTGGAAAAAAAGGAAAACTGGTGAACACACGTTAATAATTTGTTTGCAAGATGTGGAAACCGCGAGAGAATTTGAAACTAGGCTGAAAGCCTCCCAAATCCCCTTACCTTTGTTCATCAGGTCTTTACTGAAACCAGAACCAGAACCAGTGCAATCTGATATTACTAGGGAACCGCCTAGAGAACAGCCCCAAGTTAGACCTTCCCGAAAAACTATCCAGGATGTTAATTTTGTTTTCTGACCAATTCTGGAATCAGAGAAGGACGTTCGGCTACGGGAATTTCAGATGCTTGAAAAGCGGCTAGTTTACTTTGTGCTGTGCCAAAATTAGGGTCACGTCCGATAACTGTGGCTAAAGTTCCAGTTTGTCGCCAATTTTTAGCTGGTGGTGCGTGTCTACCGGCAATGTAGGCAATTACTGGTTTATCAATGGCTTCAGAAATATAGCGGGCTGCGGCTTCTTCACTGTCTCCCCCTGGTTGACCGACTAAAACAATGGCCTCTGTGGTTTCATCTTCATCGAGGATTTGCAGCCATTGCAGAAATGATGAACCAACGATCGCATCACTACCAATACTGACACTTATTGATTGTCCTAAACCGGCTTTAGTTAATTCCCAGGCCACTTCATAAGTTAGGGTGCTGCTGCGGCTAACAATTCCCACGGGGCCTGGTGTATACAATTCGCTGGGCTGAGTACCCAAGAGGATTTTTCCTGGGACAATAATTCCCGGACTGTTGGGTCCGACGATTAAGGTTTCCCCGGCTTCGGCTGTGCGGAGTAATTGCACCATATCTAATGGTGGTACGCCCCCAGTAATGATGATAATCTGGCTAATATTAGAAGCGATCGCCTCTAAAGCTGCATCTAAAACTTGGTATGGGTGGACGCAGATAATCGCTGTGTCAATTGTGCCAAATTTCTCCACTACCTCCTCTACTAAATCGAAGATGGGCAGATCATACAATTGCTGTCCACCATATCCAGGATTGACACCAGCAACCAAATTTGTCCCATAGGCCTTCATTTGAGCAATATCAGTTGCTGTAATAAATTCAGAAAAGCCCTGGATTAATACTTTGCTGTCTGGTGTTAAGTTCATAAAAGGAATAAGTTTATTTATAGCAGGGAATAGGGAATAAGAAATAGGCTCGCCCTGAGCTATCTGTACTAATTCAGGACTTAATGCCGTACCTAACTCAGGATTGTGTTGCTGGTGAAATCATACCTTTTTATGTGCAGTCAGCTTGGCCAAACGCACAGATGCGGCGACGGCTTCATCTAAATTTTCTACTACGATGAGAGCATCAGTTTCCGTATTGATAGTAGCTAAACAATTCTGAGCGATATTAAACTCCGAGCCAGCAATCCGCACTACCAATTGGGGAAAATGGTTATCCCGGCTGGTTCTACTGCTACCTCTGACAGTGGTAGATTTGGTGTCCGGGTGTTCTGGCTGGACAAAATTGCGAATAATTGCGTAGACTTCCTCTGTTTGAGGTACACTACCTAAAAGATTGAGTAGTATTACTTGAATGCTTTTGTCAGCAGCTAATATATTTAAACCTTTAGCCAAGCGATCAGCAAAGCCGCGCTCAAAGCGATCGCTAAAAGTCCGGGGAGAAACATCTGTGACGAAAGCATGGCGCAGATTTAGACAACTACCAGCCTTTCCACCGACACTGGTGACTAGATCTAAGGTAGCCATCATAGAACCCATACCATTGCCTAAAATCCCGATTTTACCGTGCAGGTCTAAACTATCCCAATTGCCTAAATGACGTGTGGAACTTCCGCTCTGACGGTGGGCTATTTTCACGGCTATTTCTGCTAAATCTGGATGGCGACCAATGGCGCGTTCATTAATACTGACTTTCCCATTCAAGGCCATGACTTCACCTGATGCACTCACGGCTAAGGGATTAATTTCCACTAAGTCCAAGTCTTGCTGTACAAATAATTGATACATTTTTTCTACAACAGAACTGACAGACTGCATTAGTTTACCTTGCAAACCCATTTTCAACGCTAGTCTCCGGGCATAGAATGGAGAAAATTCTTGTTCTACTACGACATGGTGCATTTTCTCCCCTGCGGCTTCCCAATCAACATCAGCTTCTGTGCAACCTAGAAGCACTGGTCGGCAGACAGCCGTATCTAAAACTACTGCTAGATAAAGTTCTTGTTCGCCAATATACTGAGATTCTGCCAGTAAAACTTCTGGTAATTCTCTGCCAATGGGCAAGTTAAATAGGGTTTGTGCAGATGCGATCGCATCAATGGTTGTTCCTACAAATCTGACTCCCCCAGCTTTTGCCCTTTCCCCAGCATATACCTGGGATTTCAGTACAATCGGATAGCTAATTTTTAACCGTTTCAAATCTGTAGGATGATCAATTCTTTGGGAAGGCAAGACGGGAATCCCAATGTTACTAAACCATTCCTTAACTTGGTATTCTAATAAATCCATTTACTTGCACCTGTATTTACACTGCCCATTGCATTTATCTGGTGCTGATTTTCACTTTTAATAGCACTATAATTACAGAATTTAGTTTTTTTCATCTACAATAAATAATTTTTTATTTCTTAATATGTTAATTCTATCGGATGCGGTCAAACAATTTTCAATTTGGGAGCAGTTACTATACTTTTATGACTATAGGACTTACGCATAAATTACGGGATAATTAACCACAGAGACGCAGAGGACACAGAGGAATAAGAATTTGAGTGGTCACTGCGATGCCCTGAGCAGTTCGGCAAGCTCACTGTAACACCTGTCGAAGGGAGCTTGTCGAAGTGAGAGTTTTTGTGTAAGTTTTGACTATAAGTGATTGATTTTGCTAGTTGACCTGCCAGTTTATAACAAAATGAGCATTTATGTCAAAAAACTTAATGATTTATCTTAATATTTCTTTTCACTTGCGGTTAGGGCTGAGAAACCTGGGAATTATCTGAGTAGAGCCGTAATTTTACTGATTGACAGTATTACACTACTTGGGATGTATATTCATGCTTTACTTTGTATGTTATGAGCCACCAAATTTAAAAAATCCTGTATAAATTTGTTATTCCCATTTGTTTGGCAATCATCTATTATGGTGTTAAATTCTACCAATTTCCACATAGTTCTATTTGATTTCCTTTTGGACTAGATAAACAAAACAATATAGAAAATCAGTAGTAAATTTCTATGAAAGTAGCAGTTAAACAGCAAGACTTACAACTTTTAGCCCTGAGTTTGCATGAGGAAGTTCTGCGAAAATTCCCTTCTGGTGAAACCTTTGAAATTAAGTGCGCTATTAAAAAAGACGAGTTAATGATTTTGGTGGAACATCTAGAGGATGTGACTTTTAGGACTGAAGATATATTTTTGCTACTGAAACAAGTCCTTGAGTCGTCACTAACGGACCAAGAACAGCGCGTGCGATGCTTTCTGAAAAAATTTGGCGAAGAACTTCCTCACGCTAAATGTTCTTTGATGATCTACCAACGGGAGAAAGTGCGCTCATCCATACCTCTTTCATCTTCTCTCACCTATACTCCACCAATCATAGAGGATGAGCTAGAAGAACCCTATGATGTTTGGGTGGATACACCGGATTCGTTAACTGAGCAGTCAGAACTCCCCGTGAAATCTCTGCTGCTAGGGATAACTCTGATGGGAATTTGTGTGTTTGGTAGTGGATTTTACTTGCTGAGTCGTCCTTGTGTGATGTCTGAGTGCCGAGAACTGCAAGTTGCTGAACAGTTAAACTGGGAATCTCAACAAATGATCCGCACTGTTAATTCCACAAGTGAATTAGTGGGAATACAACAGCAACTAGAGAGAGCTACCAGTGATTTAGACAATATTCCTATGTGGTCACCGCGCTACGAAAAGGCTGAGGAGTTAAAAGCTAGTTTGTCTATGGAGTCAAATCAAATTCAGCAGGTGGTGAAAGCTATAGAGGCGGCGGATGTTGCAGAGCAAAAAATGCCTCCTAGTGGGAAAAGTTTTGCCGATTTACAAGATATGCAACATTTATGGCGAGTGGCGATCGCACCATTGGAGGCGATACCTTCTAGTAGTGAAATGTATGACCTAGTGCAACCGAGGTTATCAACATATCGTCAGAGTTTGCAAACTGTCAATCAGGAATTACTAGGGCAAGAAAAATGGGTTAAAAAAATCAATGATGCTAAAGCTGCGGCCATTGTAGCTACAGAAAGGGCAGCCACCGCTCAATCTTTAAGTGAATGGGAAAAAGCACAGTCTACTTGGCAAATAGTGATTAATGCTTTGAATATTATTCCCCCCACTAGTCCGGTATACCCAGAAGTCCAAGAACTGTTATCAGAGTATCAACCTCAACTATTCAAGACACGCGATCGCGCTATCAAGGAACAAACAGCCGCCAGAAATTATCAAGAAGCCATTAATACAGCTAATCAAGCCAAAACCTACGCAGAAAATAAGCAGTGGGAAATAGCAGTAACATTTTGGGATCAGGCTTTACAAAATATCCAACAAATTTCTCCAGATAGTTTTTACTACAATGCATCTCAGAGACTGATTGAACCTTATTCCACCGCCCTTAAGGAAGCACAAAGAGAACTCCAAACCATTAGGGTTATGGTAGAAGTTCGTGATGATCTCGATGAAATTTGTACTAGAGAAATTCGCATTTGCACTTTTACGATTAATCAAACTGCAATAGCTGTATCCCTCACCCCTAACTATGAATACCTGATTTACACCACATTATTTGCCAACGATCCGGAGACGAACAATCACTGGTATCTTTTGCAAGAATCTTTAGGGGTAATAGGCGATCGCGTGAATCTGCCAGTATTTATTTACGATACCCAAGGACAGGGATTATATACTCATATCCCCAAGGGTAGTAATTAATTACTAGGTTCTGGGATAGGACTTACAGAAGTTTCAGTTAAGGCTAGCTGAGGGAGTGAAGCACAGTATCAAGCCAATTGTATTAGAACAAGCTGACCGAGTAGGGGGAATTTTGCGTACAGAAACATATTGCTAATGTTGTTTAGTTATTTGCAAATTAAAATCAAACCTCATCCAACAGAACGTTCTTATTATGAAGAGTTCACAAAAAAGGATTTAAGCAAAAATAATATTTCTACCGCTTCCGTTGCGATTAAATATCCCTTTGTAGGTGTCCATGTCTAAATTAAGAGCTATTCCTGCGGAGCGCTATCTCTATTCCTTCGGTCTCGTAAGGGATACGAGACGCTACCACAAATGCTATTGCCTATTTTTGAAAAAATTAAAGCATCAAATTCAATTAGGGTAGGACTTTCAGGGATATTTTACCGAAAATGTCATAAAGGGAGCGGTAGAGCCAAAATAATTAAAATCCAATGTTAGAAAATCAGATTTTATTCTCAATTATTATTCCTACCTACAATCGTCCACAGCTATTAACAAATTGCTTGCAGTCTCTAGCTAATCTAGATTATCCTGATAATCGTTTTGAGGTGATAGTTGTGGATGATGGTAGCAAGATATCTCTAGATACAGTGGTTAAACCCTTCCAAAATCAGCTAAATCTCACCTTAATTTCCCAAACTAACACAGGTCCAGCAACCGCTAGAAATACAGGTGCTAATCTGGCAAAAGGGCAATATTTAGGATTTACTGATGATGACTGTACCCTCGATCCAAATTGGCTCTCAGCCCTGGAAAATACCTTCTCCAATAGACCAAATGCCCTCTTAGGGGGGAAAACTATCAACGCCTTGCCAGACAACCCATACTCCACAGCCAGTCAATTACTCATTGATTACATCTACGATTATTACAATCTAAACTCTTCTCAAGCTGAGTTTTTCGCTTCTAATAATTTTGCTGTTTCTAGGGAATTATTTAATCAAGTAGGGCAATTTGATCTTAATTTTCCCTTAGCTGCGGCGGAGGATAGGGAATTTTGCGATCGCTGGTTATTCTCTGGATATTCGTTATATTATGTTCCTCAAGCCATAATCTACCATTCCCATGATCTCAATTTACCGAAATTTTGGCGACAACATTTTAATTATGGTTGTGGTGCATTTCACTTTCATCAGATTCGGTCACGGCGTAATCAAACCTCAATGAAAGTTGCACCATTGCACTTTTATTTGCGGCTACTAGCTTACCCATTGATGACAAAATACCAGATACTATCTAAAGTTTTAATTTCTGGCTTATTATTTATCTCCCAAATAGCTAATATTTTGGGATTTTTTAGAACAAAATTGCAAAATTTTTAATTTGCTATCACATAGAAAATATTTATGAAAATTCTGTTAATTACTGATTATGCTACCCCGACAGGAGGGGCTGAAATTCTGACTATTGCACTTAGAGATGGATTGCGATCGCGCGGTCACGATGCACGGCTATTTGCAAGTTCTGCCCGTCCCATGAACTCTGAGAGCCAAGCTGACTACCACTGTTTTGGGACAACATCTAGTTTTCGTACTCTATTACAAACAGCTAACTTTTGGGCTTTTGGGAAATTAAAACAAATCCTCGCAGAATTTCAGCCTGATGTAGTTCACGTAACCATATTTTTGACTCAACTTTCACCCTTAATACTACCTCTACTCAAAAATGTGCCGAGTCTTTACTATGCTGTTTGGTATCGATCTATTTGTCCCACTGGTACTAAAATTTTACCTAATGGAACAGCTTGCCAAGTAAAAATGGGTATGAATTGTTACCAGAATCATTGCTTACCTTTGTGGGATTGGTTGCCATTAATGATACAAATGAAATTGTGGCAACATTGGAGCAATGCCTTCAACTTGTTTGTAGCTCCTAGTCAAGCCGTAAAACAACATTTAATGGCAGCAGGTATTAATTCCGTCGAGATAGTTTGGCATGGTACACCAATTCAACCCCAACGTCCTCCCCTGTCATCACCTGCAACAGTAGCATTTGCGGCTCGACTGGTGAAAGAAAAGGGAGCAGAGGTGTTGTTAAAAGCTTTTGCCCTGGTGGTAACTCAGATACCAGAGGCAAGGTTATTATTATTGGGAGATGGAGCCGAAAGAGAAACTTTACATCAGCAAATCATTGACTTAGATATTACTACTAACGTCTTAATATATGGTTTTATGTCACGGATAGAGATGGAAAAATTATTCTCTGTTGCTTGGGTACAGGTAGTTCCCTCTCTTTGGCCAGAACCGTTTGGTACGGTTGTGATTGAAGCGATGATGCGTGGAACCGCAGTGATAGCAAATGCAATTGGTGGACTCGCTGAAATCGTTGAAAACAATGAGACAGGCTTGCTTGTCCCCCCTGGAGATTCACAAGCTTTAGCAGATGCGCTGCTAAAAATACTCCAAAATAAGGAATTAGCAGAACAAATGGGTAAAAGAGGCAGACAGTTGGCTATTGACCAATACTGTCAAGATAAGTATGTCGAGAATTTTCTTGAGTTATACCAAATTCTTCATGCTAATTATCCATCAATAAAACAACAAATATGATTTCCAGCAAATCTTAGTAGTTAATAAAAAAATCGTCATTTTTTATATATTGAAACAATAGTAATGATTAAACAGGGTTTTCTGAATTTCCAAATTCTCGTAGAAATATTAAAGCTTTTGAGCAAATTTTTCTTTTATTTTGTTACGCGATCGCAAGAAATTATAAAAGATAAAATAAGCTTTCAAAAAACCAATAATCTTCCCCAAATAATCAAATTTCTATTAAGGATTTACCCTCTTCCAGGCTATCAAATGAGTTCAACTCTAAATGGTTATCTGGGAACTACTATTAGGAACATCTGGAAGAATCGGAGAAAGCCAGATATTATCAAAGTTGTCAAAGAATATGGAAGCAAGGTCATTCATCCTGAAGTTTCTATCATTATTCCTCTCTATGGCAGAATAGACTTCATGAAGTATCAATTAGCTCTATTTGCTGATGATCCCGACTTTCAAGACAATGAGTTGATCTATGTTCTAGATGATCCTCGACTATATCAGGATTTTATTGATTATTGTGATGCACAAGCCGTCACTTTCCAAGTACCATTTAAAACAGTCTATTCAGGGGCGAATTTAGGCTACTCAGGGGCAAACAACTTAGGGGTATCTGTTTCTAGTGGACAGCTAATCCTTCTTTTGAATTCAGATGTGATGCCCATAGGATCGGGTTGGGTTTCATCATTGGTCAATATATATAAGAGTCTTAATAATGTAGGAGTAATAGGAGCTAAATTACTTTATGCAAATGGAAGTATTCAACATACTGGCATGAAATTTATCAACTGTAGCCCTTGGGGTGATTTATTCATTAATTACCATCCACGTAAAAAACAACCTAACTTTCCTGAGATTGACTCTAAACCACAAAAGCTACCGGCAGTAACAGGGGCTTGTCTGCTGGTCTCTCGGCAATTATATGAGCAAGTTGGTGGTCTAGATGAAGAATATATTATTGGAGATTATGAAGACTCTGATTTTTGCTTGAAATTACATACCCAGGGATTTGAAAATTATTATATACCTGATATAGAACTATTTCATTTGGAAAGACAATCCTTATCTATTCACCAGAAAAATGAGGAACTATGGCGAGCAAATTGCACCAAGTATAATTGTTGGCTTTTTAATCAAAAATGGGGACAATATATCAGTGATAATCATCTTTAATTACCAATTTATGTAAATAATATGCTAAACAGAATAAAAATTCTAATCATTTCTCATGGACATCCGGCAATAATCAAAGGAGGTGGAGAGATTGCTGCTTATAACCTCTTCAAAGAATTAAGAAGCCGTGATAATTGTGATGTTGTTTTTCTCGCCTATAAACAAGGTAAACCTATTTATTCTTCTAGCGTTTTTGAAACCTTTAAATCTGATGGTTCTGAGATATTAATAACTGGAGGATACTTCGATTATTATAATTTTTCTCAGTTAAACACTCGATTACACCATTGGGAATTTCGCAGTTTTATAGAGTCTTTTGCGCCTGATGTTATTCATTTTCACCATTACATACATCTGGGACTTGAATTTATTAGAGAAGTTCGTAAATACTCAAAAAATATCCCAATCTTGATGACACTACATGAATATCTAGCAATTTGTAATAATGATGGACAAATGGTAAAAACATTTAACAACCAGTTATGCTACCAATATGAGCCTGATAATTGTCATAAATGCTTTCCCGATAAGAGTGCGGAAGACTTCAAACTTAGAGAGCTTTATATCAAATCCTTCTTGAGATTGGTTGATTTATTCATCGCCCCTAGTAATTTTTTGCTGGAAAGATACGTGACCTGGGGCATATCTAGATCACGAATAATTTATTTAGACTATGGTCAACCAGTGATTCTTCCAACCCCACCCAGAACCCTAGCTGTTGGTGAACAGAGAAACCACTTTGCTTACTTTGGACAACTCAATAAATATAAGGGAATGCTTGTACTACTAGAAGCTATAGAAAAACTGACACCAGAAATACGAACAACTATCTCTTTAGACATTTATGGATCTAATTTGGAATTGCAACCAAAATCCTTCCAAGATAGCTTTTGGGTATTGCTCGACAAAACCAAAGATTGTGTTCATTACCATGGACTTTATCAATCCGAAGAATTAGCTAGATTAATAGCAAATATAGATTGGGTAGTTGTTCCATCAATTTGGTGGGAGAATGCTCCTTTAGTGATAGAAGAAGCTTTCATGCACAAAAGACCAATAATATGTAGTAATATCGGTGGCATGGCTGAAAAAGTTGAACATGAAAAGTCAGGATTAAATTTTAGGGTTGCTGATTCTACAGATTTAGCTGAGTGTATCACCAGAGCAGTGACCGAAGAGGGTTTATGGGAAAAGTTATCTAATGGAATATCACCACGTTTAACTATTCAAGAGGTTGCAGATAAAACTTACCAGATATATGTTGACAAATTACAAAATACCATTGCATGAACTGATATCAAAAATACAAAATAGTTAACTCAAGTTATAAATTAATCAACAACAAGCTAGAAATTTTTTATAAATAGGATAGAGGAAGATTGTCTCAATATAATAACAATGAAAGATCAAAGCCTTACTCAGAAATTTGTTTTTATCAGTTCTTGCTGCGAACCTTGGGGAGGTAGTGAAGAACTTTGGTTTGAATCGGCAAAATATTTAAAAAATCTAGGTTATGTAGTTACTGCTTATAAGAATGGGGTAAATACAAATACTCGATTTAAACAATTGAAAGCTGATGGAATTAAGGTCAAAGATATAAAATACTTAGTTCAACTCCTACGCAAACTAGACTTTTTACTGGTTTCTAATCATCCTGTTTTATCCCTGTTCATAGTCTTCAATAAATATATACTCAAATATTTACAAGCATCTTTAGTAGTAATTTCTCAGGGGGAAAATTTCGATGGAGTAGAAATTGCCAAGCTTTGTCTTAGGCTCAATCTACCCTATGTGATCATCAGCCAGAAAGCATCAGATGCAGTTTGGAAACATGGTATTACCCATAAATTAATGCAAGATGTCTATGTTCAAGCCAAATATTGTTTCTTTGTATCTAAACACAATTTGTCTTTAACAGAAGCTCAAATTGGCTATCATTTGCCCAATGCTGAAGTTATCAGAAATCCTCATCGAGCTATAATTCAAGAAGCTTTACCATATCCCAAACTAGAAAATGATTGTTGTAAACTTGCTTGTGTTGGTCGTTTCTGGATTTTAGATAAAGGACAAGATATTTTATTAAGAGTTCTCGCTCAAGACAAGTGGCAAAATCGTCATTTACATATCTCTTTTTTTGGACAGGGAGTTGATCGAGATGCACTGATGGATATGGCCAAACTTTTGGGAATTAAAAATGTTAGCTTCCCTGGTTTTGTAGAGAATATTCTAGATATTTGGCATCATCATCACGCCCTGATTATGCCTTCTCGTGCAGAAGGTTTACCCATAGCTTTAGTAGAAGCAATGATGTGTGGTAGACCAGCCATCGTCACAGATGTAGGAGGTATTTCAGAAGTCCTAGAGGACAATATCACAGGCTTTATAGCTCAGGGTGCTTTTTTTGCAGCAATTGATGAAGCTTTGGAACGAGCTTGGCAACGTCGTTATGAGTGGGAATATATTGGCAAGGAAGCATCTATATCTATTAGGGAGATAATTCCACCCCATCCAGAACAGATATTTGCTGATAAGTTGGTACAATTATCTACTTTGGAGGTTAATTCTGCGCCTATAGGAGATAGAACATGAATTTGCGTCCTTCTCAGAATGATAAAAGTAGTAGTAATGTATCTGGTTTTGTCAAGATTAACAGTGCTAGAAGTCAGTTATTTTCAATCAGAGCATTTTTGACAGGTGCATGGCTAGATTTACGCTCATCGTCGGGATTTGCTAAACGGCTGTTTTTACAAAATATAGCTCAACGTTATCGTTATTCATCTCTGGGACTGTTTTGGGCATTTGTACCTTCAGCTTTAATAGCCATCTTACTGACATTAGGACAGCGCGATGCTGCAACGCCCACCTTTGGCGATCGCATTCCCCTTTTAATGGTAGGTACAGTGCCACCACAAGTTTATGGTATCTTTGGGCTAATTATGGCACAAACGTTTCTGGAAGCATTAAATATTCAGCGCGTTTCACTTAATCAATACATTCACCTATTGGTCAGACAAAAAATTCCTCTAGAAGCTATCATGATGGCTGGTTTGGCAGAATCCACTTTTGGTTTCTTGATGCGGTTGCCAGTGTTGATTGCTATTCTTTTAGTTTTTAATATCAATCCTGCTTTGACATTTCCTCTCGCTTTTTTGGGTATTGCCTCAATTATTAGTTTCGGATCTGGATTGGGTTTATTATTAGCTCCTTGGAATGCTTTAAGTAAAGATTTAGAAAATGTTATGCAGTTTTTTCCTTGGATTATATTTCTGGTTACTCCTGTATTTGTGGTTATACAACCAGGAAATTGGCTTTATTCTTTACAGCAATTTAATCCACTCACTTATCTATTTGAAGGGACAAGATTTCTAGCTTATGGTGTGGGTACAGTTAATACTTTAGTTCTATCTATATTAATACCTTTAACTGTAATTTTAATTTTAGTAAGCTGGTTATTTTGTCGTTTATGTTTACCTTATATAAATGAGCGATCGCTAAATTAAATCATGGAAAAGATACTATTAGAAACAAGACAGCTATCAAAACGATTTTGTCGAGATCCCAAGTTATCACTTCGCTATACAATTGCAGATATTTTCTGGGAATTTCGCCGTAAACCAGAAGGAGAAAATCATCTACGTCCAGGTGAATTTTGGTCTGTTTACGATGTTAATCTACAACTGAGAGCCGGGGAAGTTCTAGGGTTGATTGGACATAATGGTGCGGGGAAAAGTACATTAATTAATTTAATTACGGGAATTTTACGCCCTACTATAGGTGAGGTGACATGGCATACTAATCAAGTGATAATGATCGATAATCAATCTGGATTAAATGGTGTGCAGACAGGGCGAGAAAATATCTACAATAAACTATCAATGTATGGACTTAGTGAACAGCAAATTAAGAAAAATATTCATGACATTATTGACTATTCGGGTATTCAAAGCTTTATTGATGCCCCTGTGGGTACATACAGTACAGGAATGAAGTTGAGGTTAGCATTTTCTATTTATACTCAATTACAACCAGATGTTTTTATTATAGATGAAGCTTTAGGAGGGGGAGATATTCGCTTTCAGCAGAAGTTTCAAACTTATCTCAGAGACTATATTAAAAAAGGTGGAGCTATATTACTGGTTTCTCATCAAATGTTTCAAATTAAATCACTTTGTCACCGTGTTGTTCTTTTCAATCAGGGACAAGTACATAACACTGGGGAACCTGATGAGATAATTCACGCTTACAACGAATTGATGGAAACAAGAGAAAATTATACAACTAAACAAGAAACTCTGTCAGGGACTATCGAGACAAATAATATTCGTGCTGAAAATATAGATAAAAATTTAGTAACTAGAGAGAAACAGGACACAGTTAAAATTGAACAAGTAGAAGTAATTGCCCTCAATGGAGAAGAAATTTTTCCAGGTAGCAAAGTTGAACTTCGGATAATTTGCCATTCAGAGATTGATAACTATCCTATCAATATCAATTTCGTTTTGGGAAAAGATGGATTATTCCCTATCGCCATTATTTATAGTCATTATGGTGAACAATGTTATAAAATAAAGATGGGGGAAAATAATTTTAAATGTACAATAAATGAATTACCTCTCTTGCCAGGAAAATATCAATTAAAAGTAGTGATAGTAGAAGATGGTAATCTTGATTTATTAGCACTGAAGGGGGAACAGGATGAACCCTTTTTCTTTGAAGTAAAAGGCTTAGTAGATCCTGGAATGAATTTGGCTCGAAGTTATAGATGCTTATTTCATATTCCAGTACAGTGGGAATAAAAATATTAGGTGTATTAAAATATTTTGAATAGATAACTGAGCATGGCCAGAAAAAAGAAAAGATAAGATTGCTACTTTTGATACTAAAAAAATTTTATCAATGTTTGTTTCTATTTTGGAACCGTAAAATATGGCAAATCATCCAACATCAAATTGGAAAAATCTTTTTTCCATACTTTTTCAAGATAATTAGCATATTGTTCAACTAGATTGCTTATTTTCTCTTGTTTACTGCCTTCAATAGTTTGAAAAGGCTCCATAAATTTAACCTCAATTTGACCGGTAGAGGTTAAGGAGATATTAACTGGCATACATATACTGTTTGTTGTTAAGGCCATTTTAGCAAAACCAGGTTGAAAGAGTCGGGGACGATTGAAAAATGGGTAAATCAATGCTTTTTTACCAGTAAAAATTGCATCAGGAGTTATAATGACAATCCCTCCTCTTTTTAAAATTTTGTGACATTTAAAGGTTTGTCTCTTTAATCCTTTTAACCGATCTTGCCCCATTTCTTCTGGTATCATTTCCTCGATCCAGTCATCAGATAAAGAAAGTAATTGAAGTGCTTCTTTATGTGTTCCAATTATTCCCATATTTTTTTCTAAATTTGCTCGATAAAGAATCAGAATAATCAATAAAACTAGAACTGAACGATTAGTCAGCAAAATTACACCTTGCTTTTGTTGATAGATTTTTTGAAAATTGGAAAACCCTATAATCTTTACCCAGTGGTTAAAAGATATATGATTCATTTGTGATAAAGCAATGTATTTCCAACGAAGCCAACAGTTGTTAATTAAACTTTGTTCTATGATATCGTTCTCAGAAATTACTGAGTGATCCATCAAGATCAAGAATTCTTTTATCAAGGCTACTTTATTGTCAAAAAAACGGTTTCTAACCCATGTTTTTTGACAAAACCACTTTAAGAAAGTATGTCCAATACCATAGGGTAATACCCAAGATTTACTCGTGGGAATATAATTGGAAAAAAGATAGGATAAACGTCTATTTAATCTGTATCTTTTTTCGGAATTTGTTAGATGCTTATCAAGAAGTATATCAAATATCTTATGGTGTCCAAAATCGTTCAAGTATTGTTTCTCAGTTAGTAAGTAACTTGGTTGTGAAAAATCAATAATTAAATCATTGGAGGTGATATAAGATTCAGTAAGAGGTGACGTTGCTTTTCCTAAAAAAAAGCTGATAATTTCTGATATTATGTACCACAAAAAAAACTGAAAAGCAAGTATTATTTTTGCTTTTTTTAGAACAAAATCTTTAAATCTCACTGAGCAACCTCCAATAAAAAAGATTTGGCTTGTTGATATCTTACTAATGCTTCAATACAGAAACTAGTTGTTAACTCTGCTGAACCATACCAAGAGTTCTTCTGATTACTACCAAAGTAAAAAATAATATTAGGCCAATTACCACTGTCTTCCTGTGTATTTAGTAAGAAACTAATGGCTTTATCCAGAGTTGGTGTTAGATGGCTGAAATTAAGCAAGGTACAAGCTGCCAAAGCCGCATTTAGCGGATCATCATAGCTGGCATTTTCTAATCTAGATATGATCTTTTCTTTTAAAACTCCCAGTCTATTAATACCATTAAAATAGGCACGAGAGATAAAATAGTAATGACCAAAAACCAAAGAACAAAAATAAAAATCAGATTCTTCCTCTTTGCCCTTAAGAATCACATCAATTACATAATCTATAGCTTTTTGGGTTTCCTCAATTTCGCCTAAATAAAGAACAAGATTAGTATTTGGTTCTAAATCAATAACATTTTTGGTTATAGTTGGAAAAATTTCCCACCATTTTAAAGCAGATGGGTATTTTAGCCGATAATTGAACCAGTATCCAGTATGAGTAAACAACATAGAAAAACTAGGTATCAACCAGTTGGAAAACAGTCCATCTTGGTTACGATTAGCTAAAAGTAGTTTTTTATTATTTAGAGATATACCATATTTCGTTAAAATAAACGACACACAGGATGTATCACTTATATCGGGTAGTGAGGTAAAGGCACGAAGATAAGGATTTTTAGATGGATAATAATGCCAAATCCCAGGACGTACCATATTGGACAAAAGGAAGTTCAATCCTTGGGAAATCATCTCTTTAACCTTAGGAGTTTCCCGAAAGGAAAGACAATAAATAATTAAGGCAGTGGAGTAATTACAGCTATCAAAATAGCAAGTTGTCCTTGTACATCCCTCTACACTTGTATCTCTTTTTTCCGTCAGATAAGTTGCAAATTCACCATCAGGAAGTTGACTAGACCAAAGAAAATTGATTGCCCGATCTATAGCAGTTTCTAACGATAAATTATCCAATAATAATTCAGGCTGTTGTTTCATTTTTTTAGACCATTTAAAAACAGGTAGATTAATTCTTTAATTTACGGTAATATGCAGGGATATCCCATGTCAACAACCCACGAGCATCTCTGCACCACCACCAGATGCGACTTGAGTAGAATATGACATAAATCCCTAAAAAAATTAAATTGATTGGGTCTTTCTCGATGGCTAAATATATAGCTCCTAATGGATAAAATATGTCATAATATTCAAATAAAGCCAAGCGGTCATTGCCAGAAGGCTTAACAATAATAATATTTATTTTCCAGAAATAATGCCGGAGATATTCTGTTATTAAATAAACTGACAGTAAAATCCAAATTAAGGGGTGATGAAAGAAAAACAATATCCCCATGAGTGCTATAACCTCTGCTGGGAACACAATCCATTTCCCCAATCTCTGTAAGGTCAGAGGAGAATTACTCACAGCGAAGGTATTAACCCCAGCACCAAGATCATTTTCAATATCTTGTAATTGATGCCACAAAATACTTCTTAATCCGGCCGCCAGAGACCAAACACCAATCAAAATTAACCAGATAAACGGTAGGGGTTTATGTGCATTGTTTCCTATCCATAATACGGCAAACAAATGTGGCAGGAAACTTTCGCCTAATGCTATTGCCAAAACACCCCAAAATCCCCGTTTCTTTAGGCGAATTGGTGGTATTGAGTAAAGGGCAAAAACCAGCCAATTACTCACATAAATTCCCAAAATTAAAGGGGTATGCCTGAGAAAAACTAATACTATTAACCCTGGTAAAATAGTAGCTATTAAAACAGAAGTAATAAAAAGTGGAGATCTGCCAAACATATAATTAGTTTTTCCACTGATATGATCTTCTTCTGCATCACAAATATCATTAATTATGCTTGCGAAAGTTGCATCTAGAACTAGGGCAATTAAAAGGAAAATTAAAGCAGGCCAGAGAGTGAATAAAGATACATCTAAAATGGCAGATGTAGCGTAACCACTTCCTAGTATTGCTCCTAGTTTGTACACCCACCAATCTTTTGCCCTGATTACAGCAGCTAACTTTTCTAGTTGAATCATGAATTTACTTAGCATGAGAAAAAATTATTGTATTTTATAAAAGCATTTACTTGCGATATCCTATGACTTTAATAGGTACACCTCTGTTAGGTGTGAGAATTACCCCGCGACGCTTAGGTATTTCCCTTCTACTATCTGTTAAGGCAAATTCGTAGCGAGACAGTAAGGTTACTAAGGCTACTTTAATCTCAAACATAGCCAGAGCTTCCCCTATACAACGCCTAGCTCCGCCGCCAAAAGGCATAAATTCGTAAGGGCTATATTTGCGTTCTAGGAAGCGTTCAGGTTTAAATTTATCTGGTTCCGGATAAATATCCTCTCTTTGGTGTAAAAGGTAAATACAGCACATAATACGGCTATATTTTGGCAATTTATAATCGAGTATATCTAGATCCTGCTGCGCCACTCTGGAAAATGTAAACACAACGGGAGCATGAATACGTAAGGTTTCATTACAGACTGCTGTTAAATAGGGCAGGGCAACAACATCATTTGCTGTATATTCCTCGCCTAAACTATCTATCTCCTGCAAAACCCTCTTTTTTACTTCTGGTTGGCGATGTATCCAGTACAGCGCCCAAGCCATTGTTGTAGAGGTTGTTTCCAGTCCTGCTAACAAGAGTGTGATTAGTTCATCTCTGAGTTCTTGTGGGGTCATGCCCTGACCTGTTTCATCTTTAGCTGTCATCAACAATGACAATATATCAGTTCTATTACTTTGAGTAGAATCGCTAGAACGTTCAGAGATTTCTCTGTAGATTAGATCATCTAACTCTTCTCGATGACGCAGAAATTTTCCCCACAGACCCCAATCTTTTTGGAGAAATTTTAAAAATAGAAAACCTGAAGTAAAGGGGGAATTAAAAGTATCAAATATATAAATTAACAGTTGTCTGATCTTATCATAGCGATCTCCCTGATAAAGACCAAATACTGCCTGCATAATTACCTGCAAAGAAATATCTTGAGTAAGTTCAACTGCCTTAAAACTAATATGGAAGGGGTTTTTGGCGATCGCCTCAGTAGTTAATTTGGTTACTAACTCTCCATAGACCTGTAACCTTTCTCCGTGAAAAGGTGGCATCAAAAGTCGGCGACGAAGTTTGTGTTTTTCCCCCTCCAACATAACCACTGCACGATCACCTATGAGAGGTTGGAGGACACCAATACCATCACCTGGTGAAATCAATTCTTTGCGATCGCCCAAGGTGGGCGTATCCCCATCGTGAGTTAATATGTATTGTATTAGTTTAGGATTATTGACAAATATCAAGCGTTGATTTGCTCCAATCCCGTTGATGTCTGCCTCAAAGATATCGGGGCTATATTTTTGGCAATTTTGTAGATAAGAAACAGGGTCAATGATCCATTGGATGAACTGTAACCATTGAGGAGCCTTAACTATAGGTACTTCTTTTGGCATGATAAAGTCGTTATAAAAAAATAGGGAGTGTCATCTTTTCAGATCGCTTAAAATATTTCGGATATCTTCTGAGTTTATGTCATAGCTGTAATTGTGTGAAATTATATCTCGCCAGTCACGGTATAAACCCAGAGGCGGTGGGAAAATGAGGGATTTAGCTGTTGCTGTTGCCAAAAATCCTGAAACAATGGAACTATAGCAGGGAACAGGGAAGAGGGAACAGGGAACAGGCTCGCCCTGAGCGTAGTCGAAGGGCTGGAAACTCTTTAATTGTGAGGGTTTCATGATCTGTTTCTGTCCTAAACTCCTTGGCGGTTGCTATAGAAGCTAAATTTATATCTAAACTATGCCTGAACTTCCCAAGAGTCTCGAAGAAGCGATCGCGCAATCTCGTATAGCCACCCAAGCAGCCCTTGCAGATGGCTACAGTCGCTTACAAGTTGATTTTTTGTTCCCAGAACTAAAACTGATGCCGGTGGCGGTACAATTTTTGCCGATGTTTGCAGAATATGATTCCCGCCTGAAGGTTTTCTTTCCTGATGCTGGTGCGGCGGCTTTAGCTAAACGTGATTGGGCTGATACACCGTTTAAAATTTTGGATATCGGTACTGGTCGGGCGGCTTCTCTACAGTCGAAAATTCAGCCAGAAGATGAGATCTTCTTATTTATTTCGCCCACGGCGGTGGAAGTTCCCCAAGTGGAAAAGTTATGCGAAGATATAGGCGATCGCCCTTTTGTAATGTTAAATCCCCGCCTGGAAGATTCTGGGGTAGTGGGTATTGGTTATACAGCCAGACAAACCCGCCAGCGTTTCATTAGCACTATTGAATCTTGTTATTACCTGCGTCCTGTGGATGATACCACGGCTGTATTTCGCTGCTATCCGGGATTATGGGAGGTATGGGTTGAAACTAATGGCGAGTATGAAAAAGTGGCAGAATTACCCAAAAGACCCACCGGTGATGAGTTGGATTTAATTATGGGACAACCACAAACAGCCTCAGATGGTACACCTGCGAAAAAGCCGAGCATATTTAAGGGTTTACAACGGTTTTTTAAAGCTTTGAGTAGTTAATATCATCTCCGTTTAATTAGTTACGAGTACCACAATCATGTCACCCCACCCCCAACCCCTCCCCGCAAGCGAGGAGGGGAGATATAGCAAAGGTTTGGTAGGTTTTCGCGTTTCGTAATTATTCAATCGGACTTGATATAACCGCAGTCCAGAAATGATTCACCACGGATGTTAGTTGATATCTGTGGTATTGCACGCCCAGGAGGTTAGGACATAAACCGATAATAAAACCCAGTCCCTACTCCCTACTCCCTACTCCCTCCCCTCTATGACTATAATGCTCACCAATGACGACGGAATTGATGCTCCTGGCATTCAAGCTCTGTTTCAGGCTATAAATGGTGAAAACATCATGATTGCTGCCCCTAAAGACCATCAGTCAGGATGTGGGCATCAAGTTACGACTACTTCTGCAATTCATTTGCAACGCCGTTCGGAAAATAAATATGCGATCGCTGGGACTCCGGCTGATTGTGTGAGAATTGCTACCAGCCACATTTGCCAAGATATCAAATTTGTACTTTCCGGTATTAACGCTGGGGGAAACTTGGGCGTAGATGCTTATATTTCCGGTACTGTGGCGGCGGTACGGGAAGCTGCTACCCAAAATATTCCCGGAATTGCGATTTCCCAATACCACAAAGGTAGACAAACTTGGGATTGGAATGTGGCTAGCCAGTGGACTGCTAAAGTTTTAGCCGATTTACTCCCCCGTCCCTTGGAACCAGGAAGTTTCTGGAATGTGAATTTGCCACATTTACAACCGGGAGATCCTGATCCTGAGATGGTATTTTGCCCACCTTGTACTAAACCTTTACCGATAAACTATCGCATGGAAGGGGATAATTTCTATTATGTGGGGGACTATAGCCAACGCGATCGCACCCCTGGGAGTGATGTTGATGTTTGTTTTTCTGGTAATATCGCCGTCACTCTGTTAAAAGTCTAATTTTTAGCAGGTGCAACTGAGATACTTTTGTGCTGCACCTGCTTTACTTGTACATTAACGTAGTAATTCTTCTACTTGATGCTGACTCCACAAATTTTTATAGAGACCCTCTGTTTGCAATAGTTCTGAGTGATCACCTATTTGGACAATTTGACCTTTATCCATCACCAAAATCCGGTCAGCCATAGCCGCCGCAGATAGCTGATGAGTAATAAAAATAATGGTTTTACGTCGGGAACCACTAGACAGATTTTCGAGAATTTGTGTAGCAGTTTGATTATCGACGCTGGAAAGGGCATCATCTAAAATTAAGATGGGGGATTCCATCAACATCGCTCTAGCTAAGGAGGTACGTTGTCGTTGACCACCAGAAAGAGTTATACCCCGTTCCCCAACAATGGTTTCATATTGATCGGGAAAATTAGTAATCTCTGCATCAATCTGGGCTAGTTTAGCTACAGACTCCACATCTTGTAACTCACTAACTGGGTCTCCGTAGCGGATATTATTTTTAATTGTGGTGCTAAACAAGAAACTATCTTGAGGAACGTAGGCGATCGCCTGACGTAAATCTGCTAATGATATCCTGGTAATATCGACATGATCGAGAAACAATTGTCCCGGCGCAATATCTAACAAACGCGGTAACGCATTGGCTAAAGTTGATTTACCAGAACCAATCGCCCCCACAATCGCCACAGTTTCCCCAGGAAAAATTGTAAAGTTGACCTGATTTAAAGCTGAACTAGTCGCACCAGGGTAAGTATAGGTGAGATTTTCCGCCGTCAGTTCTCCTTTAATCTCATTCCAGGGTAAATCTATAGTATCGGCTGCGTCTTCAATTTTCGGTTCTACAGACAGAATCGACTCTAGACGATCAATACTAACTTCACCACGTTGATAAGCAGTAATGGTGAAACCTAATAAAGCCGTGGGAAAAACTAGACGTTCGACATAAATTAGTAGCGCCAAAAAGTCGCCCACAGCCAGGGTTCCCGTGGATATTTGTGTCGCCCCCAGCCAGATAATTACCAGAGAACTGAGATTAGCTAAACCGCCAATTAACGGAAACAGTATATTACGGCTTTTAGCCAATTTTACGTTAGCCGCCAATAGCTGCTGATTCTTGTCGGCAAAAGCCTGACGCTCATTTTCTTCTTGGGCGTAGATTTTAATCAGCGCTATCCCACTGACATCTTCTTGAATGAGTTCACTCATCTCAGATAATTCTTCTTGGACTATACCTTGTTGGTCGCGGAGGCGATCGCTAAATATATGCACCAACCAGAACATAAAGGGATACACAGCCAAAGAAGCCAGTGTGAGATTCACATTAATTGCCAGCATGACTGGTAGGGTGAGAGCATAGGCAAACAGAGTATTTGCTAAACTCAGTACCGCAAAACCCAACAATCTCCTGACATTTTCCACATCACTGGTAGCACGATTAATTAAATCCCCAGGAGTATTAATTTCAAAATAGGCAGGTTCTAGCCGCAGTAAATGTTGAAAAATCCGTTGTTTGAGATCAAATTCTACCTGTCTTCCTACCCCAAATATCCAGATGCGCGAAGCCATCCGGATCAGCCACATGGAGGAAGTGAGCAAGACAATTGCTACCACATAATATAATATGTCCTTGAAATCAAAGCTGTCCGAAAGTTCGTCAACGGCTGAACGAATCAACCAGGGGATATAAACACCCAGCCCATTGACAGATAATAAAGCGAAAATGCCTAATGTAGTTTCCCGCCAATGGGGACGTAAATAAGCACCGAGTTTACCAAGCCGTCGAAATTCTGCCATTAAAGGGATCTTGCAACTTAATCTTCTAAGATTGAACTGCGGATAAGTTTGTATTTTATGGGAATTTGGGCAGTCCGCCCTACCTTACTTTAGCGAATTCAGATTAAACCACAGATGCAGACAGATAAAAACCGATCAAACATCTGTGGTTACCATTCTCAGAGGTTAAAGTTACTTTTCTAATTAGGTGTTTGATTACCACGCAAGAAAAAGTAAATTTGGCTGAGATAACTTTCCCAAACTTGAGTTGTGAGTTGCAGAGTTTCTGCACTGGGTACAAAGTCTTCAATTCGCAATCCGCGAGTAGCAATTTCTTGGGGAGGAGTTTGGGACAGGTAAGGTGGAACATTCACACCCAAAGAGTTGAATGCTATGGTTGTATCTGGATTCAGCAAGGTAGGATTGCCCGGCACATCGGAAATTATCGTCGGGGTAGTGGCTGGATTCCATGCTACCAGAGCCTCTTGTCCAGAACTGTCAAGTCTGAGATCCGAAACTAGACGATGATTCTGAATAATTTGCTGAGTGGCGAAGCTGGGATTACCAAGGATAGCGATAGGCGCACTCACCAGAAAGTAGGCGATCGCAGGTGTACTCGCCAACAGTAAAATTGTCAACGACCAACCCAACAAATAACCGCCTGGTTTATCGATTCCGCCGCCCTTAATTTTTTGAGCCGCAAACATCAGTAGTAAAACAGAAGCCCCCAAAGGTTTCAGGGGAAATGATACCACCTTCCACAAAGATGCCACAGCTGGTTCAGTAGGGTTAATAAACGACAAAGCTAGGACAACCAAGACAATGACTAAAACTAATCTCCCAATAAAGGTTCCAGAAGGATAAAATCTTTGGAACAGAGAGTATACAACAGTGCCAATCAACAGCCACAGCAGTACTCGACTTAGCAATAGAAACATAGATTAACTCTCAAATTTTCTGGTGCTGTGAGCCAGTTGTAAACAGGAGTTTCCTCCATGAACAACTGACACACCCGTAAGGGTTAGCCTCGATATTTTCGGCATAAAATGTATTTTCTCGTCAAATTGTAATCGTACTATTACTTGAGAGCAAATACCTCCAGCCCATTACCACAGACTACCGCCGTAGTGATTTTAGTGCAATTTTTCCCCACTGCGTGTATTATTTTTGATTTTTAGGATGAGTAATGTAGCACCAGTAAACTCAACTCATTGTGTAGTTATCAACTCTAAAGGAAAAACTATGTCGTCTGAACAGCCCAGCATCTTAGTTACAGGGGGAGCAGGATATATTGGTTCCCATACTGTACTTGCCTTGAAGCAAGCCGGTTATCAAGTCATCATCCTCGATAATTTGGTTTATGGGCATCAAGATTTGGTAGAAAAAGTTTTGCAGGTAGAATTGGTAGTAGGAGATACAGGCGATCGCCCTTTATTAGATGATTTATTTAAAACCCGTAATATCACCGCCGTTATGCACTTCTCCGCCTATGCCTACGTAGGGGAATCGGTAACAGACCCGGCTAAATATTACCGTAATAACGTTGTGGGTACTCTGACGCTGTTAGAAGCCATGCTAGCAGCCTCCATTAAAAAATTTGTGTTTTCTTCCACCTGTGCCACCTATGGAGTCCCAGAAATCGTACCCATTCCCGAAAACCACCCCCAAAACCCCATTAATCCCTATGGGGCTACCAAACTGATGGTGGAACGGATTCTGTCGGATTTTGATATTGCTTACGGTTTAAAATCAGTCCGGTTTCGCTATTTTAATGCAGCTGGCGCTGATCCTACTGGATTACTAGGAGAAGATCATCAACCAGAAACCCACTTAATCCCCTTAGTCTTACTCACAGCTTTAGGTAAAAGAAAATCTATTTCTATTTTTGGCACAGATTATCCCACCTCTGACGGCACTTGTATTCGTGATTATATTCATGTCAGCGACTTAGCAGCAGCCCATGTTTTAGGATTGCAATATCTCTTAGAAGATGGCGACAGCGAAGTTTTTAACTTAGGTAATGGTAATGGTTTTTCCGTCAAAGAAGTAATTGCAGCTGCTCAAACAGTTACCGGATTGAGTATACCAGTGACAGAATGCGATCGCCGTCCCGGAGACCCTCCATCCCTCATTGGTAGTGGCGAAAAAGCTAGAAAAATCCTCAACTGGCAACCACAATACCCAGACATCAAAGATATTGTCACTCATGCTTGGCAATGGCATCAACACCGACACGAGTAACAGTAAACAGTTATCAGTAAACAGTAAACAGTGTTCAAGGCGATTTACTCAGGGGTTTCCACCCAACTATCTCTGATAACTGATAACTGATAACTGATAACTGATAACTGCTCTCATTCTCCTTTCTTCCCCCGCAGCACAAAAAACACAATACCCAAAACTAGGGAAATCACCCCAACTAGCAGCATAATATTGGAACCTGATGTAATCTCCACTTCTTCAGTCCCGATATTATTGCCATCTGGCACATTTTCGGGATTTCTGACTGTTCCACTAGCCACAGTTACCTCAAAATCAAATTGAAACGGTTTAAAACTCGCCTCAGTCGCCGGTTTACCACTGAGCTTTAACTGATACCGTCCTGGCTTCGGGAAAGTAATTTCAGCACCCGGAATACCTTGATAACGTTCAACGGCTACAGGTTCTAAAGATGGCTCAATTAAAGCTGGTTCCCCCGGCGTATGGGGTTCAGCATAAATCAATAATTCACAATCACATTCCGTTAAAGGAACCACCTCACCACCTTTACGTGTCAGCGCAAACCAAGCTTGAGAAGGTTCTCCAGCACGAGGATTATCATTCGGCTCAATGTGGATAGTAGCACCCACATCTTCTGATATTTGCACCTGATGGGCAAAAATAGGATCAGCAGTAGTTATTGAAATGAATAAACAACTCAAAAATAGAAAAACATAGATAATTCTTCGGCTGTTACCATACTTCTTACTACGATTTATTTGGGGGTACATAAAACTTCTCTATATTTAACATTGACCAAAACAAAGGTGAACGCACCAATAACACCACCAAGGTGACAATTACTATTAACACTACCGCTAATTTATTTGCCCATGTTGATTGCAATGAACCAAAATAATGGGAACCAATCAATACAGCATGAATGGTACTTAAGAGTAAAGCTGGTACACTCAACAGATGAATATATCGCCAAAGCTTACCCAAGTATTTTTGTAGTGATTCAAAACTTGTCAAAGCTGCCGGGGTAATTAACACTAATGCTACAGCACCCGCCGCCATGCCCCACTGAAAATCTGGCGGTAAGAACCAGAAAGCCCGAAATTGCCACTGCAAGGAATGTTCAATGCTATGGGTGGTATGAACCACAGCCAGGACAAAAGCACCCACTCCCAACCCCCGACGGTAACGCAAAGGTGAAGCCCATAGGCGGCTGATGGGACGGGCAATTAGTGCCAAGATTAGGCAGATTAAAGCGGCGTGTCCACTGTAATCTACCATTGTGTCACCAGTCCGCAACAAAGTCAGTATGCCAATGATTAATGTTACCCAGCCGCCTAAGCGAAATAACTGACTGCGCCGATCTTTATTCACCAAAGAAGTAGAGACACCTACACCTAGCATCGTGGGTAAAGTTCCCATACCAAAAGCCAACATGGTGGCTGCACCCATCCATAAATTACCAGTTTCCGCCGCCTTAATTTGGGCTGCATATAAAAAACCACAGGGCATTAAACCCCAGGTCATGCCTAAAAGCATGGGTGTCCACCATCTAGTTTTAGAGGAAAGCTTCAGCATCCCTGCACTAAGACGCTCATGTAAACGTCCTTGTAGTAACGGATGTAACAGAGGGATTCGTGGTAGTAAGTCTGGTGTTACTTGTCCTAACCCAAACCAAATTAGCATTAGCCCCGTAATAATTGCCATCCACCGCCGGAAATCACTGCCTACACCTGCAAACTGTCCACCTTGCAGTAGTACTGAACCCAGCGCCCCTATACCAGCACCTACTAAAGCGTAACTCAACAGCCGCCCCAGGTTAAGTAAGAGATGAAATTTTAATTGCTGTCGCCACTGCGGTATTTTGGCTGCTGTTTGCTGCTGAGAAAGGGAAAAGGCGACGGTTAGGGGGCCACACATCCCAAAGCAATGGCCAAAGCTGCCCAGGAAACCCAGGATGGTGATGAGTGACAAATCTAGCATTCTGATAAATTCTGGCGGCAGGTTTCTAGTGCGGAAATTTACCTTAAGTTTATGGCTTTGTCAAAAGACGAGTTGTCAAACTCTGTGTTCGTCTGTGGTGAAATTGATTCTATGGCTACGCTTGTAGAAAATTGATTATTGCACTTTCCATGACTGGAAATAAAAACTGGAAATTGACAAAAAGGAGTTGTAGCTTAACTAGAACAGGACTTACGCAATAATTGCCAAAAATCTTGATTTATCCAACCGCCAAGCCGCCTTCGCGTAGCGTCTCCCCTTGGGAGAAGAACGCCAAGAAAACTTAGATTATGCCTAAGTGCTATAGAAGCAAAAATTTTACAAAGCTATTTTTGCAGAAAATTAACCGCTTTTTATGTAGGAGTGGCCTTTGATTATGACCCAGAAACTAACGACAGAACAACTAACGCAGATTATCGCTGAGGTGGGAAACCTGCAAGCCAGTCGAGAAGCAGAAATTGCACCGGAAGAGGTCAAACAAATTTTACAGGAATTAGGTTTAGCACCAGAGTTGCTAGATGAAGCGCTGGTTCAAATGCAGCGTCGGGAAGTTCTAAAAGTACGGCAAAAACGTCATCGGACAGTTGCTATTGGGATCTTTGCTGCGGTGGCGATCGCCATTACTGGGACAATATTCACTATTAAACAGCATAATTCTACTCTGGAGCGAGTTTCCACTCAAAGCAACCGGATCACTCTCACCCAAGATGATGGCGCTGACCTGAGAAATATTACCCGCCAGAACAACCCAGAAATTTTTTACCGTGTGACATTAAAAGATACACCCGTGGGTCAAAAGCTAGATTTAAGGTGTAATTGGATTAATCCTAATGGCGAAATTGTCAAACAAAACCGCTATCAAACCCGTGAAATTGACACATCCATTTGGAATACTCAGTGCCGTTACACTATAGGTTCTGCATCAACTCCAGGTAGGTGGAAGGTAGAAATGTTCCTCCAGGGTCGCCAACTTAGTGAAACGGAATTTGAAGTGAAATAGTATGGAAAACATTCCGCCTGGTGAAAAGACTAATCAACCCCAGCAATTTATTGGCTATTGGGGTTATGGTTCTCGACGTGAGTTAGAAGCGCAGCTAAATATGATGAGACTGAGGTGGGAATCAGGGAATAAAGGAACCACAGAGGCACAGAGAACACAGAGATATGAGGATTTTAGAGATATTTTCGATAAGTCCTCTATGCTGAAAAAGCTGCATATTTCCTTTGAAAAGCTATCTGATTCCGCGCCTATTTGGAATGTTATTTATATTGGTAATTCCCCAAGAAAAATCTTTTCTAATCATCATCCAGAACTACTAGCTGGTATATCTGCATCGGGAATAGAGACTGAATTATATACAGATATATGGGTAAAATTACAGGGAACAGACTTAATTTTAGGACGAGAACCTTTTGGCAAAGTCCCCCTGTATTGGATGCAACAAGGACAAGTGATTTGGTTTGCATCTCGTCTGCAACTGCTTTTGTCAGTGATGGAAAATCCTGAAGTTAATATTCCGGCTTTATACGGTTATTCTTGTTTTTCTTATGTTCCCAATCCCTTAACTCCGGTGAGTCAAATATTTGCAGTGACTGCTGGAGAAGAATTAGTTTGGCAAAGTCAGTCTGAATCACAAAGGCTTTCAGCACCAGTTTCTCAACGTTTATCAGAATGGTGTGAAGCAGCTGTGCAAATAAAAGATGAAACAACGGCTGTCCAACAACTACAAACTCTCCTGAAACAAGCTATTCAACGGCAAATTTCCGACTTAACAGATGAGCCTGTCGGCGTTTTTCTCTCTGGGGGATTAGATTCTGCGGTTGTCGCCGCCTTACTGGTGCAAGCAGGGATAAAGGTAATTGGCTATACCTTGGATTTTGGAAATTATGGGATTTCCGAATCTCTCTATGCTGAAATGGTTGCCCAACATCTGCAAATTCCTTTGGTAAAAGTTGATGCTAAACCTGAGCAAATTCAGAAGGCTCTAATTTCCACTGTACAGGCGCTAGATTTGCCGTTTGGTGATGGCGTAACAGTGCCATTATTCCTGTTAGGACAAAGAGCTAGCCAAGATACTAGGGTGATTTTTAACGGCGAAGGTGGCGACCAATTGTTTGCAGGTTGGACGAATAAACCTTTAATCGCCGCCGGGGTTTACCAAAGCGAAAATTTATCTATGTCAGAAAGTTTTATTCAACAATATCTCCGCACTTTTCACCGTCTTTGGGGTTATGAGGCTCAAATCTATCAGCCAGATATTTATGAACAAATCCAAAATTTACACCCAGAAGATTGGATTACAGAAGCACTTAATCCTGAGTATAGTACAGCAATTTTGCATCGGTTGCGTCGTGCAGGTTTGATGCTGAAAGGGTCACAGAATATACATCCCCGCGCTACGGCTTTAGGGTTTGCTCATGGGTTATATGTGCGATCGCCTTTCTGCGACTTACCCTTAGCTGAGTGGACTTTTCAGCTATCTGGAGAACTGTGTTTAAAGGCATCTTGTGAGAAATATATCCTCAAGCGCAGCGTAGAAAATTTATTACCTTCAGAAATTGTTTGGCGACAAAAGCGCGGTATGGGAGTTCCCTTAACCTCTTGGTGTTTAGATCAGTTTTGGCCTCACATAGGTAAGTGGTTAAATCCTGGTAAACTACGTCTAGAAAATCGCTTTTCTCCCCATCTGGCAGCAGAAATTGCTGCTGGAAAATTGGGCGCTCATATTCAAGGTCGTCGCATAGGTGAAATTTTATGGTTACTAATTATGTGGCAACTTTGGCGAGTTTATGTATTAGGTGAAGAGTCTGGTAAAGCATCTTTTGATCATCCATTTTGGCTACCACAAACACTATGGAGATTGCAGAAAAAATGGCAAAATTAATCACAAGTTATCCTCTATCCTTGGCTGAAGAGTTACTTAATACTTATGATTCACCTCTCTATATTTATCAAGCTGATATTTTAAATCAAACTATCACACGCATCACAGAGGCTTTTAATTATCCTCAGACTCAATTTCGCTTTGCTAGTGTTACCAATGGCAATATATCACTGCTGCAAATTTTTCACGACGCAGGTTGGGGACTTCATGCTAATACTCCTGGAGATATTTATCTGGGATTACAAGCAGGTTTTTCACCAGAACAAATTGTCTACAGTGGGAGTAATTTAAATCGGGTCGAGATGGAACAAGTTTTAAATTGGGGTGTGGGAACTCTCAATTTAGATAGTATTTCGCAGGTGCAACTTTGTTGTGAAGTCTATAAATCTTTGAGTAACTCTTTTTCTCCTCGTCTAGGCTTACGTCTGAATTTACCAGAGATTACTGGTGATAGCCGGATTGGTGTACGTGTAGAAGAATTTGCTGATGCGATCGCCCTCACTCGTCAAGTAGGATTAAAACTGAGCGGATTGCATTTTTATCGAGGTACAGGGACAAATGCAACCACAGCCTTTACCAAGGTAATTGATCAGGTAATAGCCACAGCCCAACTTTTACCTGATTGGGAATATTTAGATTTTGGCGGTGGTTTTGGCTATCCCTATCATCATGAAGGTGCAGCTTTTAACTGGGAACAATTTGGTGCAGATTTGAGTGATAAAATCAGTCGTTTAGGCAGAAATATTGAGTTAGTTATTGAACCTGGACGAGCTGCGATCGCAGGTTGTGCTACTCTACTTACTAAAGTAGTTTCCGTCAAATGGCAATCAGAAAAACAACTGATTGGGGTAGATACTACTGTGGCTAATATATCTGTTCCCTCAGTACATGGCGGTTATAGAAAAATTGTCGCGTGGAAAGAATCAGAATCTGCAACTCATCTCACAGATGTGTGTGGAAACACAACTTATTCAAGAGATTATTTAGGAAAAAATTGCCAATTACCAGCTTTAGAAATTGGTGATATCATTGCCATTTTAGATGTTGGTGCTTATGGTTATGCAATGTCATCTCACTTTTTACATCGTCCCAAACCAGCCGAAGTTTTATTAGAAAACCGTACACATCGCTTAATTCGGCGGCGGGAAGATTACAGTATTTTATTAGCAAATCAGGTGATTTAATAAATTACTCATTTAATATTTATCAGAGTTTGCGGTTTATATAAAAGACACAATTAAGTCAGGGTAAACAAAAATTAAATATTCCCAAATCCTTACCCAGGATAAATATTTCGAGAGTTAACAACCAGGGAAAATTAACGATATGAAATGTATTAAATGCGGAACTGATAATAATCTCAAGGACAGAACACGTAATCAAGGGCGATGTATTAAATGTCAACATCAGTTTGTATTTGAACCGACCAGCATGGGTACTATTAGGATTACTGACCCCTTTTTTGCGAAAGCTATTGCTGACATTTCCGCAAATAACACTTTGTTTTTTACTCCTAAACAGTTATTTTATATTTTGAATAATCGTGTTAATGTTTATAGCACAGTGGGTTGGAAATGGTTATTTAACTATTGTTTTTTTAATATATGGGCTACAGGATTTTTCGGAGTTTTCTCTTCTATCTTTGTAGGATCATGGCTGTTACCATTAATTGAATTACCTAGAGAAACGACCTTTATAGTTGTTAATATATGTGTCCAAATATGGTTTATTTACAGAATTTATACCCAGTCAAGTAAAGTTAACCATAATCAACGAATGCAAAATGCTAAAGTTTTGTGTTTGATAGGATTTATTATGCTGATGGGCGGAATTTATACTAGTGTAGTTATATTAAATTCATTCGCTGTATTTACCATCTATGTTCTTTTAGGGATGTTGTCGATTTACTTAGGATTGAAACGGTTAAATCAATCTCTAGTTCCGCAGGAATTTTTATTTTCTCAATCTCAATTTCAAGAATGGTTTTTTCATTGGGAACAAATCAATGGCTCAATTGTCAAAATGCTTCCTTTTCCTCGTCAACAAATTGCACCTGTAACCATTAATCCTGATGTCACAGCTTACAGTTTTGATAGGTTAGTAGTTTGCGATAGTGCAGCTATTGCTCAACTATTAATTGCGAATAATTTCCACTTTGAAAATAACTGTGCAATTCTCAGCGTTACTGGATATCCGGAAAGCATTTTTGACACCACGATGCAAATGCTTCGCCGCAATCCAGAATTAAAAGTTTATAGCTTCCATGATTGTAGTCCCCAAGGTGTTGGTTTAGTTCACCATCTCGGTACTAGTCCTAATTGGTTCCAGGACAGTAACGTTGCAATTATTGATTTGGGATTATTACCACGTCAGATTATGGCTGCGAAGCGGGGAATGTTTATTCAATCTTCTGATAATTCGGCGCAAAGAGCTAAAGAGTTACCTGGGAAAGTTCGTCAGAGTTTATTAGCTGAAGAATTAACATGGCTAGAAGCTGGTAATTTTGTGGAATTAGAATCATTTAGTCCGCAAAAATTGATGCGAATTTTGCATCGTGGTATGGTCAATGGTCAAAGTTTAAATAACGGTGAAAGCAACTTGCTTTTAGTTGATGATTCGGGAAATTCTAATTCTATGTATATTCTCCAAACCTTTGGTTAATTGTTTATTTTCGATTTACTTGCAACCAAATTTCTAAACTCACAAGTAACCACAATTTGACACCATAACGACTCCAAGTATCGCCTTCATAGTTTAACCAGTTGCGAATTGGTAATTGATTAAAATAAGGCGCGATGGCTGCATTGCGATTCAGTAATAAATCTCTGGCTTCTTTTTGCCAATATTTACGAAATCCTAACTGTACGGGAACCATCATGCCACTTTTAGGGCGATGAATAATTGCGGCTGGTAAAATATCGGCGTTCGCCTGTTTTAAAACTGCTTTTTCTTGCACTCCCGAAACCTTGTACTCAGGAGGAATTTGCATACTTAATTCTACCACTCTTTGATCAAATAAAGGAGAACGACCTTGTAAATTAGCAGCTTGAGTTAAGTTACTAACTTTAGTGAGAATTTGGTCAGCACCTTTAAATTTAATATTCATGGCCATCAAACGATTCAGATAGCTGGCTGGGGAATTTAAATCTTCTTGAAAAACCCAAGGTGCTGTTTCTATGGCGGTCAAAACTTCTGGTTTTAAAAGTTGTGGTAAATCAGCAGCGCACTTTTGAAAAGAAATTAAATAGGCTTGTAAAGAATCTTGATTTGTGACAGAATTATATAAACTATTCATCAGCATTGGCTGGTTTTTAGGTCCGCCAAAACAAGGGTCGCCACCTTCACCATTTAAAACTACTTCTACTCTTTCTCGCGCTAGTCTTCCTAGTAACAAATTAGGAATAGTTAGTGGGTCGCCAATGGGGTCATCTAAATAGGCCATTGTTTGGGGTAAACGTTCCCACATATCTTTAAAAGTAATTTCTAAAATATGGTGTTGTGTTTGGCAATGAGTAGCGACGAGACTGGAAAATTCTAACTCATTGGGACATTCTGAGCCAAAATGAATTGAGAAGGTGTGGACTGGGGAATGATGAAATTTTGCCGCTAAAGCAGTGATGGCGCTGGAGTCTAAACCACCTGAAAGAAAAACCCCTACAGGTTCGTTTGGTGGTGGTAAATATTCTTGAATAACTTGGTCTAGGAGTTCTCGCAAGCGATCGCCATGCCATACTAAAGGTTGGTCTATGGCTGTAATCTGTTCTTGCAACTGCCAATAAGCTTGCACTTTTTCGTGAGGAAATTGTAAAACAGTTCCAGGTCGGAGTTCCCGCACGTCTTGCCAAAGGGTTCTTTCTCCGGGGACAAAGGCGCAACAAAGGTAATCGCGTAAAGCCACCAAATCCACATCAGAGGAACGATAAGGTGATAAAGTTCTCAATTGAGGCGCAATCCAACGCACCCCACCAGTGGTAGTGTAATACAGAGTCCGGCTACCGATGCGATCGCGGATCAAGTGCAAAACCTGTTTTTCCCGATCCCAAACCACCAGTGCGAACATTCCCACCAGTTGCTGAAGACATTCAAAACCCCATCTTTCCCAAAGATTGGCAACTAGTTGGAGATAATTCTCTCTAAAGCTATGTGGTTCAATTCCCAACAGTTCTAGCAACTGCGTTTGGTTCGTTAACCAAATATCACCAACAATAATAAATCTTTTTCCCGGACTGATTGCTAATTTCTCGCTCAGAAATCCAGAAGCTGCGCGTGGTAGAATCACCACAAATTTTTCATCTCGCCAAGCTATATCTTCATAACTTGCATCAACTTCTCCCCAACCTACGCGCCAAGTCGGATTAGTTTTGATTAATGAGTTTTGAGAAGATTTACGGCTTTTAAAGATATCAAATAGCATGGTGAATTTTTAACGCATAATAATTGATTTATGAATCTGGTGGGATATTTTTTGTTTGTCATACCATTTCTGTGTAAAGCTGCGCTGAATTTCTTTCCTTCCTTCCTTCCTTCCTTCTTTGTGTACTTCGTGTTCTTCTCCCAAGGGGAGACGCTAGCGCGAACGTGGTTCGTTCCTCCTATAATTCAGCGCATCCTCATAAAGAATTGGTATAACTTGTAAACAGTTATTTAACCAATATTTTTAAAGTGTGATTGGTGAATCTACATAAATTGTCGGTTCTTGCATCGTAAACTCGATACCAAAACTAACTAGTTTTTTGGAAATTTTCTCATTGGCTAATTCTAATAGGCGTTTACGTAATTGTAAGGAGTTATCACTAGAACCCAAAATAAAAAACGTTACTCTGGTGCGAGTTGTCTCGGTTGAATTATGATTTAAAAAAGTAATACTAGTGCTACCTGGATCTATACCAAATAGTGAGTTAGTGCTTTCGGCTACTACCTGCTCAACTAAAGCCTTTTCTTGTTCTTGCAGCAGGGTGACAAAATCGAGGTAGAGCAACACCATGACTTTTTTACCTCGAGTAATATTTTCAATTTCTAAGTTAGCTAAAATCGAGTTGGGAATAATAAATAAGGTACTCTTAGCAGCAGTCCGAATTTTGCTAGAACGAATCCCAATTGATTCTACTCTTCCAAATAACCCTTCCGGAATTTGTGCAGATTTCTGCAAGCGAATATATTCTCCAGCAATAAAGGGTCTATCTAAATACAAAACAATGGTTCCTAACAACTGTTCTAGGGTCTTTTGTGCCGCAAATGCGATCGCTAAACCACCGATACCAAAACCAGTTAATAACCCAATTAAATTAAATTCTTGACTCTGTGCAAAAGCAATAATAGCAATAAACCCAATCATCACATTTGCTAGGGTTTCAAATACTAAAAGCAATTCGTCTACTTCTCTTCCTAATTTACGCACTAATTCAATACCATAGACGCGAATAAATTGGCGAAATAGACGAGAAGAAAGCCAAGCTAGACTAATAATTACAGCTAAGTCGATAATGGGTGAAAGAAATCTATATATCGATTGATATTCGCTAATCCATGCTAAGGATAAGGATATCAAAATTAAACTACCTGCGATTCTAAATAAGTTTCTAATCGGTTCAATTAAGTTATTGTAAATACTTGCTACCTGCTGCGGTGCAAAACGTTGAATAACAATTCGCAGAAAAGTAGGAGTATATCTTCCAGCTAATACAGATAGCAGGATAAACAATAAAAATAGACCAAATCTAGACAGGAATAATATGGTGCTTTCGCGCTGGAAAAATGCCAGGATAATCTCTGAAATCTGATTCATTATGTCTAAATTGTAATCGGTGAGTCCACATAAATTGTTGGTTCTTCTATCTCAAATTCAATCCCATATTCTTTTAAATATTCAGTCATACTTTGAGTTGCTAAATCTAATAGTTGACGACGTAATTCCATAGAAACATCTCCAGAACCCAAAATGAAGAAAGAAACTTGTGCTTGACTTTTATCTGGGTCTACTAGATTATTAATATTCTTAAAGTTCACGTCTGTATTGCGTGAATCTAGTCCGAAAATACCATTGGTACTTTCTAAAATAATTTGACGAATTAGTGCTTTTTCTTCACTACTAATGGCTCGATAAAATGTCAAATACAATATAGACATGACTTTTTTCGCGCCTGTGAAGTTTTCTATATTGACTTGAGTTAAGGAACTATTGGGAACTATCACTACGGTTCCTTTCCCAGAGGTACGAATACGTGTGGATCTCAAACCGATAGATTCAACTCTACCAAAAGTACCGTCTGGTAGTCCGATATAATCATCAATTACAAAGGGACGGTCAAGATATATTACAATCCCACCTAAAACTTGTTCTAAGGTTTTTTGCGCTGCAAATGCTACTGCTAAACCACCAATTCCTAAACTGGCTAGCAATCCTAAAAGATTAATTTGATGACTTTGAGCATAAAGCAGAATAGCTAGAAATATAATGATAATATTAGCTAGCCATTTAAAAAGGATGAGGAATTCACTGCTAATTTTTTTCCCGGTTTGAAAAGCAGCATTTAATAGATAAAAATCAAAGAAGTTCTTAAATAATCTAGAGGCTAATAAACTTGTGGCGATCGCCAGAGATAAACTAATAATAATTTCTAATGAATTAGTCCAGCTATTTCTTGGTAGTAATAATGAAAGTAATTCTACCCCAAAAATTGCTGATGCAGAAATTATAAAAATTTCATTAGGCTGAATTAAGTTTTGGTAAATATCTTTATTACTTTGAAAACTTTTGATTTTTTCTAATCCTAATTTCAACCAGACAAAAATTAAACGAGAAGTTAAGAATATACAGCTTCCAGCTACTAATCCCAGTAGAGCAATTGTGATTTCTCTAGTGGTAATAATTTTTGGTAAAAAATCTAACATTTATCCCATGAATCATGCAACTTTTATGTAGCCAAAGCACACACAAAAATCAGCGCTGACTACTTCTGACAGATACGCCTTTAGTTAGTCAACGACTAGAATTTGTGTTGCCATTAATATTACAATAATTAGTCACTCATTTGAGTGCTGGGAAAAGGCTATCCACAAGTAAATACTGGATAGGTAGGTTACTGATAGGATACAAATATTTAATATACAATCAAACTCTTTCATGTTACTGTACTCAAGGTAAAAGTGTGCGAGAAGGTGGAGAATCTTAGAATGTAAACCTGGCTATCAACATCCAAATTGCCGGATGCACCAAAACGAGTTCAACTATAACTAAGTAAAATTAATTACGTCGCCTAATAAATAAAACTACTAATTGAGGGTAGATTAGACGTGGCTAACTCCCGTAGTTATTTATGACAAATTGATGTACAAACAAATACACTGTCTTACCTGACCCCAATTAAGCTGAGGTGGGAGGCTAAATAGCTATGATAAATTGACCTAGCCTAATTTTCAGCTAGCTGTTTTCACCAAAGCTTTATTTCTGCTGCTAGCCACACACTGCTGTACAAATCAGCAGCAATAACAAGCTAGCTAGCATTAGTTAGCCTATGAGCTTATTCTTGTGTACGTTATCTTTATCTTTGCTTCTTATTATAAATCTAAACTCGACAAATGTTTAAAAAATAGTCAAAAAATTTAGTCTTTGAAATATTTACGCGGAATATTCTCTTCTATTCTCTGTGCAGTTTTCTTTCATTACCACTTAACTTGCACACTCATTGTTACCCAATATACAAAATTTATGACGTTATGTAAACCCTGCGTCTCTGTTTATTGAGAATCAGGAAATGTTGCCATTGCTAAATTTGAATCTGAAATAGCAATATTACATTCCTTGGAGTATATTCTATAAGCGCGCCGCAAATGCAAGGGTAGCTTTATTCAAAATTAAAATTGGTGAGTTTTTAATACTAGCATGAGCGATCGCCATCATACAATTGCAGAATTCCGTGATGTTCTATGATCAAATTTAGCTTCTTAGCTGTTGCGATAAGTGCTGGGTAACCTTAAGGTTTATAAACTATTGAGTAAACTTGGGAAATCTCTCCCCACCCGCAAAGCCTTTATGAGATCAATTTCTAGGCGTTGACTAGGATAAGCCGCAATAAAAGTTAGTATAGAAAGACCATCTGGTTGAGTAGCACCTAAAACTAATGCAGATCTCAACGCTTGTACTCCGGCCTCATCGTCTCTGACTAAAGCCTCAGAAACGTTACCGAGAATTGTTGTGCCAATTTCAGTATAGAGTAAATTACTGAGTGTGACGAAATTAATCGGTAATTTTGCTCTCAGTGCTTCCACAAACAAGCGGCGTTCTTTGGGAGATATTCGTCCGGTATAAAGCTCAAAACCCCTGGGAAATTCCCCAGTATCTGCCGAGTGCTGTAACTCCGCTAGGGAGATAGATTCTGCAAACAGACCAAAACGGACTACAACGGTATCAGCAGCCAGTACAGAGGTATTTGACCCCCAAAACTGTGTCAACGCGATCGCACTCCAGAAACTTGCAACTATCGTTAGGTTTTTCCAGTTGCTTCCCATGAAACTTTGACTTCATCAATAAAAAGAGCATAGCAGCGCTATGCCCCTATTAAATATTATTCCTACCCTATAGAGGCATAGGAATGATCCATAGTTAGTTAAACTTTAGCAGATGCCTTAGTAACTACATTTAGTTCACCCTTGGCATACTTAGCAGCAAAATCTTCTAGAGAAACTTGCTTAATCTTGCTAGCATTACCTGCTGTACCAAATTGCTCATAACGGTCTGCACAAACCTTCTGCATATATTTAATGGAAGGCTTGAGGAAGTGGCGGGGGTCAAATTCTTTGGGATTTGCAGCCAAAGCTTCACGAACGGCGGCGGTGATAGCTAGACGGTTATCGGTGTCAATGTTAACCTTACGCACACCACACTTGATGCCTTTTTGAATTTCTTCTACAGGTACACCGTAGGTTTCGGGAATTGCACCACCATACTGGTTAATAAGTGCAAGTAAATCTTCTGGTACAGAAGAAGAACCGTGCATCACCAAGTGGGTGTTAGGCAAACGGCGGTGAATTTCTTCAATGCGGCTAATTGCCAAAATTTCGCCTGTAGGCTTGCGAGTAAATTTGTAAGCACCGTGACTGGTACCGATAGCAACAGCTAACGCATCTACTTGAGTTGCTTCTACAAACTGTGCAGCTTCGTCGGGGTCAGTTAGCAATTGAGAGTGGTCAAGTGTACCTTCAAAACCGTGACCATCTTCAGCTTCACCAGCACCAGTTTCTAAGGAACCTAAACAACCTAGTTCACCTTCAACGCTGACACCGAGGGAATGAGCGACGTTTACCACTTCGCGGGTAACGTTGACATTGTACTCAAAGCTAGCGGGGGTTTTAGCATCAGCTTCCAAGGAACCATCCATCATGACGCTGGTAAAACCGTTCTTCATTGCTGAGTAGCAAGTAGAAGGTGCATTACCATGATCTTGGTGCATGACAATGGGAATGTGAGGATAGGTTTCTACTGCTGCTAGAATCAGGTGACGCAGAAAGTTTTCTCCAGCGTAAGCACGAGCGCCTCGTGAAGCTTGTAAAATTACAGGGCTATCTGTCTCGGCTGCTGCTTTCAGGATTGCCTGAATTTGCTCCAAATTATTAACGTTAAAAGCTGGAATACCGTAACCGTTTTCAGCCGCGTGGTCCAAAAGCAGCCGCATTGGTACGAGCGCCATATATAGTCCTCCTAATTTGTTTTTCAGCTAATCAGTCTACGAAAAGCGTAATATTTACGCTAATCTTAATACTTTTTTCAACTTATAGGAAATTATAACTAGTGTCGGGTGTTTATGTTGAATAACTTTACGCCCTCTTTCATCACGATGCCTTATAGTATGCATATACTACTGTATGGTCAGTCACAGTCTCGTTTAATGCTTTAGTTACTATATATCCCAAATCTGGTCTTAGTGCGGTAAAGGGTGGCATCTCAGAAAACTATGAGTCAGCTAGCGATACATTACTTATATTGTGGCGATCGCCCAAATTAGCACACCTAGTTTATTTATGATTTCAAGTGGGTCGCCCGAGACTCGAACTCGGAACAAATCGGTTAAAAGCCGAGTACTCTACCATTGAGTTAGCGACCCTTTTGTTTTGCAACTTTGCTATAGTAACACGATAATCTGAGATTTGCAAATACTTTTAGAAAAAATTTGCTGTTAACCTTACAGATGCCGTGCAGCTAGCTTTTGGAGCTAATACAGTCAGATTTTCGCCAGTATTCACAGCATTACGAGGAGCAGTCCAAGGTTCCAGACAGTAGAAATCTTTGCCTTTGAGTGTCCAAAACACCAGACGAGAATAAATCTGATCGTAATCTAAAGTCAGTTTTAGCCGACGGCTACGGTCGATGACTGTGGCACATTGACTAGTCAAATCCCCAAAAGCCACATCAATTTCATCGCGGTTGAAATCAAAACTACCCTCAAAGGCATGAATTTCCTTAGTATTCTGGTCTTGATACTGCCCAGAAGGAATTTGAAACTCTAGCTGATTCTTATCACCATCCATAAGAAAATAAGGATGGAAACCAGCAGAAAAAGGCATAGGTATAGATGACAAATTCTGATACTCCTGCCGAATTACCAGAGTATTACCTTGCAATTCATAGGTAAAAATCAATTGCCAGTCAAAAGGATAAACTGCCTGAGTTTGCTCGTTGCTCTTAAGTACCAGAGTCAAGCTAGCTTTCCCTTGAGTTTTTTCCTCAGTTACCTCCCAAGGTAACTCCCGTGCAAAACCATGTTGTTTGAGAGTGTAGCGTTGCCCATTATGGGTGTACAAATTATCTGGTAAATTGCCACAAATAGGAAACAGAATCGGATTTCCGCCTCTGACGCTCAATTCCGGATGAGTAAAGCGTTCAGTATCCAGATAGAAAATTTCTTGCCCCTGCATCCGCCAACGGGTGATGATACCGCCTCTTTCTGGGACTACTTCGATTTGAGAGCCAGCACTTTCATCACTCAGGATGTGAGTCTTGTATTGTTGTTGTTCAACGCTGATAGTAAACACAAGTTTAATCCTTATTTGTTCATAGGGCATCCGACCTTGGGGATAGATCCGGGGGACAAGCAGAAATAGAAATCATCTAGTCCCCGGTCACTGAGCGACTTGTAGTGAGCGCCGTCGAAGTAAGTCGAAGTCCAGTCCCCAACTTATTTGTCTTCTGCAAACACAAAGCGATACAACTCACTGGGGTCTGGTTCAGGACTACTTTCGGCAAACTGCACAGCTTCGTCGATGACTGCTTGAATTTTCTGGTCAATGGCTTTGAGTTCACCATTGTCAGCTAAGTTTTGCTCAACCAGATAAGCTGCTAGCTTCTTAATAGGGTCACGAGAGAACCAGAATTCTTTCTCGGCTTTGCTGCGCATTTCATCTGGGTCAGCGAGGGAGTGTCCCCGGAAACGGTAGGTAAGAGCTTCAATTAATGTGGGACCTTCACCTGCACGGGCGCGGGCTACGGCTTCTTGGGCTACGGCTCGCACTGCTAACACATCCATCCCGTCTACTTCCACGCCTACCATGTTAAATACACTGGCTTTTTTGTAAATTTCTGGCTGGGAAGTGGCACGTTCATGAGACATCCCAATTGCCCACTTGTTATTTTCTACCACAAAAATAATGGGCAGTTTCCAGAGGGCGGCCATATTTAAGGTCTCGAAAAACTGACCGTTGTTAGCTGCGCCGTCGCCAAAAAAGCAGGCTGTTACTTGGTCTGCCTTTTCGTCTTTTAACACTTCCCGGCGGTATTTGCTTTGAAACGCGGCTCCAGCTGCTACAGGAATACCTTCCGCCACAAAAGCATAACCACCTAGTAAGCCATGTTCGGCAGAAAACATATGCATGGAACCACCACGACCTTTGCTGCACCCTGTGGCTTTGCCAAATAACTCCGCCATCACTTCTCTGGCTGGTACACCGGCACTGAGAGCATGAACGTGGTCGCGGTAGGTGCTGGAAACGAAATCTTCCCCTGGTCGCATGGACTGGATGACACCTGTGGAAACGGCTTCTTGACCGTTGTAGAGGTGGACAAAACCAAACATTTTGCCTCTGTAGTACATTTCAGCACATTTGTCTTCAAATGAGCGACCCAGTACCATATCTTCATACAGCCGCAAGCCTTCTTCTTTAGTGATGTTGATAGTGGCAGTATTAAATGTAGGTAACGTGCGTTCGTGAAACATTATTTTTTAGTATTCCTATAGTAAAACTGAAATTTACCATGTCAAATAAGTTGAGAAAAGACAATATTTGCTTTTCATCCCCAAAAATTTAGGCACCAAACAGGTTTATCGGCAATAGAGGTGCAGCGATGAGTGAATCTTTTCTGGTTCTACCCAAGCTTGGCGAGGATTTAACTTTAGGAGCAACGGATACACCCCTGAGTTTGATCACTCCCTACTCCTGTTTATAGGCTATCAATCAGGATAGCTTTGTTTCTGCATATCCATGCACAATTTAGCAAAAATCCATCAGCAAATTTATTTATGTAGCGATATAGTTGTAAATTAAATTTGTTTATGTTAATATCACGAATCCTTAACTAACAAATTTCTTTTTTAAGATAGTTTCTGAAACTGCATTATTGGGAGAATTAGTGAAGGATGAAGAGCTATAAGTTCTTAAAAGCTGAAATACTGCGAGTTAAAACCTAGTATTGATGTTTTTTAGACAAATGATAAATATTACCACTTGATTATTATTCAAATTTGAGAAAGGGAAAAAATTAGTTGTTTGAACATATACTTATAATCTAGGTTAACCACGGTATTATTGACTCTATTATTATGGCAGGGTTTACGTGCCTGGAATCCTCTAGGTGAATTATGTTGATCACGGTGCAGGGGAAGTAGACTGTGCGAATTCCGCTAGATTACTACCGAATTTTGGGACTACCGTTGGCGGCAAGTGATGAACAGTTGCGACAGTCATACAGCGATCGCATTGTACAATTGCCGCGAAGAGAGTATTCTCAAGCAGCAATTACTTCTCGCAAACAACTGATAGAAGAAGCTTACGTGGTTTTATCCAATCCTAAAGAACGTAGCAGTTATGACCAGCTGTATCTTGCCCATGCCTATGGACCTGAAGGTAATGCTACTGTTTCCGTGGAAAACCAGACAGAAGGCAAAAACGCTGATACTGATATCCAGAGTCTGAGTATTGACATTTCTCAAGGGGAATTAGTTGGTGCTTTATTGATTCTGCAAGAACTGGGGGAATATGAACTGGTACTGAAACTAGGTCATAATTACCTCACCAATACTAACGATGTCGCCTCTGCCAGAGTAGCGAATAATCTTGACAGTGAAGAATTTCTCGAAAGTTCTGAATACCCAGATATTGTTCTGACTGTAGCTTTAGCTTGTCTAGAACTAGGTAGGGAACAATGGCAGCAGGGTCACTATGAAAATGCGGCTATTTCTCTAGAAACTGGTCAAGAACTACTAGGGCGTGAAGGGCTATTTTCTAGCGTCCAGACGGAAATGCAGGCGGATTTGTATAAATTACGCCCCTATCGAATTTTAGAATTGTTGGCATTACCCACAGAAAAAGTTGCCCAAAGACGACAAGGATTGTCATTCTTACATGATATCTTGAGCGATCGCGGTGGCATTGATGGTACTGGTAATGATCAATCTGGTCTGAATATCGATGATTTTTTGCGGTTTATCCAGCAATTACGCCACTATTTAACAGTTGCTGAACAACATAAGCTCTTTGAAGCTGAAAGCAAGCGTCCCTCGGCTGTAGCTAATTACTTGGCAGTTTATGCCCTCTTAGCACGGGGATTTACTCAACGCCATCCGGCTTTAATTCGTCAAGCCAAGCAAATGCTAATGCGTTTGGGAAAACGTCAAGATGTGCATTTAGAGCAATCACTGTGTGCGCTGCTATTGGGACAGACCGAAGAAGCCACCCGTGTTTTAGAACTTAGTCAAGAATACGAAGCCTTGGCTTTGATTCGGGAAAAATCTCTAGATTCTCCTGACTTACTACCGGGACTATGTTTATATGCTGAACAGTGGTTACAAAATGAAGTCTTCCTCCACTTTCGAGATTTAGCTAACCAGCAAGCCTCATTAAAAGATTATTTTGCTAATTCACAGGTACAAGCCTATTTAGAAGCCTTGCCGACCGATGCCGAAACCACCCATGAATGGGCTGTAATCAACCGTCAGTCTTTTTCCCAACCCCCCCTGCAAAGTGATCATGCAACTGCTGTTTCTCCTCAATTTGCTTACGCTAAAACACCTACTGCGGATTTAGCAGCAACGCCAGAACAGAAAATAAATGAAAATCCTAACTCTTCCCTCAGTAATGGGAAGACATGGCTGGATAAAATGGCACCGAATGCCCACTCATCGCCAGATTTAGCAGATTTTGCTCATCCTCAGCCACGAACGGGACAAACTCACCCTAGTATCAATGGTGCTGGTGGGTTAACTTCCACAGGTCATGCGAAAAAGCGCCGTCGCCGCAAGGCGCGTCCAGGTATTAACCATGCCGATCCTCAACAGCAAGCGGCTTTGGGGGCTAATTTAGCGGGAAAAACACAACTTGTTTGGACTGTCTGTGCTTCCTTGGCAGGAATCTTAGTGTTTTGGTTGTTAGTTTCCACAACATTTGGATGGGTGAAAAACTTATTCTCCCCTGCACCAGTTTTGCAAGGTGAACAGTTAAGGGTAGAACTGAATCAACCACCCATAAATATTCCCGACCCCAACACCGAGTTACAACCCCCAGAAGGTACTCTGAGTGATAAGACGGCGCAAGAAGTTATTCAAGTTTGGTTATCGACTAAAGCCGCAGCTTTAGGGCCGCAATATCAGGTAGATAGTCTACAAGGTATCTTAACCGGTACAACTCTTTCTCAATGGCAGCAACTAGCCCGACAAGAAAGGTTGCAGAACCGCTATCGGACTTATGACCACACAGTGAAGGTGGAATATGTTGATCAAAAATCCAATCAAGCTGTAGTGGTGGCGACTGTCAGGGAAGTAACACAGTTCTATGACCAAGGTCAGATTAGAAATTTTTCTGATGAAACTTTGCGAGTCAGGTATTCTGTAATTCGACAAGGTGATGTCTGGCGCATCCAAAGTATGTCAGTTATTAATCAAATCAGTATTAATTTCGGGAGTCGGGAGTCGGGAGTGGTCTGATTTTACCAGCAGAGTATAAGAGGATGTTTGAAAAGTCTTATTGTCGGTAACAAAACATTCTAGATCCCCCTAAATCCCCCTTTTTAAGGCTAGGGGGGATCATTACGTGCCTAAAATCACAGCCGAACACTTTTAAAACAACCTCTAAGGTTGATCTCTGATTGGGATCAAGTTTTTCGGTATTCATGATCTAAATGTCATGACTCTATAACATTTAGCCGGGAGTGTGAGATTGATTTGAGTATTTTGTCATGGTTTAATGACATTGTGATCCCGCAACAGGTTATAAATGCGTAGAACAGCCAAAAAGTAACTGGAAACCCCTTGATCCCTAGTCAGGTTTACTGGTTAATATTTACTTAACAAAGTAACTGCTTCGATCCCAAAGAAATGCTAATCATGGCAGCATCGAGGAATCTCAAGGTAGTTAGTCTGAATTTAAAAACAAACTAAAAAGTTAAACACTGGGCAAAACCAGAGGTCAAGAATCAGAAATTCATCTGGGGTAGATGACATTTTATTTTAGAAAAGATTCTGTAACCCAGGAAACTCATTTACCTCGCCAACTACTGGAGGCCACAATTATGGCAAAAGAACGCCCACCGCTAGAAGAGATGACATTACGGCAATTACGCAAAGTTGCCAGTGAATATAGCATCTCTCGTTATAGCCGGATGCGTAAATCTCAACTGCTGGCAGCGATTCAAGAAGTCCAGCGCAGCAAAGTATCTCTTAGTCCAAATCGTTCACTGGAGGCACAGGAAACCGTGGAAGCAGCAAAATTTGAATTAGGTCAAGAAGACCGGACTGGTGGTTCTCTGGCTGATGTTGATGAAGGATTGGCGGACTTACCACAGGGTTATGGTGAAAGCCGGATTGTACTTTTACCCCGTGATCCTCAATGGGCGTATACTTACTGGGATATTCCTAATGAACATAAAGCGGAACTACGCCAGCAAGGTGGACAACAATTAGCCCTGCGGATTTACGATGTGACTGATATCGATTTAGATGACCAAAGCCCTCACAGTATTCAAGAATATCCAGCTGATGAATTGGCAAGGGAATGGTATATTCCTATTCCAGTGAGCGATCGCGATTATGTCATAGATATTGGCTACCGTACTGCTGATGGTCGTTGGTTAGTATTGGCACGTTCTGCCAGAGTCCACATTCCTCCTGTTTATCCATCTGACTGGATTGAGGATGCTTTTGTAACTGTCAATTTTGATCAAGATTTACGTGGTCAAACTGTTTACGAATTAGTCCCTCCGGCGAAGAAAGCAGCCCCAGTTTCAGCCGGAGTAGGAGTAAAAGATCACAGTAGCCCCATATATGACGAAATCTTTGGGTTGGCTGAGTCTGCTGAATCACAACGAGTTGCTGGTTCTATTTTCGGTTCCATGCAGCAAGTACCGGGTTATCCACGTCCTGAAGAAGCTATTAGTTCCTACGTTTTCCCTTCTGGTGTAGGTATGTGGGCAGTTCCCACTGCGTCTGGTTTAACTATGTCTGGTGCTGGTATGTCTGGTTCAGGCTTCTCGGCTGGCGTACCAATGAATCCCCGCAAATTCTGGTTAGTTGCTGATGCTGAGTTGATTGTTTACGGTGCAACTGAACCTGATGCCACTGTGACAATTGGCGGTCGTCCCATTAAACTGAATCCAGACGGGACATTCCGCTTCCAGATGTCCTTCCAAGATGGTTTAATTGACTATCCAATTGTGGGTGTTGCGGCTGATGGTGAACAAACACGATCAATTCACATGAAGTTTAATCGTGAGACTCCATCCCGGAATACTAATACTAAAGATGACGCTGTTTTAGAATGGTTTGCTTAATACCATTTCTTAATAAATAGGACTTACGCAACAATTGCCAAAAATATTGATTTATCTAACCGCCAAGCCGCCAAGAACGCCAAGAAAACGTAGATTATGCGTAAGTCCTAATAAAGTTGCGCTAAATATCTTTCCTTCTTTCTTTGTGTCCTTTGTGTCCTTTGTGGTTAGTTACTCCTAATATTTCAGCGCATCCCGACACAGAATTGGTATAGTCAATCAAAAATAGAAAAATCTTCCCCGCTATATTAATTTGATGGCGGGGTTTTTGTTTCGTTAAACCTTAGCTGAACTTTGGGTTTTCAAATAGCTAAATACAGATTTATCGCCAATATCTGAGGGAATTGCTTGGAATGCTTTACGCCCGGCAAATACTAGTAATAAAATTGCCCAAATTCCTAATAAAACTTGTTCTGATTCAGTTGGTAAAATCCCGACTAAATGTCCTAGCAGAAGTAAGGGGACTGTGAAAGTTAGGACTTTAGTTTCTAGGCGATTAAAACAAAAGGCTTCTTTGAAGAAAATACCTGTTAATGCTACGAAGGTAAAGCCAATGCCAAATAATGTCAGGGGTTGGTTGTAAACTGCGATCGCCAAAGGTTGACTACTAGAGAATGCCAGGACTATGGCTGATATACTGCCGATTACCCAACAAACTTGTAATAGTCGGTGCAGTACTGCCATGTAGATGTGAATTGTCCAGAGGCTAATACCTAAACCCAGACTGAAACAGGCATATAAAGGGGTGAGTGCTGCTATAGTAGTGGGGGTATTGTTGAATAAAACCAAAGCGCTACCAATGGCAAAGCTGAGTGTCGCTAGCATTAACCCCGCCCGGTAGATAATTACGCTAGTGCGATCGCTCTTGTCAATTGTAAATTCCCCAAACTGACCTTGATAAACTTCTGATGGCGATAGTGTTTGTGTAGTCATATTCAAAAAACTAGAGTTGGGATAATTTGTAGCAGTTAAAGACTAAATTTTGTCGAGGGTATTTAAGCTGAATTAAACTTAATTTTTATCCGGTTTAGTGTTTCTGCAAAAATAAAACTTGTAACGGATCTTGCCTGTGAATTTGCAATTGTGAAGAAGCATTACCGCTATTGATGGCAATTTCTACCCAGCCATGACTACCAACTAAAGCCGCTAGTTCTCCCACTTTCACATCGCTGTAAGTTTCACATCCGGGTATTTGCACCCCAGCAGCTTGAACACACCAATTTTGACCTTGCACATATTTTCCGGGAATATTGCTGACTAAGTTGCCAAAATGGTCAATATATTGAATACAACCTGTCACACCGGAATTAGTTGGGTTGCATTCGCCTATATTCAACTGTACCAAAGTTGCGGCATCGATTTCTGTTCCTAGCTGTTTTAAAGGTACACCACTAGCCAGATGAGCGCCGATGGGGGCAAAAATATCTCTACCGTGAAAAGTTTTGCTAGGGTCGGGTGTGCGCCAATAGTTAGGGTTTGTGAGTTCAACGGTATTAATGGCTGGACTTTGACTGAGGACTCCACTAAAAATGCCATTATTTGGACCGACGAGGAACCCTTGAGCAAATTCTACGGCGATCGCGCTGCGCCTACTCCCCACTCCTGGATCTACCACCGCCACATATACAGTACCCACGGGGAAATAGGAATAAGCATTGAGTAGAGAAAATCTAGCTGCGGCGATATTTTGCGGCGGAATCTGGTGTGTTAAGTCTACCACCCTGATTTGGGGGTTGATTTGAGCAATAACCCCTTTCATCACACTCACATAAACATCTTGATCGCCAAAATCGCTGATTAGCGCTAGCAGTGGTGGTTGATTGATCTGTTTTTCAGGCATGGGTAAACGAATTATATTAAGAGATAATTTTCTGTATCTACAGATACCAAAAATTTGATATATTAAGAATACAAAACATATTAAAAATTAAACAGAGGTAATCTGATGAGTCAGAATAAACTACAAACTATCAGTAAACTACGAGAAACTCATAGGCTGAATATTCAAAAAAGCCTAGAACATCGCTTACAAGTAGCAAAAGATAACAGCGACGAGCGGCTGATTCATCAATTGGAAGCAGAAATCAAATATATCCGTTAAAACAAAAGTTTATAGGGTTTGTCAATTATATTGGCAAACCCTAAATAATGGTACATTCAACTAGATAATTATCTCGAATATTGTTCAACGTATTCTTTTCTGTGGTCTTTCATCACTGTTGCTAACGTCTAATTCTTCCCGACGCAGGTTTTCTTGAACCTCAACGTTATCTGTTTCCACAACCTTATTAACATTAGCATTGACTTCTTTAATGCAGCCTTTAGTAACAGCTTGATAAATTATCCAAACTTAATCGGGACATAATTGTTTTATTTTTATCCTTTTTCCTCACTACTTTATTTCGTAATTACCTGTTTACTGAGGATATTTGTGACTTTAAAGGACATAATGACGAATATAGCAATCCTAAATGATATGTGAGAGTTCAATAAGCCTCAAATGCCTATAAAATAAGGATTTTTATCTCAGTGTTTTCTCACATTTGGGTTAAGATTGCTATATTTGGCTAAAAAATGCTGTCATAATTAGGCTATTTTGAATTACAAAAATGTAACTATTATGTCCCGTTTACTTTATAGAAATCTCTAGACAGAGGTTTTTATTTTTAATATGATGTGTTCCGGAGATTAAAAAGTAAAATATTTCCGGTTTTTTCTACACTTTTTGATTTTTAAACCAAGGAGAATACCAAAATGGCTAACATTCAAATTGCTGATTTAACACAAGTTGAAAATCAATTCGATGAACTATCTGATATGGAATTGGAAAATGTAGTAGGTGGTGATTGTGTGATTTTTATTGTGCCTGTATTTGTTAGTATCAATATCATCAGTATCAGTTTTTCCTTTAATCCTTGATCTCTCTCAGAGGATGTCTGAGAAGTAAGAAAGCCCACGTAACGGTATCCTGTCAGTAGAAAAAATACTTAAGTACGACAGCGTTACGAGAGCCATGAATCCATCCTACCCAAGTAACTTGACTTCGCAACAATGGGAACTGCTATCAAGACTCATTCCAGCAGCGAAAACCGGCGGTAGAAAACGCAGTGTTGATTGCGATCGCAAGTTAACCAAGCGGCTCGATAAATTTCCCAATTTGTGAATACAAGAGAGAGACGTTGTATACAACGTCTCTACATTCTGATTAAGGTTTGGGCTTGTAAGTGGAAGCAACGTGTAATTCTTTCAATTGCTTAACATCGACCCCTGAAGGTGCATCAGTGAGTAAACACCGGGCTTGTTGTGTCTTGGGAAAAGCAATGACATCCCGAATGGATTCTTCCCCAGCCAACAACATCACCAAACGATCCAAGCCATAGGCAATACCACCGTGTGGCGGTGTACCATATTCAAAGGCATCTAAGAGAAAGCCAAATTTATTCTGTGCTTCTTCCGGCGACAAACCAATGGCTTCAAACACTTGCTGTTGAATATCCCCTTGATAAATCCGCAGACTTCCACCACCAATTTCTAAACCATTTAACACCAAATCATAAGCTTGGGCGCGGGCGGTTTTTAAATCACTGATATCTTCGGGATGGGGTGCAGTAAAGGGGTGATGCAGTGCTTCTAGGCGTTTTTCGTCAGCATTCCACTCAAACATGGGGAAGTCTGTAATCCAGAGTAAGTTGATTTTTTCGGGATTAATTAATTTAAATTCCTTAGCTACAACTTGCCGCAATCTGTCTAAAGTTTTATTAACTGTCGCGGTGTCACCAGCCCCAAATAATAACAAATGTCCCGGTTCTGCACCTGTGCGTTGCAAAATTTCCTGTTTTTGGGCTTCACTGAGGTTGTCTTTAATTGCGCCGATAGTGTCGATTTCACCATTTTCTCTGACGCGGATAAAAGCTAAACCTTTTGCACCGGCTTCGCTGGCTTCTTTAAATAAGTCACCACCTGGTTTAATGCGGACGTTAGAAATGGCATCGTTACCCAGGGGAATGGGGAGAATTTTGACTATACCACCACGGGCGATCGCATCCCGAAAAACTTTAAATCCAGAATCTTCAAGAACATCGGAAACATTGACTAATTCCAAACCATAGCGAGTATCTGGCTTATCACTACCATAGCGTGCGATCGCATCGGCGTAGGTCAGACGGGGGAATGGTAAGTTTAACTCAATACCTTTGACTGTTTTGAAGATATGAGCCACTAACTTTTCATTCAGTGCCATAATTTCCTCTTGGGACATGAAACTCATTTCCATATCCAACTGGGTAAATTCTGGTTGTCTGTCAGCGCGTAGATCTTCATCACGGAAGCAACGGGCAATCTGATAATATCGATCCATACCCGATACCATGAGTATCTGTTTGAATAGCTGGGGTGATTGGGGCAAAGCAAACCACTCGCCAGGATTCGGACGACTGGGTAAAATGTAATCCCGCGCCCCTTCTGGGGTAGAACGAGTTAAAACCGGGGTTTCGATTTCAATGAAACCTTCTAAATCTTCTAAGAAACGACGCATGGCTTTCACCACTTGATGACGCAATTGCATATTTTGCGCCATGCGTTCTCGGCGCAAATCCAAATAACGATACTTGAGGCGCAAGTCTTCCCGCACAGATTCGTTGTAAGCGCTGGAAACTTGAAATGGTAACTGTTTACGAACGCTATTGAGCAGTGTAATTTGATCAGCGTAGATTTCTACTTCCCCTGTAGGGATGCGGGGATTTAAAGATTCATCGGGACGCTGGGTAACAGTACCAGTAATTTCCACCACGTATTCATTCCGCAGGGTATTTGCCAACTCGTAAGAATCTGGGGTGCGTTGAGGGTCACTGACAACTTGGACAATACCAGAGCGATCGCGTAAATCTAAGAATATCACACCCCCATGATCACGGGGACGATCTACCCAACCGTACAAAGTAACAGTTTCTCCAATATCTTCTTTTCGGAGTTCGCTGCAATAGTGAGTTCGCATAAGTGTTAGTTTTATTCTGTCGGGCTAGATGGGCTAATAAATGTCAAAGCCTTCCCATTATCTAGCATCAATAGTAATTCTAGTAGTTTCAGTGCAAGAAAAAAATCAAATTACCATAAACCTATATTTTGCCCAAGGCCATACTCAGTGGGGAAGCCAAATACAGCCAAAGCAATTTGCGCCATTTCTCATTTTTCCGGCCAAATCAGATCCAAGCGGTTTTGGGCTGTTTGCAAAGCCTTCTCAGGAGACTCACCCAGCAACGTCGCCTCAATAGCTCGACCCAGACTATCAGATAAACTACTATAACCAGCAATAATTGGTCTACCACGTGCCACAGGCATTTGGTCTAGAAAAACTTTCAACACAGGTTTTTCCTGAATCAATTGCTGAAAAGCTGGACTAGCGATAGATTTGAGATTCACCGGCAGAAAACCTGTGCCAATACTCCATTCTGTTTGAAACTCTTCACTTAAAACAAACTCTAAAAACTTAAGTGCAGCTTCTTCTCTGGCTGGAGTAGTTTTCATCAGATACAAATTACCATCACCAATGGCTGTAGCTTCTGTCACATTTCCCGGCATGGGAAATACCTGATAATCGACATCAGACTTCATAATATAAGTCCAAGGGCCTGTAATTTGCATAGCTACACGACCGGCGATGAAATCATCTTCTTCATAACCTCGCTCTGGTGCAGATAATTTCGCTGAACCATCTGTGATTAAGTCTTGCCAAAATTGTAAAGCAGTCACAGCTGCTTCCGTAGTCAAATTTGGTCGATTGTCAGTAACTATCTCCCCGCCAGCACTCCATAAAAAAGGGAACCAATTAAATACAGTCCATTCACCTTTACCTAAAGGCAATAGTATTCCATACTGTTCTGGTTTACCGTTGCCATCTTTATCTATAGTCAATTTTTTGGCAACTTCTCGTAATTCTGACCAAGTTTTCGGAGTTTGGGTAATTCCCGCCTTTTGGAAAAGTTGCGGTCGGTAAAAAATGCCCAGATTGCTGGTGTAAAGTGGAACTGACCACAGATGATCTTCTAATGTAAATTCCTGTAATAAATTGGGGCTAACTTCGGATTTTAGGGGTAATTTATCCAACCAATCCTCTAAAGGTCGAATTGCATCTAATTCTACAAACTTACCTGTCAGTTGCGGATAGAAAGTCAGGATATCTGGAGGAACATTTCCCACAACTGCGGCGAGAATTTTTGGCAATTGTTGGTCTAGTGCGCCGGCAAAAATAGATTCTACTTGGATATCAGGATGAGTCTGATTAAATTTATCGACTAACTTTTGAAAGACATCTCGATTAGCTGGGGGATTAATTCCTTGCCAAAGTGTTAAACGAATCACACCATCGTCTCGCTGTGCTGAAGCTTGACATCCAGACAACATGATTAGACATGAACTCAGCACAATTCCAATAAATAATAGCTTGATAGCAGAAGCTATGTACTGGCGGAAAAAATTGCTGATGGGGTTTAGTAATCTGTGACTTTTCATGCTAATTAGTTAGCTAGATGAGGAAATTTTGGCGAATGCGCTCTTAGTAACACTTGTTTCGGCTCTAGTATAAATATAAGTCTGTGGTTCACTGACTTTTCTAGTAGCAAAGATTTTTTCTGCTCGTTCCCAAAGGTCTGTATCTTCTCCATAAGTAAGATTAGCAAATCCCTTTAATTGAAAAAATACGTGTCGCTTACCGAAAAATGTCGGACCCAAAACACATTCTCGCAGGTTAATTGTTTTACCTGGTTGAAAATAATCTGCTACAAAAATTTCTTCTTCCGAATAAAATCCCCCTTCAATTAAATCAACTTCTGGATGACCTTGCATATATTCTAAACGGGATTCTAGATGATGGGTTTTATAAGCATCATCACTATCTATAAATGTCAGGTAATTTCCAAAAGATGCCTGAATCCCCGCATTTTTAGCGTATGCTTGTTTACGATTTTGATGTTTTAAATAACGAATATTGGGGAATCTTTGCAAATATGAATCAACAAGTGCAAAAGTATTGTCTTGACTCCCGTCGTCTACTATAACCAGTTCCCAATCCTGAAAAGTTTGATTAATTACACTATCAATACATTTTTCCAGATAATTTACCCGATTATAGGTACATAAAACAACTGTTATTTCTGGGTTAATATCAAAAGTAATGCTACTCATTGTTGCTGATATCTAAAAGTAAATTAACTGTAATTGAGAGAAATAAAAACTTCCGCCGACTTACTTACCACTCTCATTTCTCTGTGAACTCTGCGCCTCTGTGGTTAGTTTATTCCTATTTATTTTTCAGCCATGATACAAGTAGCAACAGGATAATCTGGATGAAAAGCATCTAGTTCTGCGGTTGTCAGTTCTTCCACAGCAATTCCATGATAACTAGCAATGACAGTTGTGGGATTACCATAGACATATAATTGCTGTTGGCTATAATTTCTAAATATATAAGCAAACGCATCTGGTAATGGTCGCCAATAATCGGATGGAGTAGCATGAACTCTAATGGCGCTGGGAACCATTGCAAAACACTTTCCTCCTGGTTTTAACCAAGTGAGAATGTTTTCTACTGCTATCCAAGGCGCATAACAATGTTCTAGGACGTTAAAAATAATCACTGAATCTAAGGATGCTGGTTCAATTATGGAGACATCATGAACATCCCCAACTATATCTACTCCGGAACCGGCTTCTAAGTTAAGAATTTTATATGATGTACCGGGATTAATTTCATAAAAATCTTTATCTTTAGGCGTTCCTCCGATTTCAAGGACATCACCACCAATTTCATGTTTAATTTCGGCAATAAATTTGCTGAGATAGTATCTATCTACAGGTTTTCCTCTGGTTAATCCAAATGCTTGACATATAGGAACTGCCTTTTTTAAGTCACCCCAATCTATGGAACCTGTGACTGGTGATAATAAACCTATGGTTTCTAGTTTGTCTACTATGGTGCGGAAGTCTTCGAGGGTTTGAATGGAGTCAATATCATCTGTTAATTGAGATTGGGAAAATAATTGTGGTAAAACTTGGTAAGTTTGTTGACTGATTTCACCGAGTTCATATTGCAGGTCTTTTTCGATGAAACTCCGAAAGCCTTTACTAAATATTGTCAGGCTACCATCTGCTAAAAATACTATGGCATCTTTAGATAGAGGCTGATATTGATTTAGTTGTTCAATGTCTGGTTTTGCAAGAGAGTTAATTTGGATTTTTTGCCAGATTTGGTATGCTTTTTCTAAGGAATGTTCATGGATGAATATTTCCATGATTGTTAACCATGATTTTGCGGGGATGATTTCGGCGGTGCGCTGACTCCAAGCAAAGATGGCATATAATTGGGAATCTTCGACTTTTATAAAAGCATTGGGGATATATTTTTTAGACATATAGTTATTTTTTAAAGTTTTCTGTACATTCTCAGGACTCAGGTATTATAAGCTATTTATGGAGGCTTTGATGATTGATTTGGGGATTTTGTGACGAATTGTGTATCTAACAATTATGGGACTAAGTACCCGAAAATTTGTATACTTTGGTTTTCGCTAATTTAACTATTAATTATGTCTTGGTCTGCTACTATCTCCCAACTGTTAGAAGTTCTGCGCGCCCAACCTGTCAATTTATCTGAAACTGCTTTCACACAAGTCAGCAGCGCTATTCAAACGGATACTCGGAAAATCAAACCGGGTGAGGTGTTTTTGGCTTTACGAGGGGATAATTTTGATGGACATGATTTTGTCTCCACTGCGATCGCCCAGGGTGCAATAGCCGCTATTGTAGATGGTGATGACGACAATGCAGATTTACCGCTATTACAAGTCAGGAACACATTACAAGCATATCAGCAACTGGGGAGGTGGTGGCGCGATCGCCTGAATATTCCGGTAATTGGGGTCACAGGTTCTGTAGGTAAAACCACTACTAAGGAACTCATCGCCGCAGTTTTGGCAACTACAGGAAAAGTGCATAAAACCTATGGCAATTTTAACAACGAAATTGGTGTACCCAGAACTTTATTAGAACTGAGTACAGAAGATAATTATGCTGTGGTGGAAATGGCCATGCGGGGTGAGGGACAAATCGCCGAATTAACCCAGATAGCCCGTCCAAATATTGGCGTAATTACCAATGTGGGAACCGCACATATTGAGTTGCTGGGTTCTGAAGAAGCCATCGCCCGTGCAAAATGTGAACTATTGGCGGAAATGCCTCCAGATGGTGTGGCAATTCTCAATCATGATAATGCTTTATTAATGTCTACGGCGCAACAAGTTTGGTCTGGGAAAGTGGTGACTTATGGGTTGTCTGGTGGTGACATCCAAGGGCAAATTATAGATCACGAAACCATTCAAGTTGGGGGAATGCAACTACCTTTACCGTTACCTGGTCGTCACAATGCCAGTAATTTTTTAGCTGCTTTAGCTGTGGCGCAAGTTTTGGGAATTGACTGGTCAAGTTTGCAAAATGGTGTCATGGTGAATATGCCCCAGGGGAGATCGCAACGGTTGACCCTAGCTAATGATATTATTCTCTTAGATGAGACTTATAATGCTGCACCAGAAGCTATGACCGCAGCTTTAGAATTATTAGTAGATACACCGGGAAAACGCAAGATTGCTGTATTAGGTGCGATGAAAGAATTGGGAGAGCGATCGCGGCAATTGCACCAAAAAGTGGGTGAAACAGTGCAGAGGTTGCAATTAGACGGTTTACTAGTTTTAGTAGATGGCAAAGATGCAGAGGCGATCGCTCAAAGTGCAGTAGGAATACCCTCAGAATGCTTTACGACTCATAGTGATTTACTCGCCAGATTAAAGACATTTATCCAACCCGGCGATCGCATCTTATTCAAAGCCGCCCATTCAGTGGGACTCGATACTGTTGTTAACCAGTTGCGAGCAGAATTTCTCTAACTTCTCCTAATTAGAAATTTGATGACTAAGAATGTAGAGATGTTACCTGTCACGTCTCTACAAAATTTTATCGGATACCAAGTTAAGATGTAGCTTCATTTTGATGTGGCATTCAAATACCGGAATTATCATAATCTACGCTAATGTATATATTCCTAAATTCATAAATTTACTTATATAAGTTGAACATATCTTGATATATTGAGGGCAATATAAATTTGCATCACCTAATTTTTGCAGAAAAATAGCTACGATTTAACCAAATGTTAAGATTTTGTTACTTAAACCTTAATATACAGTAACAAAGGGAAAATATACTATATATATAAATAGACTACATCAAATCTCTGGATAAATACAGATGACAAGTGACACCTTTAAAACTAGAGTGAAAACTTTAAGAATAAACAGCACTGATATTTCTGATCAATAACAGGGAAATTAGTAAATGCCTAAAAATGATAGTGTGAGAAGAATCAAGAAAGTTTTAACTGTTAGTAACCAGACAAAATCTCAAAACTTGCCAAATACTTGGACATCATGGACACAGCACCTAGTGGAATCAGTGCCATTTTTAATCACTTGTGCTGTGTTTATCAGCGTCATTAGCTTAAAAAGTCCCATGCTGCTGTTTTGTTTACTAGCAGGTAGTTTAATCACTATAATCTTGCATCAAGTTGGACAACAGGTGGATGTACCAAAGCGATGGCTGATGCTATCAAAAATATTGGCAATATCTGTTATCCTCGGTTTATTTTGGTTAGACTATTTTGCCGCACCTGCTCATGCTCAATTTTTTGGGAAAGCTGAAGATTTTTTCCAAACTACTCTGACACAAGGAAGTGATAATACTAACAATAGTCAGCCAGCAGTGAGCTTAATATTTAATATCTTAAGGGCAATTTATTTACTATATATTGCAGTATCTCTGATTGGTGTAATTAATGCAGTTCGTAAAGATGAAGATTGGCAAAGTATCGCTAGAGTTCCTCTATTGGTAGTTGTCGCTGTCACCGTAGCGGATGTATTGACAGGGTTTGTGATTGGTGATACAAGCAGTAATTAATATGTGTTGATTTTTATGGCTGAAGAACGAGATCAAGAATTTCGCCCAGTTAATCAAATTCTCGGCTCACAACCATCATTAGGGCCAATTCCTGCTGATCAAATTTTTCCTTGGTTGGTAATTCTTCTCGCCTCTTATTTTGTAATTAATGGCATTTTTGGGGGACTGTTTACAGATGACTTTCAACGATGGTTGTGGACAGCATTAATTGCAGGTTGGGGAATCGCCACTTGGTGGATATTAACTAGTGGTAGAAGTTGGCGATTTTTAAGCAAATTCATTGGAGTTCCCACTTGGACAAGAGGCTTTGCGCGTTATCAAAGCTTTCTAGAAATTAACCATGAAGCAAAAAATCGGAAAACAAAGCATCAGCATCGCCGGTAAAGAAAGTAGACTGACACCTTTTGAAGATGCTTTACATTTGGCGACCATGTTAAGGGTGGCGCTGGATGGTCGTGATGTCGGCGCTTACATCTTGAATAAAGAAACCCAAAAAGATCGGTTTTGCTTTGTCTTTGGATTTGAATGTCGGGGGATTCATACTACTTTACGCGCGGAACAAATCGCCACAATTTTTAATAACATTGAATCAGGTTTAAAAGATATTCCTGAAGGTGAAAAAATGACCTTGCATATAGGGTCGTTTAGTTCTGACAAACAAAGACAAACAGAACTAGGTGATTTAGTTAAGCGCACACCATCACGGGATATTAAATACTTATTAACATCAGAAAGAGCCAGAATCCAAGAACTGACTCACTCTGGGGTACGTAAACCCAAGTTTCTGCGGATATATGTAACTTATACCATTGAACCTAACGCCACTAAAACTGATGATTGGATTGAGAAACTTTTGGCTCAAGCTGAAGGATGGTGGTTACAGTTTAAAGGGGAATTAACAGAGGTTCAAAACCAACGCATTGAAACTTTAATTATCAATGCTTACCAACAAGGTTTTTCGCGCTGGGAACAACTGTTATCTAACAAAATGGGGTTAGATGTAAAACCTTTAAATGCTGAAGAACTCTGGTCAGAAGTTTGGGGACGATTTAATCAGACACCACCTATAGAAATTCCCCAATTACTACATTTAGATGAAAATGGACTACATGAGCAAGTTAATTCCGATTTAGCTAGTACGAAATTACTGTTAGAAAATACCCACAGTACAACTTTGCTGATGGAATCTCATGTACCCTGTGCTGACCGCAGTTGGGTGAATGTAAAAAATAACTATATTGGGGCGTTAACGTTTCTGGAAAAACCTGGTGGTTGGGCGAATAAATTTGCTCAGTTACGTTATTTGTGGGAATTATTAGCCAGAGAAAGGGTAGTAGATACAGAGATTTTTTGTGAATTAACTGCGGCGAATCCGGCTTTAGTCAAAACTACTTTACAACGAGTGCTGAAGCAATCAAATATGACAGCATTGATGGCGCAAGAAAAAAGTAAAACTATTGATGTTAATGCTCAGTTAAAGTTGAAAAAATCTGTAGCCGCTCAAGAACAATTATATGAGGGTGCAGTACCGATATATACGAGTATAGCGATTTTTGTCCACCGTCCCACTGTGGCAGAATTAGATACGGCTACTAGATATATTGAAAACTGTTTTCAACGACCGGCACAGGTAATTAGAGAAACAGAATATGCTTGGAAGATTTGGCTGCAATCTTTACCGATAGTTTGGGAAGGTTTATTAGTTAAACCTTTTAATCGTCGTCAATTATATTTAACTAGTGAAGTTCCGGGATTAATGCCTTTAGTGTTAACTAAAGCGGGAGATAGTCATGGTTTTGAATTGATTGCTGAGGAAGGGGGAACACCTATACATTTAGATTTATTTAACCAGCATAAAAATTTAGCTTTGTTTGCGACTACTCGTGCTGGTAAGTCGGTTTTAGTATCGGGAATTTTAACTCAGGCTTTAGCGCATGGGATTCCGGTGGTGGCGTTAGATTTTCCTAAACCTGATGGCTCATCTACCTTTACTGACTATACGGAGTTCATGGAGGGAAATGGGGCGTATTTTGATATTTCCAAACAATCTAATAATCTGTTTGAGCAACCTGATTTGCGATCGCTGACTCCTGAAGCACAACGCGATCGCCTATTAGATTATACTGGATTCTTAGAATCAGCTTTAATGACAATGGTTTTAGGTTCATCCACTGAAAACCAACTGCTGTCCCAAACCGTCCGTTCCCTCCTCAACCTAGCCTTAAGCGCTTTCTTTGCAGATATCAGCATTCAACAACGATATCAACAAGCCATTGCTGGCGGATTTGGGAGTGAAGCTTGGCAAAAAACCCCCACCTTAAAAGACTTTTTGGGTTTCTGTTCCCCAGAACATCTGCAATTAGATTCCCTCAGTGGTCGGGTAGATGACGCACTCAGTCAAATTCAACTGCGGTTAAGGTTTTGGCTTTCTAGTCGGGTGGGACAATCCATTTCTGCGCCCTCTAGCTTCCCCACAGACGCGCAACTTTTAGTGTTTGCGTTGCGGAACCTTTCCGATAACGAAGATGCAGCAGTCCTATCTCTCAGTGCTTATTCAGCCGCTTTACGACGCGCCTTAAGTAGTCCAGCCTCGATTTTCTTCATTGATGAAGCCCCAATTTTATTTGAATTTGACCAAATATCAGATTTAGTGGGGAGAATCTGCGCCAATGGTGCTAAAGCGGGAATTAGAGTCATTCTATCAGCACAAGACCCTGATACTATTGCCAAATCCAAAGCAGCATCGAAAATTTTACAGAACTTATCAACTAGATTAATTGGGCGGATTCAACCAGTAGCTGTAGATAGTTTTGTGAGTATTTTAAAATATCCTCGTGATATTATTTCTCGTAATGCTACGGAAAGCTTTTTTCCCCGCAAGGAAGGTATTTATAGTCAATGGCTATTAGATGATAACGGCATTTATAGCTTCTGTCGTTACTATCCAGGTTATGAACAATTAGCTGTGGTGGCTAATAATCCTAATGAGCAATCTGCACGCCAAAAAGTTATGGGAGAACATAGCGATAAGTATGAGGCTATTTCTGTATTTGCTCGTCAGTTAATTGCTTCGTTAAGAGGTGGTTGAGGGATGAATTATTGCACGCAGAGGCGCAGAGTCGCAGAGATTTGGAGGAGTTAAATATGCAAAAGGTGACTGTTTTGAGTTTGGGGTTTTCTCTGTTGTTGGTTTTCCCTGCAATGGGACAGTTAGGGAGGGTGTGGACGGAATTTCAATTCTATTCTGTGGATATGCAAAATTATCTGAGAAATAATCTCAGCGAAACTTTAAGTCCTCTAGAAATTAGTGGTCAAAATGCTGTGAATAATTCTCTTGGTGAATTGAATATACCTAATCCGATTGAGGCGGGAAAAAGTTTTCGTCAGGATATATTTTTTAACCCGACAACTGATAATTTTGAAAATAATCCGGTTGTCCAATCAAATTCGGTAAGTAATGAAATCAATCGTTTAATTACTCGTAGTGCGGTGGAAAGTCTGATGGGTAGAGATGGACAAATACGATTAAAAGTCAAGTTAGAAGAGACTGAAAATACAATTAGAAATATTAATGAAATTGTCGATGATGCTGAAGAAAGTAGCCAAAACTTAATCTTTCAGATTTCTCAAGGGCTTCCCTTAATTCCAGACGTGGGACAACAATTATTAGCACAGACAAATGCTGGTCAAGTTAATTTACAATTACAAACTCTGAGAGTTCAAAGTGACCAGTCCAAATTTATTGGGGAAACACTTTCTCAGACAATACAAACTAATCAATTTTTGCAATATTCTAATTTGAATTTAGCAAATATTTCTCAGGAAATGGCAGCAATGAATCGCTCGCGGCGAGTAGATTCAGCTACTGAAACCGCAAGACTTATCCGCACTACTTCTCAGGTAGATTTGTTTGGTAGAGAAGAAAATTAGTATGTTGTGAAAAATGCATCTTTATATTTTGCAAATCTTCCCGGAAATTGGGATTAATGAAACTTTTGATAGTGGTGCTGTCACTGCTAGGAGCATGGCTGAAAGTTGGGATAATCAATGGCTAGATTTATTACAAAATAATAGCACTAATAATTTGTATGGAGCGCTAACAAATCTGGGTGTGTTTTTCGCTGTGGGGACGTTGTTATTTTTTATGATGCAATGGCTCAAAGATTTGATCTACAGTGAATATTCTCGTCCGATAACGGGTTTAATTTGGCCTTTTATCGTGGTGCTATTATTAAGTAATACGGGAGATGGTAGTATACTTTCTACTTTGACATTGGGGGTCAGAAACTTTATTGATACAGTTAATCAGCAAGTGATTACTACAGCAGATGCGGAACAAAATTATCAGCAAGCGCTGAATATAAGTTTGGCGGAAGAAATAGCTGGTTCTTTGTTGCGTCCTTGTCAGTCACTTACGGGGGAACAACAAACCCAATGTTTTAATAAAGCAAGTGATCAAATAGATAATCTCTGGCGAGAATATAGAGATTTATATGGTAATAGAGTTTGGATTGATAGGTTAGAAAATCAGGTAATTTCTTTGAAGTTTAATACAGGAAGTTTATCAGATACTAGCTTTAATGCTTTGTTGGGTAATACCACACAAACGACGATTAAAAACTTTTTAATTTCTTTACAATATGCTTTTCAAAATTTAATTGAAGCGACGATGTTACTCATCGCTGCATTGGGACCTTTGGCTGTGGGTGCATCTTTGTTACCTGTGGCTGGTAAACCTATTTATGCATGGCTGACAGGATTTTTGGCGGCGGGAATTGCGAAGATTTCATTTAATATAATTGCTGCTGTCACCGCCTCTGTGATTATTAACGGTCCCGCAGAAAATGCTAATGCTAACCCTGATTTAATGTGGTTCATCATTTTTCTGGGAATTTTAGCCCCTTTATTATCTTTAGCTGTAGCAGGTGCGGGAGGATTTGCGGTTTTTAGTGCTATTAATAATACAAGTTCTGTGGTGAAGGATAGAATATAATTTTTCAGTCTGGTCGATGGAGTAAAAATGACAAAATTACTGCAAAAAAGAAAATCAACGGTCAATGTTTTAACAATTTTTGCGATCGCCACTTTTAGTTTACATCTATCAGTATTATTTTTCTTCATCTTGCAAGGCTTAAATATTCGCCAATTGAGTTTGAGAAAACCGCCTAACTTTGTGCAAATCATTGACGGTCAACCCATAGCTGCTGTGGATGATTTAGCGAGGGACCCGGAAGCCATTGGTCAATTCATCAGTAAAACGATGATATCTATGTTTAACTGGTCGGGAACTCTACCACCACAGAGTTTTGCAGAAGCGGGAGAACCGCAACCAGACTCAGGAATCCAAATCAGAACGCCACAAGGTGGGACTCAAAGAGTAACTACCAGCAGTTGGGTAGCGAGTTTTGCAATATCGGAAGATTTTCGTAAAGGTTTTTTAAGTGCGATCGCCCAAATGACACCACCAGAAGTATTCTCTAACAATCCCACCCAAAGAATATCAGCAGAATTAGTCATCCAGCGCCTTTATCCTCCAGAACAAATAGCCCCCGGTAAGTGGCGCGTGGGGATGGTCGCAGACCTAATTCAACAAAAACAGGATACAAATAGAAGAACGGTAACACCCTTTAATAAAGATGTGTTAGTGCGTGCTGTGGATTATTTTCCCTACCCCTTAGCCAATCGTACTACTGATATCCAAAAAGCTATTTATAACAATCGTATTCGGAGATTGGAGATTTATGAAATTCGGGAATTATGTCTACTAGAAGAATATAGTAACTCTAGTCAAAATCAATCAAATCCCTGTCGAAATTCTCGGAGTTTTACCAGATGAATTATTCTGAATATAGAGTTCAATTATAACAGGACTTACGCAACAATTGCCAAAAATATTGCTTTATTTATCGAACCGCCAAGCCGCCAAGAACGCCAAGAAAACGTAGATTATGCGTAAGTCCTATATAATTTATATCCTCAAGTATTTATGCAAATAATCAAACCGGAAACCAAAAAGACTAGCATTTTACCACTATTAGTTGTAGTCACATTTGGATTACATTTATTTAGCTTGCTTTTACTTTTGTTCCACAATTCCATGATTCAAGCTTTACAAAAGCAGTTAACACCCCAAAGTTTAGTACAACTGGTTGATGGTCGCGCCATTACCGTAGACGCGCAAGAAACTGATTACAGAAATCCAGAAACAATTCGCCGCTTTGTTGGTGAAACTATGACTTTAATGCTTACTTGGTCACAGCAACAACCACCTCTCATAGTATGGCAAATTAGCTCTCAACTGTTAGCTAGTGATTTGAAACCCAAGTTTCAGGCAGAAATTACCAACTTAAATCCCACGGGACAATTAGCAAATATTAATCGCCAAACTGAATATGTATTAGTAATAGAAAAAATCTCTCAACCGACTAAAATAGCTAATGGTAAATGGAAAGTTGAAATGTTAGCTAATCAATTAAATTTTAGTCCAGCCAATAATCTCGGAACTTCAACGGAGTTCAATAAACAAATATTTATCAGAGCTACAGATAAACCAGTGGCTACACTTCCCACCCAACCACTACCTTGGCATTTAGCAGCTTATCGTCTAGGAGAAGCTAGACTAGAAATTTACCAGATATGTGACCTGAAAGATAACACCTGTTCTTGAAATTCAACCCCAATAATCTACCATGACCTCTTATTCAATCCATCCAGAATTTACTGAAAAATATCGAGTCTCACCCATCTCTCAGCAGCCAGAACCTGAAGTAAATTCTGCTGACTGGGAATCGAGAATGGCGCAATTAGTTGGTTTTCAAGAAGAATCACCACCAGTAAACCTTGACCAAGCAGAGGTAGATACCGGCAGTTTGCAGACTTCCCCATCTCAGCCACAACCAATACAAACTGAGGAATCTCTGTCATCTAATCCCTTTGCAAAATTAGCCTTGGTGGGTGGTGCGACTTTAAGTATAGTGGTGGTGGCTGGTGTATTTTTATCGCAAATCATGAATACCGGCAATCAACGACCAGTAAATAATATTGTTTCCTCAGAATTACCAACAACCAGTGAATCTCCGCAACAAAACTTAGCCGAAGAAGTAGAGCTTCTGAAAACCAAATTAGCCCTGGCGGAACAAGCCCAGACTGTAATTGCAGCTCAACGAACTCTCAGAAATAGAGTAGCTGCGCGGGTGGAAACCCCACAAGTGAGGGAACGCACACCTAGACCTGTAGAAATTGCGGCGACTCCCAGAGTAGTAACGGTAGAACGCATCGTTGAAAGACCTTCTCCACCAGTTCCTGTGCGCCCAATTGCTATAGAACATACACCATCTCCAGCACCAGCACCAGCACCAGTGACCATTGCAGAGATTCCACCATCTCCACCCAACCCCCTAGATGAATGGACTAGGTTAGCCAAGTTGGGTAGCTATGGTCAGGTTAACACCACTGGTCAATCTAGAGTGAGTACGGCTTTGTCTGTACCGGAAACTAATGGTAATTTAGCAGCCCAATTCGGGAACTCTCCGCCGGAACCAAGTCCACAGCCAGATGTTCTCGTGAGCCAAGAACAATCACAAAGGGCGAAAGCTATCAAAGTTGGGACTAGTGCTAAAGCTGTGTTAGCAACAGCTGTCTTTGGGGAAACTACTCGCTCCAGGGGTGATGACACTGATGAAGACGGTAATGTATTTGTGTTGCGTTTGACAAACCCAGTAAAATCTGTAGATGGTGCGATCGCATTACCTGCTAATACAGAATTACTCGCAGAAATTAGCTCTATTTCCGAACGCGGATTATTGATATTGAATGTGACCACAGTTATCTCAGAAGAAAACAGCGAACTCAGAGAAAAGAGCTTACCCAAAAATGCCATTACGGTACGCGCTCCCCAAGGTAAACCTTTAGTAGCCAATCAATATCCCAATGAAGGATCATCTATAGCGGGAATGGACTTAGGACTATTCGTTTTAGGCGGTATTGGTAGAGGAGCCGAATTATTTAATCGTACAGAATCCCAAGTCACAGTTGGGGATGGTAGCACAGTCATCACCAACAACAACAATAGAGCGAATATCCCAGCCGGCATTTTAGAAGGTGGGTTAAGGTCTGTAGTTCCACAAATTTCCCAACGCAACCAACAAGCCATCTCCCAAATGATGCAACGCACTAACGTTTGGTTCCTACCAGCTGGCAAAGAAGTGGAAATCTATATTAATAGAACCATGCAATTATAATGCGTAATTATATAAATCTTGTGGGGTAGGCATACTTCGGCTGCCCTGATTTACTTCACTCACAAAAAAGTGCTGTTCTACCCTCATCCCCACTTTCTTATTGATAGCCATGAAACAGATTAATTTAATCCGAAAAAACCTAAATTATTCTGATTTATTACCTCTGACTTCTCTGATTTTTGCATCAGTAATATTCTTATTTGCAGGTCGTACATTAGCGAATAATGCTGTTCTACGTTCCCTGTTTTCTTGCCAAGCACAAGGTTTAGGGGGAGTAGTACCCACTATCGAAGTCTCCTATCAGCAAGGAACAAATTTAAGCTTTTTACCAGCTGGAGAAACCATTAAAAAAGTGTGGTTAAACGACCCTTCACAGGTAACTATGGATTTTGATGGGCCGATGTGTATGCAATTCGGAGCAGAACAGAAATTAAATACAGGAGACTGTGCCAAATCAGCCGCAAATGTGATTCAACTACGACGCATTCCCAGGCTAAACATTCCAGGACTGCCTAAAATGGACAATACACTATTAACAGTAATTACTGAACAGGAAAGTAGAAGTAAACTCTATACCTTCAGGATATTATATCAAGACACTCCCCCCAACTATCACACCTTAGCCATTTATCCCGATCCTGTACCTGGGGAAACAGCTTGCGTCATCAATCAAAACTTCTAACTCTCTGCGTTACAAAAATCTTTTCCTCAAATAATCGGGACATAATTGTTTTAGTTTTAGCCTTTTTCTACTACTGATAATTCTGTAATTTTGTTCCTTGACTATAGTTATTTTGATAAAAAGCCCAAAATTAAAGAACTTTAGCTTCAAGATACTGCGACAACTGATTAATTATGATCATCAAACTGTAACTTTTATGTCATCTTTACTTCATATAAATTTCTAGACATAGATCCTTAACTTCAATAAGATGTGAGTAATAGCTATATTTAGTAATTGCTCTGAACTTAATAAATTCCAAAATTATGACATTTATCTTAAATTCGGATAATGTTTTTGATTATTTGCTCACACAAGGGTTATTGGATAAGTCCCAAGAACCTCCCAGCAAGATAGAACCACTGACAGCCAAGAATTTCAACCTATTACTCAGCTTTACAGATAAACACAAGCTGCTGATTAAGCAAGAGCGACTTAATCAAGAAGGTAAAGCAGCTGGTGAGTTTTTGATTGAATATCGCATTCAAGAATTTATACAGCGATTTCCAGAACTCAATAACTACCGTCAAGTTTTACCAGAAGTGCTGCATTTTGATGTAGAAAATTCCATTATTGTTTTCAGATATCTGGATGATTACCGCGACTTGATGGATTTCTACACGAAAGAAAAGAGCTTTCCTATAGAAATTTCTACCGCAATTGGTAATATCTTAGGAACTATCCACCATGATACTTTTGAGAATCAAGAGTATCAAGAATTTTTCACCAAAGACTCTATTAATTTTAATCAAATATCACATTTGATTCGGGGATTGGAACGGATTGAACCAGAAATTTTTGGTTTAGTTCCTGATGACGGGTTAAAATTCTTTGCTCTCTATCAACGTTATGATAGCTTGGGACAAGCAATAGCCGAATTAGGTGAATCTGTACAACCTGCTTGTCTGACTCACAATGACTTAAAACTAAATAATATCTTACTGCAAAACAATTGGCAAGATTCTGATCATATCATCCGGTTAATTGATTGGGAACGTTCGGCTTGGGGAGATCCAGCTTTTGACTTGGGAACAATTATTGGTAGCTATGTTCAAATCTGGTTGGGTAGTTTAGTTATTAGTAATTCTTTGAGTATTGAAGAATCTTTACGTTTAGCAATCACACCTTTAGAACTGCTTCAGCCTTCTATTGGTGCATTAACCAAAGCTTATTTAAGCACGTTTCCAGAAATTATAGAACACCGTCCCGACTACTTGCAGCGAGTAGTACAATTTGTAGGGTTTAATTTAATTCAACAAATTCAAGCGATGATTCAATATGAAAAATCCTTTAACAATATGGGAATTGCTATGATGCAAGTTGCTAAAGCATTATTAAGTCGTCCTGTACAATCAATCCCAACCATTTTTGGTGCTGCTGCTGTGGAATTAACCAGCTTTAATCCTTCCGTTACTACTAAATAAATTATGCAATTATTAGATACTGGTTTAACTGGACAATTACTAGAAGTTATCGAAGATATTGTTGACAAAGTTGAGATTAAATCTGATTTTTCTATCCACCATCCAGATTACAAACCCTTAGAATTACCAATTGAAGTGGTTGAACGGTTCCAAAAAATGCCCAACCAGATACAGCAAAAATATCTCGGTTTGCAACTACGGAGTTTTATTTATGGCATTTATTATAACGGTTCCATGCGAAGTGCATTGGCACTAGATGCAGAAGAGAATAATCTACTCCAAGATTTAGAAAATAATAGTTTTTTGGGTGTAGATTTGGGATTTTATGAACAGTTACACAACAGTAATCAGGGGGAGGGATATTTTGATTCTGGTTGGTATGTTCTGAGAGAAGAAACCGATGGGACATTAGCGGTTACTAAAGGCGCATTAAGGTTACATATTGAGCGAGAAAAACATTTGCAAAATATCGAAAAAGCGGCTGTAGTGGGTGATATCGTCGCCATTCGTTTACCCAAAAACAGAGTGCAAAATGGCTTTTACATGGCCGTTGGTAATCAGGGTTTTACTCGTCTGGAAAATGACCTCAATAACTCCGTAACTGTGCGGATTTACTTTAATTTTACTCCTGAATGTGCTGTAGCAGTCATGGGTAGTTTAACACAGCAATTAAATAGCTTAAAAATCCCTTTTAGTTTTAAAGTGTTGTACAATCCCCAGGATTACGGACGACATGATTCAGGGGTATTGTATTTTGATAAAACTGATTATGAGGGAGTTCAGGAAGTTTTGCTGGGTGTATATGGGGAGAATAAATTGCATTTTCAGTCAGACGTTCCTTTATTTACAATGCAATTAGCACCGGGGTTAGGTTTGGCTGAAGAACCAGACCAAAAGTTTACAGAAAAAGAAAGTTTTGGGATGAATCGCTGTCAGATTGTAGCCAATGGGTTATTAAAAGCTTGGTATCAAGGGGATAATTCAGTTGATGGTAGGATGCAGGCCATTTGTGCAGAATTTTCTACTTTGGGAATTGATTTACAGCGTGTTTATTTAAATGCTGGTTCTGAGGATATTTATCAGCTTTTGGCTTGAGTGGATTACAGATACAGCACTTCCCTCTGTTATGAGGTACAAGAACCCCACCCCCAACCCCCTCCCCGCAAGCGATGAGGGGGCTAAGATGTACCTTACATAATTGGAAATAGCTGTAATTACAATGCTTCTAAATTAATAATTCAAGTTGCAACATGAACTGTGAGTTGAAGAAATTTCCAACTATCAGCCATAAAAGCCTATTAAAATAAATCCTAATTAGTCAGGAGAAGATTTTGTCTTTTCCTGATTTTGCTTTTTGTTCATGTTTGAGAAATATCACATTAATCGGGACATAATTTTTACATTTGTGTCCCTTTTTTAGTCCCTCTAATTCTCTATTTTCTCTGTTTATTTCCAGAGTTTTTAACTATGGCGGTAGAATGATTTTTCTAACTGCCATATAGTTTTACATTTGTAGATTTTTAATGCAAAAAATGTAACTTTTATGTCCCATTTAATTGATGAAAATATCTAGACATAAATTATGAAGTTGAATAAGATAATATCAATCGAGGTTCAAAACATTATGTTTGATTCTTGAAAACAATAAATTTGAAAAAGGAAAAACTCAAATGGCTAACATCGCAATCTCTGATTTACGTCCTGCTGGTTCCGAATTGTTTATGGATTCTGAGAGCTATCTTAATGATTTGACGGATGCAGAAATGATGAATACTAAGGGAGCGTCGAGTCTGGTCTGTATAACCATCGGCATTGCTATTAGTGTACATGGATCTAAGAAAGGTTGGTGGTAATCAAAGGTAGTAAAGTAAACTACTCTATTAGTTTACTTTACTACTTAGCAAAACTATTAAATTAAACAAACACTATCACAAGGTGAGTTAGGAAAAGCCTAACTCACCTTGATTTTCTTTATAATTTAATTACTCTAAATTAAGATTAATCTCTACTTGATTTATTTTACTCTTGATCCAACTTAATAATAAATCCATCAAAATTTCCTGCTTTAACTCATCATTCAACTGCGACTGTATAATTTCCTCTACAAAAATCAAACTTATCCCTTTAGCTGTCACAATTGGTTTAAGCAACTGAGGAGGTTTCGCAGCGAAGACAGCAGCAGATATTTCTGGCTTTAAATCCTGGCGACGCAATACTCCCAAATATCCCCCTTTACGCCGCAATTCTACATCCTGAATATATTGGTGAGCCACATCATAGAAACTCATTTCACCTTCTTGAATTGCATAAAAAAGTTCTAGCGCCAAATCTTCATCTTCTAATACAACCTCATACATAACGACACCAGCATAATTTAGCTGATTTTCAAAAAAGTAAGGCTCTATTTTATCTGCAAAGAAATGTTGGCTTAACTTGCCAATAATTATATTGTTATAGACTATTTCTTCAAATTCATCTATAGATAAACCATGTTTTTCCAACCATTTCCAAGTATCCTCAGCACTGGTCAGTTTATTCGTTAAACGCAATAAATTCGCTGCTTTTTGTAATTCTTCTGTATCCACTTTTATCCCTGCTTCCTCCGCAGCAGCTAAGATCATCTTCTGGCTAACAATCTGCTCAACTAGGTCAGGAATTTTGCAGGATAGCTTAACTTGTTGGAGAATATCTTCAGCAGTAATGGTGATAGGTTGTGACATGATTTACTCCTTAAATTAGATAAAATTAAACAATTTGAAAAAGACAACAACATAGTGAAATTTCTACAACTTCACACCCCCCTGCTGCAACTGCTTAAACGGATCAAGTAGGAAATCAATAATCCGGCGCTGACGCACAATTACTTCCGCCGTCACAGTATCCCCAGGATTTAAAGGAATACATTGATTTGGACTAGGAATACAATCTTGATTTATAGAAATTTCTAACTCATAGGCTGCTACCTTTCCATTAGGTGTATCTATCTCTATTGTATTGGGAGAAATCTTTAATAATTCAGCCGCAATCACTCCATAGTCCTGGAAAGGATAGGCATCAAATTTCAACTTTACTGGTAACCCCTGGCGTAGGGAACCACTCTCAGTTGTCGCCATTTGCGATCGCACTATTAAGGGGGAACCTGTAGGAGCAATTTCCGCAATCATCGTTCCTGGTTGAACTACAGAACCGGATTTTTCAATGGGTAACTGAAATAAAGTCCCGGTGACGTTGGCTTTGATAACTCGTTGATTAAGTTGAAATTCCCACGACTGAATTTGGCTCTTAGTTTGAGCAATTTCTGCATTCAGGGTAGAAATTTCGGTGTCTATATTTTTGAGTTGTTCTTCGGTTCTCAGCACCGCCAGCTTACCAGAATGAGTCAAGGTCTTGTAACCATTTTCTTGTTCATTGAGCCTTAATTCAGCTTGTTGAATATCCGCATTAAATTGGCGAATGGTGCGTTCGTAACTACTGTGTTGTTCAGCTAACCTTAACTGGGCTTGTTCCATATCTGACTTACTCTGTTCATATAATCTTTCCTGTTGTTGAACTATATCTTGCTTTTCTACAACTACAGTTTCTGGGCTAACTCCTTGTTCCCAAAGTTGATGATAACGTTTAAGTTCTCGTTGGCTACTGGCTAAAGCCTCTGTGGTTAATTCGTGAGCAGTTTTACTGTATACAACACTTTGCTTGGCTTGATTGACTTGGGATAATTTTTCCTCTTTTTGGAAATTAGATAAACTCTTAATTGCTGTTAAATTCTGGCTGGCTTGGTCAATTTGAGACTGTTTCTCTAACTCTTGAGATTGATTTTGTTGGCGCTGAGTTGCCAAAGCGACAATTAACTGATTCTTTAATAAATTTAACTGTGATAATCTATTTAATTGTCCTTCTAATCTATCTTTTGTTTGTCCTAACTCGGCTTGAACTAATTCTGATTCTAGTACCAACAAAGTCTGTCCAGTTTCAACTACATCGCCTACTTTGACGTTAATTTCCGCAACGGTTCCAGCAACGGGTGCATCTAGCCTGACTGTTTTTCCTTGGGGTTCTAGTCTTCCTCTAGCGACACCTGTTTCATCTACCCGCGAAAACATCGCCCAGGGTAAAACTATAGAGACAAACACAATCAGGAAGTATAGTAATCCTCTTGTCCAAACTTGGGGTAAGCTATCAAGTAAGTCTTTGGTGACATGAGACCAATCATCTGTTACGGGGGCTGGATTGGCAAGTTGATCTTGATTATATTCGTTGTTGATTGTTTGATTTAAGGTTTCTGGCATGATTCCTGTGAATATAATTGTATGGTTGTGAAAGTTGGGAAGGAGGAGAAAAACGAACCACTAAGAACACAAAGGACACAAAGTCAAGAGGTTTTGACGCTATGGGGTAGGGAATCAGGGGGAAATAACACAGTTAGGCTGCATTATCTAATTGCTGTTGATTGAGATAAAAATAATGTCCCCGTTTAGCCATTAATTCTTCGTGAGTACCACTTTCAATTAACACACCTCTATCCAGGGCTAAAATTAAATCTGCATTGCGGACTGTGGAGAGACGATGAGCAATTACTAATGTGGTTCTGCCTTTGAGGATGGTGTTGAAGTTATTTTGAATTATGCGCTCTGATTCAGCATCTAAATGGGAAGTGGCTTCATCTAAAATCAATAGTGTGGGATTATTTAATAAAGCTCTGGCGATCGCTAAACGTTGTCGTTGTCCACCAGATAGCATTCCCCCACCTTCACCAATTTGGCTTTCATAGCCCATAGGCATTTTTTCGATAAATTCATCAGCACCGGCTAACTTTGCTGCTTCTCTAATTGCTACTAAACCTGCTCCTGGGTGACCTAAACTGATATTTTCTCGAATTGTACCGCCGAAGAGAAAAGTATCTTGGTCAACTACCCCGACTTGTTCCCGTAAGGAACGTAAGGAAAGGCTGGTGATGTCTTGTCCATCAATTAACACCTTACCATCTGTAGGTGGATACAACCCCAAAGCTAACTTAGAAATAGTCGTCTTTCCAGAACCACTACGACCGACTAAAGCCACCATTTGTCCTGGTTTTACGGTAAAGCTGAGGTTTTCTAGAACGTTAATATCACCTTCTGGGTGATAACGAAATGTGACATTATCAAAGCGGATATGTCCTTGAATTTGTGGTAAATATTGGCGAATTTGATGATGTAAATCTTCTTCTGGTTCTGTATCTAATACATCATTAATCCGCTCGACGGCAATGATAACTTCTTGTAACTCATTCCACAAAACTGTTAATCTTTGAAATGGGGCAATTACATTTCTCAGCAGCATATTAAATGCTACGAGTTGTCCAATGGTTAACTGATTTTGAATTACTAGATATGCACCATACCATAGTAACCCAGTGGTCACAACTGCATCAATTAAGTTACTAAATATTTGCAGCCGATTGCCAATAACTTGTCCAGAGAAGCTGGTTTTAACTCTCTTATTTAATAAATCTTCCCAATGCCAACGTACTGTTTGTTCTACTGCTGTAGATTTAACTGTTCTGATCCCAGAAAGAGCTTCAATTAAGTAACTACTTTCAGTGGCATAGGCGCTAAAAATCTCTCTGGAAATCTTCCGTAAAAAGGGCGTAGCAACCAATGCTAACAGGAAAAAAGGCGGCACAATTACTAAAGCTAAAAGTGCCATTTTCCAACTATACCACCACATCAAGCCTACATAGATAAATACAGTGATTAAATCTAGTAAAATAGATGAGGCTTCACCGGAAAGAAAGCGTTGAATCTTGGTATTTTCTTGGACACGGGAGATGATATCGCCCACATAACGAGATTCAAAGAAACTCAAGGGTAGACGCAGGGTATGGCGAATAAAAGCCACGATTAAAGCCACATCTAATTTATGGGCTGTGTGGTCTAATAAATATTGCCGTAACCCCATCATAGCGACGCGGAATAAACTAAACATTAGTAGTCCTAAGCCGACAGCAAATAAGGTGAGTTCAGAACGTTGAACTACTACTCTGTCTAAGATTAACTGCGTAAATAATGGGGTAATCAATCCAAATATCTGAATAAATACAGATGCAGCAAATACTTCCAACATCACCAAGCTGTGGGGCTTGATTAATTCAAAGAATTGCCAGAAGGGGGTGATGGTCTCTTGGGTATCTTTTAAAAATGCTGTGGGTTGCAGCAGCAGTGTATAGCCAGTCCAATTGGTTGTAAATTCAGCATGGCTAAGGGTTAGTTGACCAATGCCTGGGTCGGCGACAATGACGGATTTGGGGGTAATTTCATAAACAACAATGTAATGTTTGCCTTCCCAGTGAACAATTGCTGGTAATTTTTGCTCGGCTAACTTGTTGAGAGTGGCTTTAACTGGTCTGGTGCTAAAGCCAATACTTTCGGCTGCTGTGGATAAACCGCGCAAGGATGCACCATTGCGGTCAACGTTGGCGATTTCTCGGAGGCGATTCACACTAAACCGTTTTCCCCAATAACGAGACACCATAACTAAACAAGCTGCACCACAATCTGATCCACTTTGTTGGGCAAAAAACGGGTAACGGCGTATGGTTTTTTGTAATAAATGTCCAACGCGCTGTGTGGGACTGGGGAGGTAAGCTTTGCTAATTTTTTTGGCTGGCTGGGCTTCTAGGACAGGTGTTAGCGGAATTTCGGGTTGATCATCTCTAGGTAATTCCTCTGGATTGACAAATTTGGAATTAATTGTATTAGCTTGGGCGAATAAATGCTTTTGGATGTGGGGATATTTCTTGATCAAGGCTGACACAACTGTAGCCGGAATAAAGCATAGTTGTAAGTTAATACTTGCTCTGGCTCCGTAAGGCTGAAAGTTAGCTTCTGGGAATAGGGTAAATTCCCCAAATGATGCTCCTGCTTCTACGGTGGTAATTAACTCATCTGTGTGATTTAACAGCCTGACTTTACCAGTAATGACAATGTATAATCCTGGCTCTACATCTTGTCCTTGCCAAAACTTGCCGACTTTGGGGCTTTTGAATTTAAATTGTTGGTAGTAGCTGTGAAATTCTTCCGGGGAGAAGGAATAACCTAACACTTGGTTCAGCTGTTCGTGAGAAAGCACGGAAGCGGATAGATTTTGCACCATGAGTTTTGAAATTGCTATCTAATAATGTCAGTTGAAGATGGGAAAATTCCTGTGTTTCTGAGAGGATGTCTGATTTGAGGTCTTGAATCAAGATGCTAGGACTAGCAGGATTTTCTGTGGCTGTTGGTTGGTGATGATTAGTTTTGGGACGTGTGGATAATCCCATTTGTTTGAGGAGTCGCTTGATGTGGCGATCGCTGACTTCAATACCAAATTCTTTAGCCAAATGTTGACCAAGCCAGTTAGCTGTCCACCGCCCAAAAGCATAACCATAATCACGGGGACTATTAACGACCAATTCTTGCAAACGCTGCAAATATGCCTCATTTACCACTTTAGGACGACCAATGGGACAATCTTGCCATTTATGCGCCATACCACTGCGGGCTATGTGCATCCAATGTCTGACTGTGGCTGGACTACACCCTAAAATTTGACAAATTGCTGCTTGGGATTTTCCCTGGTCTGCTAGCAGAATAATCTCAATGCGTTGTCGATATGAATTAGGTAAATCTTCTTGTAACCTTTTTTGTAATAATCTCCGTTGAAAGGGTGTTAAAATTTGACCTATTTCATTGTCTACAACTTTCACCTCTGCATTAGCTTGATGCTCAGACATAAACATCCTCTAAGTATAAAGTATAGCTGGGGATTGGGTGGTACTGGCGGGTTTAGTCATCTCGGTGGGCAATCCTCGTTGAATGATATCTGTAAACCCGCCCCTACTGGGGACACTGGTTAAGATCCTTTTGGTGTCTCGGTTTTGTTATCCGTTTATCCGTCTATCCGTTTATGTCTTAACCTCCTTGGCGGTTGCTATACTGGATATATTCAATCTGTGTCATGATGATTACGGAAAATTAATCCAGATAAAATACAAAAGTTTATTGCTTCACTCTGTTTTTCAGGATCAAGGAAAATCAGACTGGTATATTGTCAGGACTTACGCAAAATTATGAGAAAAGGAACCACAAAGGACACAAAGTAAAGAGGGTTTGATAAAATTCTTGCGTAAGTCCTAATTATTTCGTCCTCTTCCTAACCTTGATAGGATGGTTAAAAAGCTCGGTTTTGTGATACTACTATTGTTCAAGATTTTTCTCCGTTAATTGCGATCGCGCAACAAACCCGCCAAGCTGCTAGTAAATTGGCACTTCTGGACACTGAGGCGAAAAATCAAGCCCTGGAAGCGATCGCCCAATCTTTAGAATTAGCTAACAGATGAGATCATACAGGCAAATATCGCTGATTGCGAAGCCGCATCTGCTGAAGGTATTGCCAAACCACTGTATAAACGGTTGCAGTTAGATGAACATAAATTAAGAGATGCGATCGCAATTGGCTAAATATTTGCCGCTTGAAGATCAATACTAACTAGTTGCTAGTAGTATAAATTCTGAATTTTTGCTGAGGTTTATACATTGATCAGTATCTAGTATCTTTACTGCAAAAGGAGGTAAAGTTCCTGACTTTACCCCCATATTTATAAATAGTAGCCAAAATGAAAGAACAATATCACCTTAACTGATAGTTATAATGTTGCCAGAATCATGTTAGTTGCTAACTATAGCAAGTTAAGACAGGGAAATTACTTATGAGTAAAGATTTTTATTATGCTTTTTTTCCGACTTTTAAAATATAAATAAATACACTAAACCCTAGTAATAAAACTGTTAACCAATCGCCCCAACGCACATACAAAGTTTGGCTTTGCCGTTTGTATATAGTTGCTGCATGAGTTTGGTATGTGTTATATTTCGACATCCATAAAGTTTTGCCGTGAGGGTCAACAAAAGCTGAATATCCGGTATTAGTCGCCCTAACTGACCATCTATCGGTTTCAATAGCCCGCATGATATCTAAGGCGTGATGCTGAAATGGCATAGCTGCGGTATAGTGAGCATCGTTAGAAGCACTGAGAATAAACTGCCCACCGGCAGCAGCTTGACGGCGAAATAGTTCGGGAAATGCGGAGTCGTAACAGATACCAACTATCGCCCGACCAAAGGGGGTATCAAATACCTGATTTGCTGTACCGGGTACTTGGTGAGCATTTAAAGGTGATAATCGTTGAATTAGACCCCCAAAAATTCCTTCAAAGGGTATATATTCCCCTAACGGGACTAACTTGGTTTTGTCGTAACGGCTGAAAACTTTACCGCTTTTAGTGAAGGTAAATAAACTATTTGTATAACTACGTCCTCGTTCTCCAAAAGCCCCAATCCACGCAACTACGCCTGTTTCTGCTACTGCTTGCACTAAGCCAGTTTGGGGTAAGTCGCGCTGGAAATATGGCAAGGCGGTTTCTGGGGTGAGGACTGCATCTACACTTTGCTCTACTAGATTGTAGTATCCGGTGGTGTAACCTGCGATCGCCTGGCGCAAACCTTGGGGTATAAGTTTAATTTCGTTGGGAATATTACCTTGAATAATTCCCACTTTTAATGCGGCTTCTGGTGGTTGGGCTAGGGGACGGCTATATAAGTAAAAACCCAGAAGGTGGAGGGTAATTAATAGTGTTGTGGCGCAGGCTAGATTTTTATTTTTTACGAACCGCAGAGACGCGGAGGACACAGAGAAAGTTATCCAGGCTTCGGCTATGAAGCCATTGACTGCAACTATGGCGGCGGTGACAGTATTTGCTCCGGAGAGTTGACCGAGGTGTAAAATTACCAGGTTGTGGGGACTTTGGGTATAAGCTAGTGAACTCCACCATAAAGGGCCAGCACTCCAAAGACTTTCTAAACCGCACCATATCGCTGTACCCAAAAGAACACGCTGCCAAGTGTTTTCCCCACCAAAACGCACCATCCCCAACCCCCAGAGGGTCACAAGGGAACCCCCCAATAGGCTAATAAATGACCAACAAAACAGGGTAATTGCCAAACTCGGCAACCAAGGAACGCCCAACCAATTCATAGGATGAATGCCAGTAATCCAGGATAGGGCGACTCCGTGATAGCCAACACCCCAGGCGAGGGCGAGGAGAAGGGGAGATGAGGCAGAAGTTACAACTAATACCCACAGGGGCGCTAGGGCAATCCATGCCAAAAACCATGCACCGATGGGGGCTACCGTTAGCCCCATTGATACACCACTGGCGAAGGTGATTAAGTAAGGGAGTAAGATATGAGACTTACGCAAAATCATGGAAAAACGAACCGCAAAGAACGCCAAGGACAGGAAGAAATAAGAGTTTTAGAGAGTTCTTGGGTAAGTCTTGAGACAATTAGCTTCTCCCTATATTTTTTACTCAGTTTCTTCCACGACATCAACATCATCAACAGCATCAGGTGGAACTATGGCTACACCGTTAATGGCATCTTCTTCGTCGAGGCGCTGCACTCTTACGCCGGTGGCTGAACGGGATTGTATAGAAATGGCATTCACTGCCTGGCGAATGATAATACCACGCTTTGTTACCATCATGATTTCATCATCGTCATTATTCACAATACGTAAGGTAGCTAATTTGTCTTTGCCTTTACGGTTTTTAAATTTGGTAGCCATTAAACCTTGTCCGGCGCGGTTTTGCAGTCGGAATTGACCTACGGGAACGCGCTTGCCATATCCGCCCATTGTAATTACCAACACCCAAGGGCCTATACTGCCGGTACTTGCTACTTCGGTGGATTCTTCCTGGTTTTCAAGTTCTACGGCTTCGGTTTCTACAGTTTCGATTTCTGCGGTGTCGGCTTCATCTGTGTTTAAGGTGTTGAGAATGGCGGCTGGAAGTATATCCATTCCTACCAGTTCATCGCCTTTCTTCAGTTTCATGGCTCTGACTCCACGAGTGGCTCTACTTAAGGGGCGCAACTGTTCGTGGGTACATCTAAAGTGAATGGCCATACCTAGACGAGAACCAACTAAGATGCTGTCCTCTACTCTCGCCCGTCGCACCCAGCGCAGTTGGTCGCCTTCTTCGAGAGAAATGGCTATTAAGCCGTTAGCTCTGATGTTACTAAATGCAGCTAGTTCGGTTTTCTTAATATTGCCGCCCTTGGTGAGCATAACTAGATATTCTTCGCTGCTAAACTCATCTACGGGGACAATTGAGGTAATTTTTTCTTCTTTGGGAATGGGCAGCATTTGTACAATGGGTGTGCCGCGACTGGTACGGGAACTTACCGGAATTTGATAGGCTTTTAAACAGTAGACGACACCGCGATCGCTAAAGAATAAAACACTGTCATGATCGCAACAGGTCAAGAAATGCTCAATGGTATCATCGTCTTTAACCTTGGCGGCGGCTTTACCTCTAGTGGCTCGGCTTTGGGCTTCAAAGGTATTGACGGGCATTCGTTTGATGTAACCTTGTTCTGTGACGAGAATGATCGCTTTTTCATTGGCAATCAAGTCACGCTCGTCTATTTCTCCCTCTCCCGGTAAAATTACTGTGCGCCGGGGTGTAGAAAAGCTCTCTTTTAACTGGGCGATTTCGGTTTCGATGATGTCTAATATCCGTTCTCGCCGGGCTAAAATATCCTGCAAATCTGCAATCTGCGTTTGTAAGTCTTCGTGTTCTTGACGAATCTTATCGGCTTCTAAGGCTGTTAACCGCCGGAGTTGCATTTGCAAAATTGCGTCGGCTTGCACTTCTGACAATCCGTAATTTGCAATTAACTCTCCTTTGGCTGTGGGTGCGTCTGGTGCATGACGAATTAAGACGATAATTTCATCTAATTGGGATAAGGCGATTAATAACCCTTGCAGGAGATGATCACGGGCTTCGGCTTTTCGCAGTTCGTAACGGGTACGTCTGGTAATGGATTCGATGCGGAAATCGAGGAAGACTTCTAAGAATTTTTTGAGGTTGAGGATTTCCGGTTTACCATTCACCAAGGCCAGCATATTCGCCCCAAAGTTGGCTTGGAGTGGGGTTTGCTTGTAGAGGTTGTTGAGGACTACACGGGGGTAAGCATCGCGCTTAAGTTCAATGACGATTCTCATACCGTCACGATCGCTTTCGTCCCGGATATCTGCAATTCCCTCTAACCGTTTCTCGTTCACCATATCGGCGATTTTTTCAATCAACGCCGCTTTATTAGTTTGGTATGGTAACTCGGTGATAATAATTGCGTCTCTATCTGGCCGCCCTCTTTGTTCGACGGTTTCAATAGTCGCTACACCACGCATGGTAATGGAACCGCGTCCGGTGGTGTAAGCTTCCCGAATGCCAGATGTTCCCAAAACCTGCGCCCCTGTGGGAAAGTCTGGCCCCTGAATATACTCCATTAACTCCAGGTCGGTGATGTCTGGGTTGTGAATCAGTGCCACTAAACCATCAATTAATTCGCCCAAGTTGTGGGGAGGAATATTCGTAGCCATCCCGACGGCAATCCCAGAGGAACCATTCAGCAATAATTGGGGGATGCGTGATGGTAAAACTGTGGGTTCTTGTTGGGAACCGTCAAAGTTATCGATGAAGTCTACGGTTTCCGATTCAATGTCTTGCAGTAGGGATAGATTGGTTAAAGCTTGCAAGCGACATTCTGTGTATCGCATTGCCGCCGGCGGATCATTGTCTACTGAACCAAAGTTACCATGACCGTTAATGAGGGGCGATCGCATGGAAAAATCCTGTGCCATCCGCACCAAAGCATCATACACTGCTGTGTCGCCGTGGGGGTGATATTTACCCAACACTTCCCCAACTACACGGGCGCATTTCCGAAACGGGCGATCGTGCATCAGACCTAGCTCGTGCATTGCGTAGAGGATGCGACGATGCACAGGTTTCAGACCATCCCTGGCATCTGGCAGCGCCCGACCCACAATAACACTCATGGCGTATTCCAGATAAGACTGGGACATTTCGTTCCGCAAGTCTGTCGGGATAATCCTCTCCTGTGAGGTTGTCATAACCTAAAAAACTCCAAAAAATGTAGATTTTAGCCCTTACGCTTTACCAAGCGCCAAATTATTCTCAATTAATCTTGAATAATTGTCATATTTTGTTAACATTCTAACATATACAGTGGGATATTGCCGAGCTAGTTAATAGCTGAAACATCAGAAATTCAAATTTAAAAGTTAACATTTGATTTGCTATGATCTAGAAAATATCTTCAATGTTTTGAGAGGATATGTTTTAGAGTATAAATAGGCAATAAAATTATAATTTTATATTGATTTTTTGGTTATATTTCATTTCTCAAAACAACTTTATTTATCATATTAATTTGATTATTTAATCTGAGATTTATGCACGGATTCAGTTAGATTAACTCAGATAAAATCTCCGGGGCAAACTTCATTCATTCAAAACACTAAATAGTCAGATGGTTTTCCTATGCTAACAGTTATTTATTCCCAGGAGTTTCTAGATCACAAAACTGGAAGATACCATCCAGAAAACCCACAACGCCTAACAGCAATAGTTAACGCCCTGAAATCAGCAGCTTTTGCCGAAAAAATTACTTGGCTTACGCCTACCCCAGCATCTGCAAAGCCATCACTTATGGCGACACTGCTAAAAGCTCATGATCCAGTTTACATCAACAAAGTTAAAGAAATTGCGGCTACTGGTGGCGGTTATTTAGACGGTGATACACCAATTTCTCCCCGCAGTTATGATGTGGCGTTGTTAGCGGTCAGTGCTTGGATGGATGGAGTGGAGACTGTGCTAGAAACAGCAAACCCGGCTTTTGTGTTAGCGCGTCCACCAGGACACCATGCTGAAAGTCATACAGGGATGGGATTTTGTTTATTTTCTCATGCAGCGATCGCCGCCTTATATGCCCTAGAACAACCAGGAGTTAACCGTGTCGCCATTTTAGACTGGGATGTGCATCATGGTAATGGGACTCAGGCGATCGTCGAAACTCACCCCCAAATAGCCTACTGTTCTTTACATCAATATCCCTGCTATCCCGGTACTGGGAAAGCGTCTGAACGCGGACTACATAATAATGTTTTAAACCTACCTGTACCACCTGGTAGTGATATCAGTGTATATCAGCCACTCCTAGAACAAAAAGCCATCCCATTTTTAACTAACTTTCAACCAGATTTACTGATTATCAGTGCTGGTTATGATGCCAACAGCGAAGACCCTTTAGCTAATATCAATTTAAAACCAGGAGATTATGGCTTATTTACTGATGCTTGTTTAAAAATAACCCGTAAAATTCTCTTTGGTTTAGAAGGTGGTTATGATTTTCCCTCCCTTTCCCAATCTGTATTAGCCACAATTGAACGCTGCTTAACTTAGATTTCCAGTTTTACAGCAATTTTCAGGTGAGACTCTACCTAATTTCCTTCTTTCTTTGCGCTCTTTGTGGTTCGTTATCTCATATCCCCCGAAACAGCGTAGAGACAATTCGATAATTGTCCCCACTATGCTAAATTCTGAGGTTAAGTAGACTTTGAGATCATAGATGGATCAATCTCAATTCCCAAACCTTCAGCCACACGCTGACCGTAATTCATATCAGCCCGGAAAAAATGGCAGAGTTGACGCATTTGCAGATCACTACGAGCTTGACTTAAACTACCGACAATGTTTTGAATCAGACGTTCTTGTTGATCCGGTTTCATCAGCCGATAAAGTTCTCCCGCTTGGGTGTAGTCGTCGTTTCCTGGGCGGTGGTCATAGCGATCAGCTTTGACATGACCTAAATTCAAAGCCGGTTCTGCATAAACACAATTTTCCTTTGGTGTATCCTCATTGCTGTTGGGTTCGTAGTTGGGTGTATTCCCAGCATTGTTACCCAATGCCATTGCACCATCACGCTGGTAGTGCATTACGGGGCATTTTGGTTGATTAACAGGTAATTGCTGATAGTTTGCACCAATGCGATAGCGTTGAGCATCGGGATAGGAAATAATGCGAGCTTGCAATACTTTATCTGGAGAGAAGCTAATACCCGGAACGACGTTAGAAGGAGAAAAAGCGGATTGCTCAACTTCAGCAAAGTAGTTTTGCGGGTTGCGGTTGAGTTCCAGAATACCGACATCAATTAAGGGATATTCCGAATGCTTCCAAACCTTGGTTAAATCGAAGGGATTATCTGGATGATTTGCGGCTTGTGCCTCGGTCATTATCTGAATGCAGACTCGCCATTGAGGATAGTTTTCAGAGGCGATCGCCTCAAATAAATCACGAGTTGCATGGTCTGGGTCTTCTCCCTTGATACGAATTGCTTCTTCGGCGGTGAAGTTTTCAATACCTTGGATAGTTTTGAACTGAAACTTACACCAAAATCTTTCTCCTTGAGCATTGATTAGGCTGAATGTATGGCTACCGTAACCGTTCATGTGTCGGTAAGTTTTGGGAGTCCCGCGATCGCTAAACAGAATTGTTACCTGATGCAGAGACTCTGGACTCAGTGACCAGAAATCCCACATTGCATTGGCATCTTTGCAATTAGTTTGGGGATTCCGCTTTTGCGTATGCACGAAATCAGGAAACTTCAGTGGATCACGGATAAAAAACACTGGTGTATTATTCCCTGCCAAATCCCAGTTGCCCTCTTCTGTATAAAACTTGACGGCAAAACCTCTGGGGTCACGTTCGGCATCGGCTGAACCTTTTTCACCACCTACTGTAGAAAACCGCAGCAGAACAGGAGTTTCCTGACCAATTTCAGCAAAAACTTTGGCTTTACTATAACGAGTGATATCTTGCGTCACAGTGAACTTGCCAAATGCAGCCGCTCCTTTTGCATGAACAACACGCTCCGGAATTCGTTCCCGGTTGAAGTGAGCCAGTTTCTCCATCAGGTGGAAATCCTGCATCAGCACAGGGCCACGCTCACCTGCTGTCAAAGAATTTTGGTTATCTCCCACCGGAATCCCATCAGCCGTTGTCAATATTTTGGGGTCTGTCATAGTAGGTAATGTTTCTATTGATTTACCGGGATGTTGCCATATTTCTTCCTTCACTCAACTCTCAACTGATCAACAAGATTTTATTCATAATCATTATGACTTTATGCAGATAGTAACCCCAAAGGAGATATTGCAATTAATTATTGACGTGGAAATCCAGAACCATCCGGGTGATGGAACTTAAATCCAGGCTTGAAAGCAATGTAGGCGGTTTTTATCTGGATGATTCCATGAATTAATATTTTCCTACTGCAAAATTCGAGGAGATGTTTTTTTAATAAAAAATTCCACTTTATAATTGCATTTAAAAGTGGATACTTATCAGTGGTAAATTATTACGTAAATTCTCTTGATATATTTTCTTGCTATATCAGGGACAGAAGATTGATTAATATACGTTTCATAAATATTTATAAATTTGAGAGTTCTATAATATTTAATCAATAACACGTGATTTAATTGACCACTAAGATGGTGTATTTACGTAATATTGCACCGCGATAATCAATACATAAATAAATTTTCAGTATTTTCTATGACTAAATATCTGTTGATATTCATCTAATCTTCAAAAAAAAATTGCAAGTAGTCTCATTGTTTAGCTAAAGTTTTGTTAAGATATTTATATGAGCAGTTTTTCCACAAGAATGATGAAATCAGGATGTGGAGAAATAAAAAACACTCGTCACACAAGGATAAAGAGGTGAAGCAATGACCACCTATATGTTTTTTGAAGATGCCCTCCGGATATTTGCCAATGTCTATTTACTATCAGCAGTAATGCTAGTAGCCGCTTCTGGTATTGGTTTAGCCGTCATAGAAACGATTGAAAAGACAGGAGAACGCTAAATTAGAAGTTACTGCAATGCTGCTTGTCCACAGATATTAACTACTGGTATTTACCGGAAAAAATATTCTAGGGATATTTAACTCTTGAAGTTGCAACGCCACACAGAATCCCTGCAAACTCAACACATCCACAGGTAGATCACTGTAACGCCACTGAAAGCTCAATTCAGGAGTAAGTATGCAAATGATGTTACTAGCGATCGCCAAGACCCCGCCTCATGATACAGATTAACTAGGTAGTTCTTTATTCCTAGCAATATTCGTAGTAAAACTTAATCTAATTCTCTGCGCCCTTCCAAAGCTCTGGCCAGCGTCACTTCATCAGCATACTCCAAATCACCACCCATAGGTAAACCAAAGGCAATCCGTGTCACCTTGGTAAATGGTTTAAGTAACTGACCGATATACAGAGTTGTGGTCTCCCCTTCGATAGTCGGACTAATTGCTAGAATTACCTCTTGGGTTTTTTCTTGACTCACCCGCCGCACCAAAGCTGAAATAGTTAGCTGTTCTGGGCCTATACCATCCATAGGGGAAATTACCCCGCCTAAAACATGATACTTGCCTTTGTATTCGCGGGTTTTTTCCAGTGCAATCACATCACGAGAATCAGCTACCACACAGATTGATGTATTGTCACGGTTAGGATGGCGACAAATTTCACAAACAGGATCAGCAGATAGGTGAAAGCAAACAGTACACAAACCTATCTGCTTTTTTGCATCAATTAGAGCTTGTGCTAAAGCCTCCACTTCTGCTTCTGGGCGCTTTAAAATGTGCAAAGCCAGTCGCTGGGCTGATTTAGGACCAACCCCTGGTAAGCGCTGCAACTGCTCAATTAACCTTGCTAAAGGACGTGCGTAAACCGTAGTCTTCTCTCCTGTATTTTTTCACCATCACTATGATGACATTTTTCGCGTACTTCATTGCTCTATGAGAATTTCATCCCATGAAAAAACGCCCCCCATTTCTGAGAGGCGTTTCTTATTCAGCTAAACTTCGAGATTAGCCGTTGATAGCAGGTGCAGTCAATGCAACAGGAGCAACATCACCAGCAGCCAAGTCTAGGGGGAAGTTGTGAGCGTTACGCTCGTGCATTACTTCCATACCCAAGTTAGCGCGGTTGATTACGTCAGCCCAGGTAG